>NZ_AZUR01000001.1:3785000-4115000 GCF_000527175.1 Pseudogulbenkiania sp. MAI-1 | reverse complement strand
CGCTCGCCGAAAGCCCAAGGTTTCCTACGCAACGTTCATCGGCGTAGGGTGAGTCGGCCCCTAAGGCGAGGCTGAAAAGCGTAGTCGATGGGAAACGGGTCAATATTCCCGTACTCTCGTATAGTGCGATGTGGGGACGGAGAAGGTTAGGTCAGCCAGGTGTTGGACGTCCTGGTTTAAGCCGGTAGGTGGGAGCGGTAGGCAAATCCGCCGCTCTATTAACACCGAGACGTGATGACGAGGCTCTACGGAGCCGAAGTGACTGATACCACGCTTCCAGGAAAAGCCACTAAGCTTCAGCTATACGAGAACCGTACCGCAAACCGACACAGGTGGGCAGGATGAAAATTCTAAGGCGCTTGAGAGAACTCAGGAGAAGGAACTCGGCAAATTGATACCGTAACTTCGGGAGAAGGTATGCCTCTTAGGGTGTAGGACCTCGCGTTCGAAGCCTCGAGAGGTCGCAGAGAATCGGTGGCTGCGACTGTTTATCAAAAACACAGCACTGTGCCAACACGAAAGTGGACGTATACGGTGTGACGCCTGCCCGGTGCCGGAAGGTTAAGTGATGGGGTGCAAGCTCTTGATCGAAGCCCCGGTAAACGGCGGCCGTAACTATAACGGTCCTAAGGTAGCGAAATTCCTTGTCGGGTAAGTTCCGACCCGCACGAATGGCGTAACGATGGCCACACTGTCTCCTCCTGAGACTCAGCGAAGTTGAAATGTTTGTGAAGATGCAATCTCCCCGCTGCTAGACGGAAAGACCCCGTGAACCTTTACTGTAGCTTTGCATTGGACTTTGAACAGACTTGTGTAGGATAGGTGGGAGGCTATGAAACCAGGACGCCAGTTCTGGTGGAGCCGCCCTTGAAATACCACCCTGGTGTGTTTGAGGTTCTAACCTTGGTCCGTGATCCGGATCGGGGACAGTGCATGGTAGGCAGTTTGACTGGGGCGGTCTCCTCCCAAAGTGTAACGGAGGAGTTCGAAGGTCACCTAGGTACGGTCGGAAATCGTGCTGATAGTGCAATGGCAAAAGGTGGCTTAACTGCGAGACCGACAAGTCGAGCAGGTGCGAAAGCAGGACATAGTGATCCGGTGGTTCTGAATGGAAGGGCCATCGCTCAACGGATAAAAGGTACTCCGGGGATAACAGGCTGATTCCGCCCAAGAGTTCACATCGACGGCGGAGTTTGGCACCTCGATGTCGGCTCATCACATCCTGGGGCTGTAGCCGGTCCCAAGGGTATGGCTGTTCGCCATTTAAAGTGGTACGTGAGCTGGGTTCAAAACGTCGTGAGACAGTTTGGTCCCTATCTGCAGTGGGCGTTGGAAGTTTGACGGGGGCTGCTCCTAGTACGAGAGGACCGGAGTGGACGCACCTCTGGTGTACCGGTTGTCACGCCAGTGGCATTGCCGGGTAGCTAAGTGCGGAAGAGATAACCGCTGAAAGCATCTAAGCGGGAAACTCGCCTGAAGATGAGACTTCCCTGAGGACTTGATCCTCCTGAAGAGTCGTTCGAGACCAGGACGTTGATAGGTCGGGTGTGGAAGCGCTGTGAGGCGTGAAGCTAACCGATACTAATTGCTCGTGAGGCTTGATCCTATCATTTGAGTGGCTTGGGCCACGCGGTGAAGTGTGCGACGTACGATCGATTACCCAAATTCGAAATGGAAGCTGACAGGCTTCCAGGCTTCTTCCAGTTTGTTGACAGTTTATGTCTGGCGGCCTTAGCGAGGTGGTCCCACTCCTTCCCATCCCGAACAGGACCGTGAAACGCCTTAGCGCCGATGATAGTGCGGCCTTGCCGTGTGAAAGTAGGACACCGCCAGACTCCCCTTGAGAAGAGCCCAGACCTTACGGTCTGGGCTTTTTGCTTTGCGTTGGCTTTGCGCCGCACGCAGACGGCCTCTCACCTTCCCTCTGCCGCAACGAAAATGGCCGGAATCCCGGCCGGAGGTAGAGCGGATTGCACCCGCACTCGGTATCGCTTGGGAGACGTGGGGCGGGATGGTATCCTGACCAGCTTGTCGAGCCGAGAGGCCGGGTCTGCAAGAGCCCGGTCTTGCCGGCCAGTTTGAAGGATGCCCATGACCTACCCCACTCCCCAGTTTGAAGACAAGATTTGCCCGCCGGAACAGTTGGCCGAGCGCCTGGCGACACTGCCGCGGCCTCTGGTATTCACCAATGGCTGCTTCGATATCCTGCACCGTGGTCACGTGACTTACCTCGCCCAGGCTGCGGCGCTGGGTGCCAGCCTGATCGTGGCCGTCAATACCGATGCCTCGGTCAAGCGTCTGGGCAAGGGGGATGATCGTCCGATCAATTCCCAAGACAATCGCGCCGCCGTGCTGGCGGCGCTGGAAAGCGTCGCGCTGGTGACCTGGTTCGACAACGATACGCCGGCCGAGCTGATCGAACTCGTGAAGCCCGATGTGCTGGTGAAGGGAGGCGACTGGACGCCAGAGCGCATCGTCGGCGCGGCAGAGACGCTGGCACGGGGCGGCAAGGTGTATTCGATCCCGTTCCTGTTCGATACCTCGACCACCGCGACGCTGCGGAAGATTCGCGAAAGCGAAGGCAAGGCGTGAGCGAGCAGCACGCTTTCGCGGTGCTGAGGGCGCTGTCCGACGGCCGCTTCCATTCCGGCGAGGCGATCGCCCAGCAGCTCGGCGTGTCGCGCACCCTGGTGTGGCAGGCGGTGCATACCATCGAGAACGATTTCGGGCTGGCGGTGTACAGCGTGCGCGGGCAGGGCTATAAGTTGGCCGAAGGATTCGAGTGGCTCGACGTGGCGGCGATCCGCGCCGGGCTCTCGCCGGCTGCCGCCGAGGCGCTGACGGTGGCGGTGGCCGAACGTGTCGACTCGACCAATTCCCAGTTGATGCAGCATGCCGCCAGCAACGATCTGCACGGTCTGGTGCTGGCCGCCGAGCTGCAGACCGCCGGCCGGGGCCGGCTCGGCCGCCGTTGGCAGATGCGGCTGGGTTCGGGGCTGACGTTTTCGCTGTTATGGCGTTTCGACAAGGGGCTGGCGGGGCTGGCCGGCTTGTCGCTGGCGGTCGGCGTGGCCTTGGCGCGGGCGCTGCGTGCCTTGGGTGCGCCGGTGACGCTGAAATGGCCGAACGACGTGTTGCTCGAGGGCCGCAAGCTGGCCGGCATCCTGATCGAGCTGTCGGGTGAGGCGATGGGGCCGGCGGCGGTGGTGATCGGCATCGGCCTCAACTTGCAGTCGCCGGGCGAGGTGGATCAGCCGGTGGCGGCGTTGGAAGAGGCTGGCATGCAGGTCGGCCGCAATGCCTTGCTGGCGGCTTTGCTCAACGAGCTGCAGCAGGTGCTCGATGCTTTTGCCAAACAGGGGTTTTCTGCCGTGCGCGAGGAGTGGCTGGCGCTGTCGGCGCATCGGGACAGTCCGGTGCGGCTGTCGTTCTCGCATGGCGAGCCGGTCGACGGCATCGCCCGGGGGGTGGCGGACGACGGCGCACTGGAGGTGGAAACGGCAGCGGGGATGCAGCGTTTCCACGTCGGCGAAGTGAGTCTGAGGGCGTTGTCGTGAAGCTGTTGATCGACGCCGGCAATACGCGGGTGAAATGGGCCTTGCACGATGGCCGCGACTGGCTGGCGCAGGGTGCGGTGGCGCATGCCGACATCGCCACTCTGGCCGGGGTCTGGGCGGCTTATCCCATCCGCAGCGTGCATGCCGCTTCGGTGGCCAGCACGGCGGTGAGCGCCGCGCTGGAGGCGGCGGTGCCGCTGCCGGTGCAGTGGGTGAAGGCGCAGAAGAGCGGCGGCGGGGTGCGCAACCATTATCGCGATCCTGGCGAGCAGGGGGCCGACCGCTGGCTGGCGGTGCTGGCGGCGCATGAGCTGGTGGCGGGCGATGTGGTGGTGGTGTGCGCCGGTACCGCGCTGACGGTGGAGGCGCTCACTGCCGAGGGGGATTACCTGGGCGGGCTGATCGTGCCCGGTCATGCCCTGATGCTGGAGAGCCTGGCGCGCGGCACCGCCAACCTGAACCGGCAGCCGGGACAGGTGGCGGCGTTTCCACAAGGCACGCAGGATGCGCTGGCGTCGGGCGCGCTCGATGCGCTGTGCGGCGCCATCGAGCGCATGCGCCGGCGCTTGGCGGAGAAGACCGGGCGCGGCGTGCCCGAGCTGCTGCTGAGCGGCGGCGATGCCGAGCGGTTGGCGCCTTGGCTCGCGGCACCGTTGCGGATCGTGGATAATCTGGTGCTGATCGGATTGTTAAAGGTGGCGAGCGAGTCATGAAGTGGTTTCTAGCCCTGGTGGTAGCCCTCAACCTGGGGGTAGCGCTGTACGGTTCGCTGAAACAGCGCCCGGCGGTCGACATCCATGCCCAGGAAGTCAGCCCGGAGCAGCTCAAGTTGCTGCCGAACGGGTGGGGCGTGCCGAGTGCGTCGGCCGAGGCCAGCGCCCCCAAGGCGCAGACGGTCTTGCCGGCCACTCTCGACGGCAAATCGGTGGCCGATGCCGCCGCGACTCCGACGCCGGCGCCGGTGGCGACCAAGGAGGAGGCTGCCCCGGCTCCCGGGAAGGCTCCGCCGGCGAAGCCGGAAACGCAGGCTTGCTTCCAGTGGGGGCCGCTCGATGCGCGCCAGTTGGCACGGGTGAAGGCCCGCCTGGCAACGCTCAAACTGGAGGCCGCCCAGCTCAAGGAGGCGCAGAGCAGCGAGTTGCGCGGCAGCGGCAAGTTCTGGGTGTATCACCCGGCGCTGGCCACGCAGGCCGAAGCGCAGACGCTGCTGGCCAACTTGAAGGGCAAGGGTTTCGACGGCTACATCGTGCAGAATGACGACTACAAGGGCAGCGTGTCGCTCGGCTTGTTCGGCAGCGAGGCCTCGGCCCAGGCGCTGGCCGCCAAGGCGAAGGCGGCCGGTTTCGCCAAGGTCGTGGTCGAGCCGCGCGGCCAGAAGGTGGTCACCACCCGGCTGACGCTGAGTGCCCTGAACGAGGAGCAGACCGGCCGATTGACCGCGCTGCAGAAGCGCCTGCTGCCGCGCGTGCCGCTGGCGGCGTGTCAATAGCATCGATTTGCTTGTCAGCCCGATTCGGGCGGCGCATTATTGAAAAGCGGCACTCCTGCCGCTTTTTCTTTGGCCTCCCGCTGCCATGTCGCGACGCGTCAACATCACCCGGCTGTTGGACCGGGGGACTTTCAACGACCGGGTCATCCACCAGCTCGGCTGGTCGATGGCGTTCAGCGCCGGCGCGCTCAACGCCGGCGGTTTTCTGGCGGTGCACCGTTACACTTCGCACGTTTCCGGCGTGGTCTCCAGCATGGCGGACCATTTCGCGCTGGGCGAACTGCGTCTGGCGCTGTCGGCGCTGTTGATGCTGCTGAGTTTCATGGCCGGCGCGATGCATTCCACCTGGCTGATCATCTGGGCGCGGCGCCAGCGCCTGCGCGGCGGCTACGGTGTGTCGATCATGGAAGAGGCTTTCCTGCTGCTGCTGTTCGGTCTGCTGGGGGCCGGACTGTCCTTGCACAAGGGGTTGCTCACGCCGCCGACGGTGTTGCTGTTGTGCTTCATCATGGGCATGCACAACACCGTCGTCACCAAGCTGTCGCGCGGCCTGCTGCGCACCACGCACATGACGGGCATCGCCACCGACATCGGCATCGAGCTCTCCAAGCTGCTCTATCTCGACCGTGCCGGTCCGGGGCGGGGGCAGCGCGTGCAGGCCAACCATGCCAAGCTGAAACTCTATCTTCTGATCCTCGTCGCGTTCTTTGCCGGCGGCGTGGTCGGGGCACTCGGTTTCAAGCATCTGGGCTACGGTTTTTCGCTGCCCTTGGCGAGCGGCCTGTTCCTGCTCGGGCTGCGCCCGGTGTGGTACGACGTCCGGCTGCGACTGCGGCTGTGGCAACAGCAGGGGTGGGCGGTCAAAGACAATTCATGAGATTGACATGTTTTAGTGATTTTCTTGTCATGTGACGCTCGTAGTCTTGGCGGTCGATTCCTTAGTGGATTAGACCGATTTCCAGGAGCATTGAATGAGCGAGAGCTACAAGATCAAGCAGCATGGCGTGGACGAGCCCACCAATCCTTCGGCCAACCCGGCCCTTTCCGAGGTGCTGGAGGCGCGACTGTCGCGTCGTGGCGTGCTGAAAGGCACGGGTGCCGCCGGTTTGGCCGGCTTGTTTGGCGGTAGCCTGGCCACGCTGGCCGAAGCGGCGCAACTGCCGTTCGCCAAGAGGCCGGCCGCGCTCGGTTTCACCCCGATACCCTTCTCCGCCGAAGACCGCGTGATCGTGCCGCAAGGCTACGTGGCCAACGTGCTGTACGCCTGGGGCGACCCGGTCGGCATCAAGGGCGCCATGCCGGCGTTCAAGCCGGATGCATCCAACAGCGCCGCCGAGCAGGAACTGCAGGCCGGCATGCACCACGACGGCATGGCCTTCTTCCCGCTGCCGCTGGGCTCCACCGGCTCCAAGCACGGCCTGATGGCGATCAACCACGAATACACCGACGACGGCCTGCTGCATACCGACGGGATGAAGACCTGGAACGCCGACAAGGTGAAGAAGGCGCAGGCGGCGGTCGGCGTGTCGGTGATCGAGGTCGAGGACACCGGCAAGGGCGGCTGGAAGGTGGTGCGTCCGTCCAGGTACGCGCGCCGCATCCACGCCAATACCCCGATCGCCATCCAGGGCCCGGCGCGCGGCCATGCGCTGATGCAGACCGAGGCCGACCCGAAAGGGGTGGAAGTGCTCGGCACTTTCCAGAACTGCGCCAGCGGCCCGACGCCGTGGGGTACCTACCTCACCTGTGAAGAGAACTTCGACGGCGTGTTCGTCAACGATTCGGGCAAGCTGACCGACCTGGAGAAACGCTATGGCATCTCCAACAAGGACGCCGGCTACAAGTGGGCGTGGGAAGATTTCCGCTTCGACGCCCAGATCAACCCGAACGAACCGAACCGCTTCGGCTGGGTGGTGGAGATCGATCCGTTCGATCCGAAATCGAAGCCGGTCAAGCGCACCGCGCTGGGTCGCTTCAAGCACGAAGGCGCCACCGTCGCCATCGCTCCGTCCGGTCACGCCGTGGTGTACATGGGCGACGACCAGCGTTTCGAGTACATCTACAAGTTCGTTTCCAAGAACAAGTTCGACCCGAAGAACCGCAAGGCCAACATGAGCCTGCTGGACGAGGGCACGCTGTACGTGGCGCGCTTCGACGCCGACGGTTCCGGCCAGTGGCTGCCGCTGGTGGCCGGCCAGAACGGCCTGAGCGCCGACAAGGGTTTCGCCAGCCCGGGCGACGTGGTGATCAAGGCGCGCATGGCGGCCGACGTGATGGGCGCGACCAAGATGGACCGTCCGGAATGGATCGCGGTGCACAGCCACAAGCCGGGCGAGGTGTACTGCACGCTGACCAACAACAGCGACCGAGGCAAGGACGGCAAGCCCGGTCCGGACGCGGCCAACCCGCGTGCCGACAACAAGTTCGGTCACATCATCCGCTGGAACGAGAACGGCGGCGACGCCACGGCCACGACCTTCAAGTGGGACATCTTCGCGCTGGCCGGCCGCCCCGATGCCGCCAAGGAGCAGCACAAGAGCGCGATCAAGGGCGATGCCTTCGGTAGCCCGGACGGCCTGAAGTTCGACTCCAACGGTGTGCTGTGGGTACAGACCGACGTGTCCACCTCGACGGTGAACATGAAGGAATATGCCGGCATGGGCAACAACCAGATGCTGGCGGTGGTGCCGGAGACCGGCGAGTTCCGCCGCTTCCTCACCGGCCCCAACGGTTGCGAGATCACCGGCATCGCCTTCACCCCGGACATGAAGACCATGTTTGTCAATATCCAGCACCCGGGCGAGCCGGATAGCGAACGCTCCGATCCGGACAAGCCGACGGCCATTTCCTCCTGGCCGGAAGGTCCGAACGCCGGCCGCCCGCGTGCCGCCACCGTGGTCATCCGCAAGCAGGATGGCGGCGTGATCGGCTCCTGATCCCGAGTTTCACTTGCCTCTTTAAAGCCTCGTGCCGGCGGTCTCCCCGCCGGCTTTTTTTCCTTCCGGCCAAGTGGCGTGCCGGCCTGACGGGCTTGAAAGTACCGGACGGGCGCGGCACACTATCGGCCTCCGTGCCAAGGCGGCGCGGCAGCCTCAACCCGTCGGCTTGCAAGATGGACGGGAAGCGTCGGTGCCGGCTGCTGTGCCGTCCCGGCGTACTCTCTGACGGAGAGTTTCATGTCTCACACGATTCATGGCGATGGCGCCATTCGTCGTACCTCGTTGTACGGTTCCTCGATCGAAAATACCTACGGTGGCGTCCTGAGCTTCATGCGCCGCAACTACACGCGCGACCTCACCGGCGTCGACGTGGCGATTTCCGGCATTCCGTTCGACCTGGCGGTGACCTTCCGCCCCGGCGCGCGTCTCGGCCCGGCCGCGGTGCGCGCCGCCAGCGTGCAACTGGCCGAACTCAAGCCGTTCCCGTGGGGCTTCGACCCCTTCGACGATCTGGCGGTGATCGACTACGGTGACTGCTGGTTCGACGCCCATAATCCGCTGACCATCAAGGACAGCATCATCGAGCACGCGCGCACCATCCTGGCCTCCGGCGCCAGGATGCTGACCTTCGGTGGCGACCACTATGTGACCTATCCGCTCTTGATCGCGCACGCCGAGAAGTTCGGCAAGCCGTTGTCGATCATCCACTTCGACGCACACTGCGACACCTGGCCGGACGACAGCCCGGATTCGCTGAACCACGGCACCATGTTCTACAAGGCGGTGAAGGACGGCCTGATCGACCCGAAGACCTCGGTGCAGGTCGGCCTGCGTACCTGGAACGACGATTTCATGGGCATCAATCGCCTGGACGCGCCGTGGGTGCACGACAACGGCGCCGAGGCGGCCATCGCGCGCATCAAGGAGATCGTCGGCGATACCCCGACTTATCTCACCTTCGACATCGACTGCCTCGACCCGGCGTTCGCCCCGGGGACCGGTACCCCGGTGCCGGGCGGGTTGACCACGGCGCAGGCGCTGAAGATCGTCCGCAACCTGAGCGACGTCAACCTGGTCGGCATGGATGTGGTGGAGGTGTCGCCGCCGTTCGACCAGAGCGAGATCACCGCGCTGGCCGCCGCGCACATCGCCTGCGACCTGCTGTGCCTGCTGCGCAACCGCAAGCTGGCGGGCAAGCTGTAAGCGCGCGCTGCCTACGGCAACAACGAGCCCTTGCCTCCGGCTGACTATAGATTTGTCGGCGCCGGTGGGCCTCCGGCCACGTCCGGAGCGACAGGCTCAGCCGGGTGGGCAGCGCTGGCCGCCGGGCGGCTGGCGGCGTTCCTCGGTACCGGGGTGGCTGGAGAGCAGCGGGCTGGTTTCGCCAACATCGACAGCGAGGCGCGCGAGGAAGCTGCCCAGCAGGCAGGGGGAGCGGCCGGTGGCGGAGAGGCGCTGGAAGGCGAAGCGGTCGGCCTCGCGTTCGAAGTCGCGCGAGTATTTCATGTCGGCCAGCAGCAGCGGCGCCAGCACCAGGATCGAGCTGCTGTCGCCGGTGAGCAGCGATACGGCCAGTGACAGCCCTCCGTACTGGATGACACCGCGCAGGCCGTGGCGGTGCTCGACGTGGCCCGCTTCGTGCGCCAGCACGGCGAACAGTTCGTCGTCGCTGCGGGCTTCCTGTACCAGTTGATCGGTCATCATCACCTGGCCGCCGGGCAGGGCGAAGGCATTGGGGCCGATGTCCGGCGCGTTGACGAGGGTGAGCTGGTAACGGTAGGGGCTGCCTGCCGGCGCGGCCTGTTCCAGTAGGGCATGCATGGCGCGTTGCCGTGCCGGGGGCAGGGTTGTGGGCCGGAGAGTGCGGGTCTGCTGGAGCAGGCGCAGGGTCTGTTCGGTCATCAGCCTTTCCACGGCGACTGGTGTATGGCGGGCGGCGGTTTCGGCGAGCCAGGGCAGGCCGTAGCGGTACCCCAGGCCGGCGGTGGCAACGGCCAGCACCAGCAGCAGGCCAAGCACATGCCAGCCGCTGTGCAGCCACTCCAGCAGACGTTCGCTCAGCGGCAGCCGGCCGAGCAACTGGCGGCCTGCTGTCCGGTCGGCCACCTCGATGACGCCGCCGTCCGGCAGGAGCAGCTTGTCCGGCAGGCCGGGCAAGCCGGCCTCGCACTCCACGTCTTTCAGCGGATAGCGCCGGGTGTGCTCGCCGTCGCTGAAGACCAGTTCGTCCCGTTCGCGCCAGAGCGCGATGGGGCGTGGCGTGGGGCGCTGGCCGTCCAGGTAGCTGCCGCGCAGTCTCATAGGCCCAGGTCCAGCTCGAAACCATCCACGGCGGCATCGCCCAGCGCCGTGCGCCCGGCTGCCGGCGAGGAGCGGAGATCGGCGAGGTCGTCGGCCGGGTACATGGCGAGATGCTCCAGCCGGTAGCGCAGGGCGCGCAGTCTGGCGTAGGGATAGAGCAGGCCCAGCGAGATCAGTGTCAGGAAGGCGTTGCCGAGGTGCAGCTTGAACAGCTGGCGCAGTGTCATGGTGCTTTCGAAGCGGTGGCGGCGACCGTCATGCTCCAGCACGGTGTGGTTCCAGACCTCGTTGGCCAGGCGGTCGCCGATCACCTGGCCGATGGCGAGCCACATCAGCAGGAAGAACAGGTAGAGTACCACGCCCGCTACGATCAGCCACAGCATGCCCGGCATGTTGGTCATGGCGTCTCGATCCATGCCTCCGGCCAGGATGCCGCTGGTCAGACCCAGGATCACCCCGACCAGCACGAAACCGAGCAGGGCGCACAGCAGGCCTTTCAGGACTACCCGGTAGTAGCGGCCGACGCAGTTCTCCATCTCGAAGCGGGCGCCGCCGAAGCGGGCGTGGTTCACCAGGAATTGCTGTTGCCAGTGGCGGACGTAGGGCAGCGCGAGGCCGAGCGTCAATACGCTGATCAGCAGCCCACCGAGATAGGGGCCGGCGGCATCCCAGCCCCGGGCCCGGAAGTCGAAACGCATCTGGCGCCAACTGGTGTTGCGCAGCCGGAACGTCATCGCGGTTACCACCACCCAGGGCAGCAGCGGCAACAGCACCAAGTAGAGCAGGGCGGACAGGCCCGGGGTGAGCCTGTCGGCCAGCGCCAGCGCCACCAGCACGGCCACGATCAAGAGGCGCCCCTTGAGAATGGCCAGCGGCTTGCCGTGGTAGTCGAAACTGGCTCCGGCCAGGCGGGTGTGGCCGTACAGGTATTTGAGGGTGCGCACCTTGCCCCAGGCCGAGTAGATGCCCAGGGTCACGATGGACAGCAGGAGGTTGACGATCCAGATGCGGAAGAAGGCGCCGGTTTCGCCGCTGAAGCTGAAGCGCAGGACGTCCGGTGTGGGCGGTGTGGCGGGAGGCGGATTCTCTAGCGGTGCGAACGGCGTGGTGTCCTGCGGTGTCGTGTACATGATGTGCCCCTGTCGTCGTGCATTGGCCGAAGCGGAGCCGCCCCGCTGCTCCCATGAGGGGGATGGGCCGGCTTATTCTTTTGTCATTGTAGGAGGAGCGCCGACGTTTTTGAATCCCGGGTGGCGGATCCGAGGGCGGCAGGCGGGAGCTGCAAGCCGCCGATGGTCAGCCCGGCAGTGCCGGCAGCACCACCGCGGCGATCAGCAGCGCGATCTCCGTGGCCTCGACGCCGGCCCCGAGGCAGTCGCCGTTCATGCCGCCCACGCGTTGCGCGAGGAAGCGGCGCCAGCCCCATAGCGCTGGGGGAGCCAGCAGGAGGGCCGGGGCGAGCAGCGCGGACAGCGCCACGAGCACGGCGGCCCCCAGCGTTAGCGCGCGCCGGTCCGGCTGGCCGGCGAACAGGGCGGCACTGCCGGGGGCCAGCGGCGGCAGGGTGGCCGACCACCACACCGCGCCCAGCCGGGCCCAGGCCGGGATCAGCAGCAGCCCCCAGGGGGCAGCTCCCGCCTTGGCCAGCAGCATCAGCAGCACCAGCTTGGCGGTCAGCGCCAGTACCAGGGCGATGACGCCGAAGCTGCCCAGGTGCGGGTCCTTCATCACTTCCAGCAGCCGTTCGCGCGAGCGGTGCGCCGCGCCCAGGCCGTCGGCCAGATCCGCCAGCCCGTCCAGATGCAGGCCGCCGGTCACCCATACCCACACGCCGAGCGCCGCCAGTGCCCCCAGCCACGGATCGACGCGCGCGCCCAGCCACAGCGCCGCTGCCAGCAGCGCGCCGATCAGCATGCCGACCACGGCGAACCAGCGCGCGCTGTCGGCCAGCCATTCGGCGCGGAACTCCTTGAGCGTCGGGGTCGGCAGGCGGGTCAGGAACTGCAGCGCCAGGATCAGTCCGCGCATGACGGCTCCAGGCGCAACAGGTAGGCGGGATGGCCGTCGAGGATGGACAGTTGGGCGAAGCCGCCGCGCTGCACCGTCAGCAGCCGCGCCACGTTGAAGCCGGTGCCGAGCAGCTCGGCCAGCAGCACGGTGATCACCCCGCCGTGGCTGACCAGCACGCGGTGGCTGCCGCGCGCCTCGCACATCCAGCCGGCGAAACCGGCCAGCACGCGGGTGCGGAAGGTGTCGAAACCTTCGCCGCCGGGGGCGTCGAGCGTGCCGGTGGCCAGCCGTTCGCTCCAGTCCGGATGGCTGGCGGCCAGTTCGTCGAGCGCCATGCCGTCCCAGGAGCCGAAATCGCATTCGGCCAGCCGTTCGTCCAGCTTGAGCGGCACGCCGGCGGCCAGCGCCTGCTGCACGGCGAACTCGCGGCAACGCTTGAGCGGCGAGCTGGCCAGGGCGGTGACGGGCGCCAGCGCGTTGATGCGCTGCCAGCTGGCGGCGAGCTGGCGCCGGCCGCGTTCGTTCAGCGGCAGGTCGAGACGGCCGATCAGCCGTCCGCCATGATCGATGTCGCCGTGGCGCAGCAGCGTCAGGGTGTAGGGGTTCACTCGCTCTTTTCCGACACGCCGGCTTCGGCGAAGGTCGCCATCTCGTTGTGCAGCAGGATGGCCGACTGCAGCAGCGGCAGGCACAGCGCCGCGCCGGAACCCTCGCCCAGGCGCAGGCCGAGTTCGACCAGCGGCGTCAGCCCGAGCGCTGCCAGCGCGATGCCGTGGCCGGCTTCCTGCGAGCGGTGGCTGGCGATCAGCCAGTCGGCCACCGCCGGCTGCAAGGCCTTGGCCGCCAGCGCGGCGGCGCTGGTGATGAAACCATCCACCAAGGACGGCACGCCGAGTGCGGCGCCTTCCAGGTAGAAGCCGGCGATGGCGGCGATTTCCAGCCCACCCAGTTCGGCCAGCGTTTCGAGCGGCGACAGCTCACGCCCGGCCAGCCGCGCCAGCGCGTCCTCGACCACGCGGCGCTTGAGCGCGAGACCGGCGTCGTCGACCCCGGTGCCGCGCCCGACCACCGTTTCCGGCGTGGCGCCGGTCAGGTGGCAGATCAGCGCCGCCGACGGCGTGGTGTTGCCGATGCCCATGTCGCCGGCGACGAGCAGGTTGGCGCCGGCCTCCAGCGCGCGGCGTGCCGCCTCGCGGCCCACCGCCAGCGCCGCCTCGGCCTCGGCCAGGGTCAGCGCGGCCTCGCGGCGCAGGTTGGCCGAGGCGGGGCGTACCTTGGCGTGCACGATGGGCAGGCCCGACAGGTCGCCCGCCACGCCGGTGTCGACCACCTCCAGCCGGGCACCGTGCTGGCGTGCCAGCACGCAGATCGCGGCACCGCCGGCGGCGAAGTTCTTCACCATCTCGGCGGTCACAGCCTGCGGGAAGGCCGAAACGCCTTCCGCCGTCACGCCGTGGTCGGCGGCGAACAGCGTGATCGCCGGCTTGAGCGGCATCGGTTGGGTCCGGCCCTGCCAGGCGGCGAAGCGGCAGGCCAGGTCTTCCAGCTGGCCGAGACTGCCGGCCGGTTTGGTCAGCAGGTTCTGACGTGCGCGTGCCTGGTCAGCAAAGGGCTGGCTCGGGCGAGGGATAGAGAGGAATGTCGTCATTGGCGGAACCTTAGAGCCAAGCTCATGGGCCGGCCATTGAGGGAGGCCGGTCCGGGGTGGCGGTTTGTCGGGAAAACGCATGAAGTGCCCAGTATAATACCGCCCCAGGCGATGTCCGTATCTACGCCATACGGGTGAAGCAGGAAGCCGCTGGCGCATCCGGTCATGGGATGGATAAAGAGGCGGGGCATTGCAAAGCTTGGTTCGCGCCGGGGATATTGAGGTTTACCCGTGGCGGCCGTAATAGACACGCTCCAATGACTGTCGGAGACCACGAGCCATGCCTCATCTCATCAGCGGCCCAGCCCGCTCCGGCAAGAGCCGCTTTGCCGAACAGCTGGCGCTCGCGCATCCCGGCCCGGTGGCCTACGTCGCCACCGCCGCGGTGGCGGACGCCGAATTCGCCGAGCGCGTGGCGCTGCATCGGGCGCGTCGTCCGGCGCACTGGGCGCTGTTCGAGGCCGACCGCCAACTGGCGGTAGCCCTGTCCCGTGCCGCTGCCGCCGACACCCTGCTGCTGGTCGATTGCCTCGGCATGTGGCTGATGCGTTTCTGCCGCGACGACGGCGACGGCTTCGACGAGGCGGCTTTCGCCCGGGAAAGAGCCGCGCTGCTGCACGCGCTCTCGACGCTGCCCGGCGAGATCGTGCTGGTCAGCAACGAGATCGGCTGGGGGGTGGTACCGCTGGGCAGGCTGTCGCGCCGTTTCGTCGACGAACTGGGGCGGCTCAACCAGGACGTCGCGGTGGGTTGCGAGCGCGTCACGCTGGTCGCCTGCGGCCTGCCGCTGGTGTTGAAGGCTCCCGCTACGGCGGCCTGAACGGGGTGGCGCAGAACGATTCGCGGCCAAGCCGGCAGCATTGGCGGGAGGTGGCTGCCGCGGCCTGTACCACCCCCGATACAGCCTCCCCGACACGGTTTGACGCCCCGCCGAGGCTTGGCTATCCTCGCCGCCATGGACAAAGAACTTGAACATCTGGAATCCCGGGTGGCGGCGCTGATCTCCCGCATCCGCGAGCTGGAAGCGCAGAACGGACGCTTTGCCGAGGCGCTGGCGCAGACGCTGAAGGAAAACGCCGAGCTGCACTTCCGCGTCGAGGAAACCAAGACCCGGGTGGCGGCGCTGATCGAGCGGCTGCCCAAAGCCGAGGAAAATGAGGCATGAGCGACGTGGTTCAGGTCGATATCGAACTGCTGGGACGGCAGTTCACCGTGGGGACGCCGCTCGCCGAGCGCGACACCCTGCTGCAGGCGGTGCAGCTGATCTCCGACAAGATCGACATCATCAAGGGGCAGGGGCGCATCGTCGATGCCGACAAGATCGCCATCATGGCCGCGCTCAACATCGCCCACGACCTGCTGAAAACAAAAGTGGGGGGCGGCTTGGAGATGGCGGAGTTTCAGCGTAAAATACGTTCCATGAGTGAAGCCGCTGACGCAGCGCTTCAGCATAGCCAGCAGTCCCTGAGTTGAGCGAAGGGGCTGGCGCGCCACAGATCAGTTCATCCCCTGCGGTGTTCGTGACGGCTCAAAAATTCCTTTGAACCAATGCGTTCGCTTTGGTTGCCAGCATCTGACGTGCAGGTGCGCGCGTCCCTTAGACGGATGTGCCCGAAGCACGAGGCAGGCGACCCCCTGGAAACAGGGTTCAAGCGAATTTTGCCCGAACGGCACTCGCGGGGGGCTCCCTTCCTGGCCCCTGCCCCGATCTGTCACAAGCGCCCTCGTCAATCTCCATCATGATTTCCCTATCGACATTGAGTCCCGATGACAAGCACGCCTTGCGTCGTGCCATCCGTCGCGCCCGCATGAGCCTACCGCCGGCCTATCGGCAGGCCGCCGCGCAGGCGGTGGCGCGCCATGCCCGGCGTTTTCTGGCGCGCGGGCGGCGCATCGGCGGCTATCTGGCGGCCGGTTCCGAGCTGGATCTGGAACCGCTGATGAGCGCCGCGTTGTTCCGCGGTGCCGCGCTGTTCCTGCCGAAGATTCCGGAGCGCGGGCGCCGGCTGTGGTTCTCCAAGCTGGGAGCGGCCGACCGCTGGAGCCATCACCCGCGTTACGGCATCGCCGAGTACCACGGTCCGGTGCTGCGTGCGCACAAGCTGGACGTGCTGTTCGTGCCGCTGTTGGGGGTGGACGAGGAAGGGTATCGCCTGGGGCAGGGCGGGGGCTTCTACGATGCCACGCTGGCGTTCCGGCATCGCCAGCAGCACCGGCGCCGGCCGCTGCTGGTGGGGGTGGCCTACGACTGTCAGCGCGTGCCGAGGGTGCCGCGCGAGCCGTGGGACGTGCAGCTCGATTACCTCGTGACGGAGTCGGGCCTGCACCGCTTCCACCGCCAGCCGATCAAGGAAGAATGAAAAAAAAGGCCGCGTGAGCGGCCTTGGTCATGGCGGCAGCCGCCGCTCAGCAGCGGCCTTTCTTGGCCTGGCCCGGCGGGCAGAAGCTGCCGCCGCCGTCGTCCACCACCACGGCGGGCTCCAGGACAATCGGCGCGCGCACCCGGACGTGGGCGGGCTGGACGACACAGGCCGACAAGGCGCCGGCGGCAATAAGAGCAAGAAGCAGGTTCTTCATATCATGTTCTCCGGCGGTGTCGTCGTGGCCGCCTTGGCCGACACTGCCCAGGGATTGTTGATGCTAGGCGGATTGGTGGATCGTCTGTTGCGTCGTCAGGCGCGGCCGGCTGGGCCTGACTTCACGGTGGCGGTGCCGCGGGATTCCTCAGCGGCGCCTGCCGCCCCTGCCGTCATAACCATACGGATAGTAATGGTAGTGAGGCGCGGGGTAATAATAGTAGTAGCCGTCGTAGTAGTCATACGGGCGTACCGGGCGAATCACACAGCCCGCCAGGGTGCTTGCCACAAGAACGAGGATCAGCGTTTTCATGACGTCTTCTCCTTGAGGAGAGCTGCCGACGGGCGAACGTTGCGCAATGGCCGCGCGCTGAGCACAATAAGCGCCGGCAGCAGATGCAATTCGAGCATAATCGAAGCATGAGGCTGCCGGATACCCGAAAATTGCTAACAATTATTAATCATGCGCTACTGGCTGATGAAATCGGAGCCGGACGAGGTCTCCATCGACCATCTGGCAACCCACCCCGACCAGGCGTTCGAATGGACCGGGGTGCGCAACTATCAGGCGCGCAATTTCATGCGCGACGACATGCGGCCGGGCGACCGCGTGCTGTTCTGGCACTCCAGCTGTCCCGAGCCCGGCATCGCCGGGCTCGCCGAGGTGGTGACGGCCGCGCACGCCGATTCCTCGCAGTTCGACCCCGATAGCCCCTATTTCGACCCCAAGTCCACGCCGGACGCGCCACGCTGGCTGTGCGTCGACGTGCGCTTCCTGGCCAAGACCCGGCTGCTGGCGCCGGCGGAGCTGCGTGCTCATCCGCCGCTCGCCGAAATGACCGTGCTCAAGCGCGGCAACCGGCTGTCCATCACCCCGGTCACGCCCGACGAGTGGGCCTACATCACGGAGCAACTGATCTGATGCTGTCGATTTCCTTGTTGCTGGTGCTGCTCGCCTGCGGCGCGCTGGCCGGCTTTCTGGCCGGTTTGCTCGGGGTGGGCGGCGGGCTAGTGATCGTGCCGGTGGTGGTGGGCGTGTTGACGTCGGCCCGACTGGGCGGCGAGCACGTGCAGCATCTGGCGGTGGGCACCTCGCTGGCGGTGATGGTGTTCACCAGCTTTTCCAGCGTGCTGGCGCACCATCGCAAGGGCGCGGTGGACTGGCGCATCGTGCGGGCCATGGCGCCGGCCATCGTCGCCGGTACCTTCGTCGGCAGCCTGCTGGCCGGCGCCATCCCTGGCCATGTGCTGCGCTGGTTCTTCGTGGTGTACGCCTACCTGATCGGCCTGCAGATGTTCTTCGGCGCCAAGCCGGCGGCGAGCCGCGAGATGCCCGGACTGGTCGGGCAGTGGAGTGCCGGCGGGGTGATCGGCGTGATTTCCAGTTGGGTCGGCATCGGCGGCGGCTCGATGAGTGTGCCGTTCATGAGCTGGTGCAACGTGCCGGTGCACACCGCCATCGCCACCAGTGCGGCACTGGGCTGGCCGATTGCTGTCTCGGGCGCCATCGGCTACCTGATGAGCGGCTGGCAGGCCCCTGGTCTGCCGTGGGGGGCGCTGGGCTTCGTCTATCTGCCGGCCATGCTGGCGCTGATGCTGATGACCGTGTTGTGCGCCCCGCTCGGTGCGCGCGCGGCGCATGCCCTGCCGGTGGCCGGCCTGAAGCGGGTCTTCGCCGTGCTGATGGCGGTGATGGCCTCGCAGATGCTGTACGGCCTGTTGCAGCACTAGCCCCGCCGTCCGATTCAAGTTTTACGTACCGCGCCGACAGAGCGCGGACGATCACCATTCGAGAATGAGAGAGACATCATGCTGTTCCCCCCGCTGGAGCCCTACGCCTGCGGCATGCTGCCGCTGGACGACCTGCACCTGATGTACTGGGAGCAATGCGGCAAGCCGGATGGCGTGCCGGTGCTGTACCTGCACGGTGGTCCCGGCGACGGTTGCTCCCCGGCCTGCCGCCAGCTGTTCGACCCGACGTTCTACCGCGCCGTGCTGTTCGACCAGCGCGGTTGCGGGCGTTCGATTCCGCGCGGCGAGATCCGCAACAACACCACCGCGCACCTGCTCGACGACATCGAACAGCTACGCGAGCATCTGGGCATCGAGCGCTGGCTGGTGTACGGCGGCTCCTGGGGCAGCACGCTGGCGCTGGCCTATGCCGAGGCGCATCCGCAGCGTGTCAGCGGGCTGGTGCTGCGCGGCGTGTTTCTCGGCCGCGACGAGGAGATCGACTGGTTCCTGTCCGGCATGGGGCGTTTCTTTCCCGAAGCGGCACAGCGCTTCGTCGCGCCCATTCCCGAAGCGGTACGTGGCGACTTCCTGCAGGCTTATTACCAGAACCTGACCGACCACGATCCGGAAGTGCATCTGGCGGCGGCGCGGCAGTGGGCGCAATACGAGAGCAGCTGCGCCACGCTTTTGCCCAACCGCGAGGCGGTGGCGCACGCGTCGGCCGAGTTCGCCGCCTTGCCGCTGGCGCGGCTCGAGGCGCATTACTTCATCCATCGCCTGTTCCTGCCGCACAACCAGTTGCTGAAGAACGTCGAGCGTATCCGCCACATCCCCGGCATCATCGTGCAGGGCCGCTATGACGTGATCTGCCCGCCCAAGTCGGCTTACGATTTGGCCCAGGCTTGGCCGAATGGCGAACTCACGCTGGTGGAGGGCGCCGGGCATTCGCTGTGGGAGCCGGGTATCCTGCAGGCGGTGCTCAGCGCGCTGGTCCGTTTCAAGGCGCGGCTGGCGTGAGAACCGAGGCGCGGGGGTCGGCCGGGGCGTGTTTCGGCCGGCGTCGGCTGCCTGTCGGCAGCTTTTCCCGCGTGGCCCTTCTGTGCCGGCCCCTGGCGCGGCTATAATTGGCCGATTGATTTCTCAGCCTTTTTCCGGATTCCGACAAGATCACCATGCAAGAACATTACAGCCCGCGCGAGATCGAAGCCGCCGCGCAACAGAAATGGCAACGGACCGCCGCCTTCAAGGCCGTCGAAGACACCTCGCGTCCCAAGTACTACGCGCTGTCGATGTTCCCCTATCCGTCCGGCAAGCTGCACATGGGCCACGTGCGCAACTACACCATCACCGACGTGCTGGCGCGCTTCAAGCGCTTCCAGGGCTATAACGTGCTGCAGCCGATGGGCTGGGACGCCTTCGGCCTGCCGGCCGAGAACGCCGCGATGAAGAGCGGCGGGGCGCCGGCGGCGTGGACCTACGCCAACATCGACTACATGAAGAAGCAGCTCGACAGCCTGGGCTTCGCGCTGGACTGGGAGCGCGAGCTCGCCACCTGCAAGCCGGACTACTACCGCTGGGAACAGTGGCTGTTCACCAAGCTGTTCGAGAAGGGCGTGATCTACAAGAAGAACGGCGTGGTGAACTGGGACCCGGTCGACCACACCGTGCTCGCCAACGAGCAGGTGATCGACGGCCGCGGTTGGCGCTCCGGCGCGCTGGTGGAGAAGCGCGAAATCCCGATGTACTACTTCGCGATCACCCAGTACGCCGACGAGCTGCTGGAGAGCCTCGACACGCTGGACGGCTGGCCGGAGCAGGTCAAGACCATGCAGCGCAACTGGATCGGCAAGAGCTTCGGCGCCGACGTGGTGTTCGCCTACGACGAGGCCAGCGTCGGTCACGGCGGTGAGCTCAAGGTCTACACCACCCGCCCGGACACGTTGATGGGCGCCACCTACGTCGCCGTGGCCGCCGAGCACCCGCTGGCCACTCAGGCCGCCGCCAGCAATGCCGAACTCGCCGCCTTCATCGCCGAGTGCAAGAAGGGCGGGGTGTCGGAAGCCGACATCGCCACCCAGGAAAAGCGCGGCATGGATACCGGCCTGTCCGTGATCCACCCGCTGACCGGCGAGAAGCTGCCGGTGTGGGTCGCCAACTACGTGCTGTGGGGCTACGGCGAAGGCGCCGTGATGGCGGTGCCGGCGCACGACGAGCGCGACTTCGAGTTTGCCAACAAGTACGGCCTGCCCATCAAGCAGGTGTACAGCCTGGCTGCCGGCGACGACGATTTCGACGCCAGCCAGTGGCGCGACTGGTACGCCGCCAAGGACGACAGCATCAAGACCGTGAACAGCGGCAAGTACGACGGCAAGGGCTTCTCCGCCGCCTTCGACGCCATCGTCGCCGACCTGGAAGCCAAGTCCGCCGGCGCCAAGAAAACCCAGTACCGCCTGCGCGACTGGGGCATCAGCCGCCAGCGCTACTGGGGCTGCCCGATCCCGATCATCCACTGCCCGTGCTGCGGCGACGTGCCGGTGCCGGAAGACCAACTGCCGGTGGTGCTGCCCGAGAACGTGGTGCCGGACGGCGCCGGTTCGCCGCTGGCCAAGATGCCGGAATTCTACGAAACCACGTGTCCCAAGTGCGGCGGCGCGGCCAAGCGCGAAACCGATACCATGGACACCTTCGTCGAGTCCTCCTGGTACTACGCGCGCTACGCCAGCCCGAAGTGCGACACCGCGATGGTGGACAAGCACGCGGCCGACTACTGGCTGCAGGTCGACCAGTACGTGGGCGGCATCGAGCACGCCATCCTGCACCTCTTGTACGCACGCTTCTTCCACAAGCTGATGCGCGACGAGGGGCTGGTGTCGTCGGACGAGCCGTTCAAGAGCCTGCTGACCCAGGGCATGGTGGTGTGCGAGACCTTCTACCGCGAGCTGCCGAACGGCGCCAAGGACTGGATCGCGCCGCAGGACGTGGTGCTGGAGCGTGACGGCAAGGGCAAGATCCTGTCCGCCACGCACCGCGTCGACGGCCAGCCGGTCGCCATCGGCGGCATCGAGAAGATGTCCAAGTCCAAGAACAACGGCGTCGATCCGCAGGAGTTCATCGAGAAGTACGGCGCCGACACCGCGCGCCTGTTCATGATGTTCGCCGCGCCGCCGGAGCAGAGTCTGGAGTGGTCCGACGCCGGCGTGGAGGGCGCGTTCCGCTTCCTCAAGCGCCTGTGGAAGGTGGTGCGCGATCACGCCGAGGGTGGTGTGGTGGCGGCCTACCAGGGCGGCGAACTCGATGCCGGCCTCAAGGAGCTGCGCTTCAAGCTGCACGGCACCATCCAGAAGGTGGCCGACGACTA
Organism: Pseudogulbenkiania sp. MAI-1; assembly: GCF_000527175.1. Classification (NCBI taxonomy): domain Bacteria; kingdom Pseudomonadati; phylum Pseudomonadota; class Betaproteobacteria; order Neisseriales; family Chromobacteriaceae; genus Pseudogulbenkiania; species Pseudogulbenkiania sp. MAI-1. Next base: position 4,093,388 of record NZ_AZUR01000001.1, on the reverse strand, counting down.
CGGCCGCCGCCAGCAGTTCAACACCGCCATCGCCGCGGTGATGGAGCTGCTCAACACCTACGACAGGACCGACCGGAGCAGCGATGCCGGCCGCGCCGTGGCGCAGGAGGTGCTGGAGGCGGTGGTGATCCTGCTCTCGCCGATCGTGCCGCACATCACCGATACGCTGTGGAACGTGCTCAAGCCGGGCAGCGAGCTGTTGGCGCAGGCCTGGCCGAAGGTCGACGAGGCGGCGCTGGTGAAGAGCGAAATCGAGCTGATGGTGCAGGTCAACGGCAAGCTGCGCGGCAGCATCACCGTCGCTGCCGACGCCGCCAAGGACGCGATCGAGGCCGCCGCCATGGCCAACGACAACGTCCAGAAGTTCATGGAAGGCAAGCCGGCCAAGAAGGTGATCGTGGTGCCGGGCCGTCTCGTCAACATCGTGGTATAAGAACCTATTCAGAATCTGTCGCGAGCGGCCCTCGGCGGGGTGAAGAGCAGCGCAGAAACCGGAATGGACATGCAGTCCATGAGGATTTCTGATCGCTGAGCGAATCAATAGATTCGCACGCAGTGCCCATGAGCCCCGATCAGGGACGCGCAGCAGGATCATGAACAGGTTAAGCGGGCGTTAGCGCCTGATGGGCCGGGTTTCCCGGCCTTTTTGCTCCGGGGGAAATGGCATGACCCGATTCATCCGCTGGCTGGCCTTCGCCGTGCTGGCCCTCACGCTTGCCGCCTGCGGCTTCCAGCTGCGCGGCACGGCGGGTTCGACCGTGCACCAGCTGCCGTTCCACAGCGTCTACCTGTCCGGTGGCGACGGCAGCATCAAGCCCTACCTGCGTACCGCGCTCAAGCGCCAGCCGCAGGTCTCCGTGACGGTATCGGCCAGGGACGCCGAGGCGATGCTGACCATCGCCGAGGAGAAGGTGTCGAAGGACATCCTCACCATCAACAGCGTCGGCAAGGTCAACGAATACCAGCTGATCTACCGCGTCACGGCACGGCTCAGCCAGCGTGGCGTGGCATGGGGGCCGGACATGACGGTGATCGTGCGCCGCACGCTGGGCTATTCGGACAGCGCGATCCTCGGCAAGGAACAGGAAGAAACGCTGCTGTGGAACGATATGCGGCGCGACGCCGCCGAGCAACTGGTGACCCGCCTCAGCTATCTGCAGGCGGCCCCGGGCGAGCATGCCGGCACTCAGCCCTGACGCCCTGCCGGCCGCGCTGGAGCGCGGCCTGGCGCCGCTCTACCTGATCCACGGCGAAGAGGCGCTCCTGGCGCTGGAGGCCGCCGACGCGCTGCGCCAGGCGGCCAAGGCGCGCGGCTACCTGGAGCGCGAGGTGCTGACGGTGGAGGCCGGCTTCGACTGGTCGCGGCTGACCGAGGCGATGGGCAGTGTGTCGCTGTTCGCCTCGCTCAAGCTGCTGGAGCTGCGCATCCCCGGCGGCAAGCCGGGCAGCGAGGGCGGCGAGGCGCTGCAGCGTCTGGCCGAGGCCCCGCCCGACGACACCGTGACGCTGGTGATCCTGCCCAAGCTCGAGCGCATGCAGCTCTCCAGCAAGTGGTTCGTCGCGCTGGAGAAGGCCGCGGTGGTGATCCATGCCGCGGCGGTGACTCGGCAGCAGCTGCCGGGCTGGATCGGCCGGCGGCTCAAGGCGCAGGGATTGACGTTGAGCGAAGAGGCGCTGAGCTTCTTCGCCGATCGGGTCGAAGGCAACCTGCTGGCGGCACGGCAGGAAATCGACAAGCTGGCCATCCTCCACCCCCGCGCCACCCTCGATCTCGACGCCATCCGCCAGGCGGTAGCCAACGTGGCGCGCTTCGACGTGTTCCAGCTCTCGGCGGCCTGGCTCGCCGGCGACACGGTGCGGGTGATGCGCATGCTCGACGGCCTGGAGGCCGAAGGCGAGGCGCCGGTGCTGGTGCTGTGGTCGTTCAGCGAGGACGTGCGCATGCTGCTCAAGCTGCGCCAGGGGCTGAAGGACGGCCGCCAGGTGCGCGACCTCGTGCGCGAGCTCAAGCTGTGGGGCGACAAGCAGCGCCTCGCCGAACCGGCGCTCAAGCGCATCGGGCCGCGCACGCTGATGGCGGCGCTGGCCGAATGCGCACGCATCGACCGCCAGATCAAGGGTGTGGAACCCGGCGATCCATGGCCGGCGCTGAAGGCGCTGGGCGCGCGGCTGGCGGCCTGAATCCCCTCCCTGGCACGGTGCGTCCGTGCCATTTTTCTGTCTTTTAGGCCGATTTGCAGCTACTAGCTTCGAAATTATACTATTGTCATTGAAACCTATGGCGTTTACCATTGTCATCCAGAATGGGCAAGATCCCGTATCTTGAATGACATTGGAGTCATGGTGTGACTGCGACAGTACACAATTGGCAGGAAGAAGGCCGCACGCGCAGCAAGATGATGGTGGTCGAGAACATCTACCAGACGCTGGACACCCTGCTGACCGCGGACGACAGCCGCGTGGTCAACTGGGATGGGCGCATCTTGCGCGTGCACAAACTCAGTTCGCGCAAGGCGACGCAAATCCTGCAGAGCCCGGATTCTTTCCCCGGCCTGCTCGGGGTGTTCGACCACCGTGCCACTTACCGCGACCTGGCCGACGCGCTGGGCGATATTCTCGGCATCCGCCTGTAACCGTCCGGCGGGCTGTCGTCGAGCGACCTTGTTTTTCAGTCCGCGAGCCTGTTACAACCCGGCGCCCGGCGCGAAGACGGCGCGTGCGCGCGGCCCGTTCCCTCCCCCCTTGCGCTGCTGGTAGGACGCCAGCACCTTGGCGACGTAGTCCCGCGTTTCACGGAACGGCGGGATGGTGTTGCGATATTTCTGCACCGCGCCCTCGCCGGCATTGTAGGCGGCGATCACCAGCGGCAGGTCGTGGTTGAAGCGTTCCAGCAGGAAACGCAGGTAGCGCGCGCCGGCCTGGAGGTTCTGGCGCGGGTCGGTGAGCAGGGTGACGCCGAAGCGCCGGCCGGTGTCCGGCATCACCTGCATCAGCCCGACCGCGCCCTTGGGCGAGACGGCCTGCGGGTTGTAGGCGGATTCCACGGTGACGATGGAGTGCAGCAACTGGACGTCCAGCCCGAACTCGCGGGCGGTGCGGCTGATCAGCCGGCTGAAGCGGGCGGCCGCCTGCGGGTCGACCGCCGGGGGCGTGGCGGTGCCGACATTGGCCGCGGCTGGCGGTGGCGGGAGGCTGTCGCGGCTGAGCGTGGCGCCCAGCCCCGGCGTGGTGGCGTCGGACAGCACGGCGGAGCGGTCGGCGGCGTCGGGTCCGGGCAGCGTGCCGCGCTGGAACAGCTGGTAGCGTTCGTCCACCGGGTGATTGGCCAGATGGGCCTGACCCTGCTCGTCGACATAGCCGTACAGATCGGCTCGGGCGTAGCCGGACAGCAGCAGGGCAGACAGCAGCATCAATGGCAACTTCATAATAAAGTCCCTGTCAGAAACGGGTTGTTTAATATAACGTATTGATTTATATGTCTTTATGCTAGCCTGATTGAAGTGACTTTCCAAGTGAGAGAGGCGAAAACATCAGCCTGTTCGATCAACTGAGCGCTACCCCAGGACCCTGGTGGACAAGCTCATGCCGGGCGGCGACCTGGCCGGGCAGGGCGTCAAGCTGTGGCCGGGCTGGTTCGGCCGTGGTTGAGTCGCGCTGGAATAGCGTAGGACGGATCGGGGCTCCCGCGGGAGCCCCGATCGTTTGGAGGGGGCAGGCGTCAGGCCGAGGCACCTTGGCCCTGTTCTCGGCCGGGTCGGCAACGCCAGTAGGGCGGTGCCGTGCTTAGTGGCGGTGCGCGTCGCCCGGGGCGACGAGCTTGAGCGTGGCGGCCGGGGTCGGTAGGTCGTGGGCGTCCTGGCCGGCGGCCGGAATGTCGACCCAGCGCGTCTCGCCCTTGGCGCAGCGCTGCTCGACCTTGAAGTATAGGGTCTCGCCCGGCGTCTTGGGCAGGCGCGCGCGGAACACGAATTCGTCGTAGAAGGCGTCCGGCAGATCGCCGCCGCTCCAGCTCACTTCGCTGACGTCCTCGGTCACCTGTTCGCCGTAGTAGTCGTACGGCTGGGCCAGTTTCTGCTTCTGCACCGCCAGCTGCCAGCCGGCTTTCGGCATCGGCTTGAGCTTCTGCACGCCGGCCGGCACGATCAGTTTGAGGGCGGTGGTCGGCGAGCCGGCGCAGCCGTGGCCGACGCGCAGCACGCCCTTGTAGGTGCTGCCGGCTTCGGCTTGCGGGGTTTCCAGCGTGACGTGGGCGGAGGCGGTAGCCGCCGCGAACAGCAGCGGCAGCAGGGCGAGGGGATGGCGCATCGGGAAAGATCCTTGTTGAGAATGGTTCTTGATGCGGCAGTGTAGCCGTGCCGCCTGGCGGCTGGAATGCGACAAACTGTCGCAGTCCGGGCGGGCTTCCTCTGAGGCGGGGCGCTCGACGGTGGAGCGGAAGCGGCGGGAAGGAGGCGTTTCGGCCAGGCACGTCGGTGATCCGGCGCGGGCCCGGCTCAAGTCATCGGTGCCCGGGAGCCGCCGTCGGTGTCACTCGCGGTGGTAGGGATGGTTGTTGAGGATGGAGAGCGCGCGGTAGAGCTGTTCGGCCAAGAGCACGCGCACCATGCCGTGCGGCATGGTCAGCGCGGAGAGCTGCAGCAGGGTGTCGGCGCGCGCCTTGAGTTCGTCCGACAGGCCGTCGGCGCCGCCGATGACGAAGCACAGGTCGTCGCCACCAGCGAGCCAGTCCTTCATCGCCTCGGCCAGCTTCATCGTGGTCCAGTTGCGGCCGCGCTCGTCCAGCACCACCAGCTTGCTGCGCGGCGGGATGGCCGCGATGAGCCGGGCGTGCTCGGCGGCGATGCCTTTTTCCGCCGTGACGCCGCCGCCGCGTTTCTCCGGCTTGATTTCCTTCAGTTCCAGCGTGACGTCGCGGCCGAAGCGCTTGGCGTAGTCCTGGTAGGCCTCGTCGACCCAGCGCGGCATCTTGGTGCCGACGGCGAGGATGGTGATTTTCATGGTGTCAGCAGGGGAAAGGCTTGGCCGAAGGCGGTGTCGCGCCGTGGCGCGGGGGCTTCGGCCAATCTTGTCGGTGCGCTAGTCGCGGTGCTCAGACCACCGACCACGGCTTGCCGCCGCTGGGCAGGAACGACGGCTTCTGGCCGCCCCACAGCGCCTCGAGGTCGTAGTAGTCGCGTACCGCCGGCAGCATGACGTGGATCACCACGTCGCCGGCGTCGACCAGCACCCATTCGCCCGACTCCTGGCCTTCGCTGCCGACGATGTCGACGCCGGCTTCCTTCAGCGTGACCTGCACGTTGTTGGCCAGTGCCTTGACCTGGCGGTTGGAGTCGCCGGTGCAGACGATCATGCGCTGGAACAGCGAGGTCAGCTCGCTGGTGTCGAGTTCGATGATGTCCTTGCCCTTGATGTCTTCCAGGGCTTCCACGGCCAGTTTGGCGATAGCGTCGATGTCCATGTTTCCTTCCACAATGTTTGGATGGGGCGCTGCCTCGGGATCGAGGCAACGTCCGGTATTCAGGGGCTTTGGCCGCCGGGCGGCCGTCTAGAGCCGCTCCGGGCTCGTCTGGTAGAGCCGGTGCGCGCGCAGGTAGCCTAAGACCGGCGGGGGGATCAGCTCACTGACGTCGTCCCCGCGGGCCAGTCTGGCGCGGATGTCGGTGGCGGAGAGCGCTACCGGCGGCAAAGCCAAGGGGCGGATTGTACCGGAAGGCGTTCGATTTGGAAAATCAGGGACTTGGCGCGTCTGCCACTCGTGGCGCACGGCGGCGGGGAGGGCGGCCGGATCGAAGCCGGGGCGCAGCGCCACCGCCACGTGTGCGAGTTCGAACAGTTCGCGCCAGCGCCGCCAGCTGTCGAGCGTGGCGAGCGAATCGCCGCCGATCAACAGCCACAGCGGCGCCTCGGGGCCGAGCTCGGCGCGCACCTCTTCCAGCGTCTCGACGGTGTAGGCGGGGCGCGGCCGGCGCACTTCGCGGTCGTCGGCGACGAGGCCGGGGCGGCCGGCGATGGCCAGTTCGACCATGGCCAGCCGCTGGGCCGGCGTGGCATGCGGCTGCTGGGCGCGGTGGTAGGGCTGGCCGGCCGGGATCAGCCGCACCTCGGCCAGCCCGCATTCGTCGCGGAACGCCTCGGCCATGCGCAGGTGGGCGTTGTGGATCGGGTCGAAGGTGCCGCCGAACAGCCCGATGGCGCGGGTCATGCCGCCTGGGTCAGGGTGGCGTAGCCGTCGACGATCAGGTCGAGCTTGCCGGTCACCGGGTGGATCACCAGGCCGTGCACCGGCACGTCGCGCGGCATCAGCGGATGGGTGCGGATCACGTCGACGGTGTGGCGCACGCTGTCCTCGACGTTGTCGAAGCCCTTGAGCCAGCCTTCCAGGTTGATGCCGGCGTTGCGCAACGTGGCCAGGGTCTCGGCGCTGACGCCGCGCTGGCAGGCGGCGTTCAGGATGCGCGCCGGGTCGATGGAGTTCATGCCGCAGTCGCGGTGCGCCACCACGCACACTTCTTCGGCGCGCAATTCGTAGATGGCGACCAAGAGGCTGCGCATCACCGAGCCCCAGGGGTGGGTGACCAGCGCGCCGGCGTTCTTGATCAGTTTGGCGTCGCCGTTCTTCAGGCCCATCGCCTTGGGCAGCAGTTCCACCAGCCGCGCGTCCATACAGGCCAGCACGGCGAGGTTCTTGTCGGGAAACTTGTCGGTCTGGAATTGCTCGTATTCGCGGTTGTCGACGAAGCTGCGGTTGTGTTCCAGCAAGCTGTTAAGCAGGCCCATGGTGTTCTCCTGTTTCGATGCTTGCCCGCGGGCAGCGGGTGGCTGCACGGGATCTCGGGTGTTTGCTCTATTTTGGTCGGCAGCAATGCTACCACGGTTGGGGCCGATGCCAACCTGGTGATTTATAGGGTTTTACCCGGTGCCGGCTGGTTTTTGGCGTGGCCGTGCATCCAGCCGAACACCGTGCCATTCACTTCGACCATCTGGACGAAGTGCTGTTCCGGTGTGGCGAGCTGCCCCGGTTCGCTTGGCCGCGCGGTCGGCCGGAGCGCGCGGCGAGGGAGGCGGTGGCGCGGGCCGGATGGTCGCAGCATGGCCCGGCCTTGGCGGTTTACGACGCTTGGCGCCGGGCGGTCAGCCAGTGTTCCAGGTAGTGGATGCTGGTGCCGCCCTGCTGGAAGGCGCCGTCCCGGAACAGCTCCTGGTGCAGCGGGATGTTGGTCTTGATGCCGGTGATCGCTACTTCCGACAGCGCCACGCGCATGCGCGCCATGGCTTGTTCCCGGGTGTCGCCGTAGGCGATCAGCTTGCCGATCATCGAGTCGTAGTGCGGCGGCACGGTGTAGCCCTGGTAGATGTGCGAGTCGAGGCGGATGCCGGGGCCGCCCGCCGGGTGGTAGCTGTCGATCTTGCCCGGGCTCGGCACGAAGCTGAACGGGTCTTCGGCGTTGAGGCGGCATTCCATGGCGTGGCCGCGCAGCGTCACTTGCTGCTGGGTGTAGCGCAGGGGGTGGCCGGCGGCGACGCGGATCTGTTCCTGCACGATGTCGATACCGGTGATCAGTTCGGTCACCGGGTGTTCGACCTGCACCCGCGTGTTCATTTCGATGAAGTAGAACTCGCCGTTTTCGTAGAGGAATTCGAAGGTGCCGGCGCCACGGTAGCCGATGCGGCGGCAGGCGTCGGTGCAGGCTTCGCCGATCCGTCGGCGCTGGGCGGCGCTGATGCCGGGGGCCGGGGCTTCCTCGATGACCTTCTGGTGGCGGCGCTGCATCGAGCAGTCGCGCTCGCCGAGATGGATGGCGTTGCCGTGCTGGTCGGCCAGCACCTGGATTTCGATGTGGCGCGGCTGCTGCAGGAATTTCTCCATGTACACCGTCGGGTTGCCGAAAGCGGCGCCGGCTTCGCTGCGCGTCATTTCCACCGAGGTCAGCAGCTCTTCTTCCTGGTGCACCACGCGCATGCCGCGCCCGCCGCCGCCGCCGGCGGCCTTGATGATGACGGGAAAGCCGATGCGGCGCGCCGCGGCGGCGATCGCGGCGGGGTCGTCCGGTAGGGCGCCGTCGGAACCGGGCACGCAGGGCACGCCGGAGGCGAGCATGGCTTCCTTGGCCGAGACCTTGTCGCCCATCAGGCGGATGGTGTCCGGGCGCGGGCCGATGAAGACGAAGCCGGATTGCTCGACGCGCTCGGCGAAGTCGGCGTTTTCCGACAGGAAGCCGTAGCCGGGGTGGATGGCCTGGGCGTCGGTGACTTCGGCGGCGGCGATCAGTGCCGGCACGTTGAGGTAGCTCTTGGCCGAGGGTGCCGGGCCGATGCAGACCGATTCGTCGGCGAGCTTGACGTACTTGGCGTCGCGGTCGGCCTCGGAGTGCACCACGACGGTCTTGATGCCCAGCTCGCGGCAGGCGCGCTGGATGCGCAGGGCGATCTCGCCGCGGTTGGCGATGAGGATTTTATCGAACATGGCAGGTCTCCGCGGCGAGATCGCCCGCGCCGCGTGCCGCGACGGTGCGATGTGACTGCGTCGCTGCGCTGCCTGGCGGCAGCTGGTCGCCGCGGTTGGCGATGAGGATTTTATCGAACATGTGGTGGCTCCGGCTCACTCGATGACGAATAGCGGTTCGCCGAATTCCACCGGCTGGCCTTCCTCGACCAGGATGGCCTTGAGCACGCCGGCGCGGTCGGCTTCGATCTCGTTCATCAGCTTCATCGCCTCGATGATGCACAGCGTGTCGCCGACCTTGATCTGCTGGCCGACCTCGACGAAGGTATTGGCCTGCGGGCTGGGGCGGCGGTAGAAGCTGCCGACCATCGGCGATTTGACCGTGTTGGGGTTGGTCGCCGGGCTAGTGGGGGCGGCTGGCGCGGCGGTGGCACTCGCCGTGGCGTCAACCGTTACCGGCGCCGGCAGCGGCTGGACGGGGACGGTGAGTGTGCCGGCCATGGCACGGGTGATGCGGATCTGTTCGCCGCCTTCGCTGATTTCCAGTTCGGCGATGCCGGAGTCCTGCACCAGCTGGATCAGCTGTTTCAACTTGCGTAATTCCATCGATGGGGTCCTGAGCGGAAGAGGTGGGCCATGACCGGGCGGGCGCCCGGTCCGGGAAGCGAAAAGGTGACGGGGCTAGTGCAGCGCCTTGCCGCGGGTTTCCGGCAGGAAGAACAGCGTGACGATCACCAGGCCGTAGGCCGCGGCAGCGAGCATGCCGATGGTCTTGCTGAGCGGCATGGTGGCGCTGAGGATGCCGACCAGGGCCGGGAAGAACGAACCGGTGCCGCGCCCGAAGTTGTAGCAGAAGCCTTGCCCGGAGCCGCGCAGCGCGTGCGGGAACAGTTCGCTCAGGAAGGCCCCGGCGCCGCTGAAGATACCCGACACGAAGAAGCCCAGCGGGAACCCGAGCAGCATCATCTGCGCGTCGGTGATGGGAATCTGCATGTAGGTGGTGACGATCAGCAGCGACATCAACGCGAACAGCATGAAGCACTTCTTGCGGCCGAGGTGGTCGGACAGCCAGGCGCTGGTCAGGTAGCCGGCGAACGAGCCGGTGATGATCACCAACAGGTAGCCGCCGGTGCCCAGCACCGACAGATGGCGCTCGGTCTTGAGGAAGGTCGGCAGCCAGGTGGTGATGGTGTAGTAGCCGCCCTGCATGCCCATGATCAAGATGCTCGCCAGTATCGTGGTCTTGAGGATGGCCGGCGAGAAAATCGCCAGGAACGAGGTTTTCTCGCTGCTTTCCTGCTCGCGCCGTTTGGCGTGCACGTACACTTCCGGCTCGGTCAGGTTGCGGCGGATGTAGAGGATCAGCAGCGCCGGCAGGATGCCCATCCAGAACAGTACGCGCCAGGCCAGTTCCGGCGACACCGTGCTGTAGATCCAGGCGAAGGCCAGCGCGGCGGCGCCCCAGCCGATCGCCCAACTGCTTTGCACCAGCCCGACGGCGCGGCCGCGATAGTGCGAGCGGATGGTTTCGGCGATCAGCACCGAGCCCACCGACCATTCGCCGCCGAAGCCGAAGCCCTGCAACGCACGCGCCAGCATCAGCTGTTCCGGCGTGCGGGTGAAGCCGCACAGGAAGGTGAAGAACGAGAACCATAGCACGGTCCATTGCAGCACCCGTACCCGGCCGTAGCGGTCGGCCAGCACGCCGGCGGCCCAGCCGCCCAGCGCCGAGGCCCACAGCGTGACGGTGGCGATCAGGCCGGCTTCGGCCTTGCTCATGCTCCACACCGTCATCAGGGTGGGGATCAGCATGGTGTAGATCATGTAGTCGAAGGCATCGACGGCATAGCCGCCGAAGGAGGCGGTCAGGGTGATCCGCTCAGTGGGGTTGGTATGTTTCAGCCACATCGTTGCAACTCCTGAATAGTCGAGAACCGGCGGTTACAGTGCCGCCAGACGGGCATTGAGCAGATCGGTGATCAGCATCTTGCCGGGCGCGTGGGTGATGCAGAACGGGGGCTTGGTGGCGGCGATGACCGACTGCGGGGTGACACCGCAAGCCCAGAACACCGGGATTTCGTTGTCCCGGATTTCCACCGCGTCGCCGTAATCGGGACGGGCCAGATCGGCGATGCCGATCAGTGCCGGATCGCCCAGGTGCACCGGCGCGCCGTGCACGGAGGGAAAGCGCGAGGTGATCTGGATAGCGCGGATGGCCTGGGCCGGCAGCATCGGCCGCATCGACACCACCAGCGGGCCGTGAAACGGGCCGGCGGGCTGGGTGGGGACGTTGGTGCGGTACATCGGCACGTTGCAGCCCTGCTCGATGTGGCGTACCGGCACGCCGTCGGCGAGCAGCGCCTCTTCGAAGGAGAACGAGCAGCCGATGACGAAGGTGACCAGGTCGTCGCGCCAGAACGGGTCGATGCGCTCGGGCTCGGCGATCAGCTCGCCGTCGCGGAACACCCGGTAGCCGGGAACGTCGCAGCGGATGTCGAGATCCCGTCCCAGTGCGGGCAGGGCGGTTTCGCCCGGCTCCGACACCGCCAGCACGGGGCAGGACTGCGGATTGCGTACGCAGAATTTCAGGAAGTCGTCGGCGTGGCTGGCCGGTAGGATCGCCAGGTTGCCTTGGACGTAGCCTGCCGCCAGGCCGGCGGTCGGCCCGGTGTGGTCGCCGCGCCGGATGGCGAGACGTGCCGCCACGCTGGGCAGCGTTTGAAGCGCAATGCTCATCAGGTTTCTCCGTTTGTAGATAGCGGGCTTTTTGCCCTGTCTTTTTTTGTTATCCGTCGAGGGGCGGGGGGCTTGGGCCTACCTCGCCCATGGCGCGAGGTTCTATCCCGGCGCGCGCAAGCTCAGGCCCCGCGCCAGCAGCTCGTGGCGCAGCCGGCGGGCGAAGGCCACCGCGTGGGGACCGTCGCCGTGCAGGCAGACGGTGTCGGCGGCGAGCGCGACGGTGCTGCCGTCGAGCGCGGTGACGCAGCCTTGCGTGATCATTTGCAGCGTCTGCGCCAGCGCCTGGGCTTCGTCCTCGATCAGCGCGCCGGGCGTGCCGCGCGGCGCCAGGCTGCCGTCCGCCAGGTAGGCGCGGTCGGCGAACACCTCGTTCAGCGCGCGCAGGCCGGCGGCGCGCGCCTGGCGCACCAGCTCGCCGCCGGAGAGCCCCACCACGGCGAGGCCGGGATCGGCGGCGCGCACCGCCGCCACGATGGCGGCGGCCAGCTGCGGATCGCGCGCAGCCTGGTTGTAGAGCGCGCCGTGCGGCTTGACGTGGGTGAGGCGCACTCCTTCGCCGCGGGCGATGGCCTGCAGCGCGCCGATCTGGTACAGCACGCCGCTGTAGACGGTGTCGGCGGGCAGCTGCATCGCGCGGCGGCCGAAGTGCTCGCGGTCGGGAAAGCTCGGGTGGGCGCCTACCGCTACGCCGCGTGCCTGGGCCGCGCGCACTGCGGCGCGCATGGTGTCGGCGTCGCCGGCATGCCAGCCGCAGGCGACGTTGGCGGAGCTGACGCAGTCCAGGATGGCTTCGTCGTCGCCGCAGCCCTCGCCCAGATCGGCGTTCAGATCAATGTCCATAGGCACTCCAGTTGAAGCGGTTCAGTTGATAGCGGTGCTGCTGCAGGGCGCGGCGCGCCTCGGCCGGTGTCGTCGGGATGAAATGCAGCTCGGCGCCCGGCCGCGCCTGGGCCAGCTTCCACAGGTCGGCCTCGATCACCGTGGCGATGCGCGGGTAGCCGCCGGTGGTCTGGGCGTCGGCCAGCAGCACGATGGGCTGGCCGCCGGGCGGCACCTGCACCACGCCGGGCAGCACGCCGTGCGACAGCAGCTCGTGGCTGGCCTCGCGCGTCAGCGCCGGGCCGGCCAGGCGGTAGCCCATGCGGTTGCTCTGCGGCGTGATGGCCCAGGGCCGGGTCCAGAAGGCGTCCTGTGCGGCAGCGGCGAACTCGTCGTATTCCGGGCCGGGCAGGGCGCGGAGCTCCGGCGTCCATTGCGGAGGACGGCTGCCGGCCTTGCCTTCGAGTGCCACCGGCTCGCCCTGCGGCAGATGGTCGCCGGCCTGCAGCGCGCGGCCTGCGAAACCGCCGAAACCGGCGCCGAGGTCGGTGGCGCGCGCCCCCAGCACTTCCGCTACGGCGATGCCGCCGTCCACCGCCAGGTAGGCGCGCATGCCGTGGCGGCTGCCGCGCAGCTGCAGCACCTGGCCGGCACGCACCGGCTGGCGCCAGCCGCACCACACCGGCAGGCCGTCCAGGGTGGCGTCGAAGTCGGCGCCGGTCAGGGCGAACCAGCCGGCGCGGGAAAAGCGCAGGCTGACCGGCCCGAGCACGATCTCCAGCCCGGCGGCGCCTTCCGGATTGCCCACCAGGCGGTTGGCCATCATCAGCGCCGGCGCGTCGAGCGCGCCGCTCTGGCCGATGCCCAGGTGGCGGAAGCCGTGGCGGCCCAGGTCCTGCACGGTGGTCTGTACGCCGGGACGCAGAATCTCAAGCATGGCCGGCCTCCACGGGAACGAAGCGCACAAGGTCGCCCGGCAGCAGCAACGTGGGCGGATCGCGCAGCGGGTCGAACAGGGTTCGCTCGGTGCGGCCGATCAGCTGCCAGCCGCCGGGGGAGGCGGCTGGGTAGACGCCGGTTTGGCTGCCGCCGATGGCGACCGAGCCCGCCGGCACCGCCAGCCGCGGCTCGGCGCGACGCGGGGTGGCAAGCGCCTCGGGCAGGCCGCCCAGATAGGCGAAGCCGGGCTGGAAGCCGAGGAAGAACACGGTGTAGTCCGCGCCGCTGTGCCGGGCGACGACTTCTTCCGGGCTGAGCCCGGCGTGGCGCGCGACCTCGTCGAGGTCAGGGCCGTCCGTACCGCCGTAACGCACCGGGATGAGCACCTCGCGCGGGGTGAAGCGGGCCTCGGCGGCGTCGGCCCAGAGCGCTTCGAGCTCGGCCAGCACGGCGCCGCCCTCGCTGACCAGCGGGTCGAACACCACGGTCAGGTTGTTCATGCCCGGCACGATGTCGGTGAGCTCGGGGCGGCTGCGCAGCCGGCTCGCCAGCCACCAGATGCGGCGCTGGCAGGCCAGATCGGCCGGGGCGTCGACGGCCAGCACGGCCGCGCGCTCCCCCAGCAGGTAGAAGCGGGCTTCTCCTTGCTTCAAGGTGTTCTCCATTTGCAGTCATGCCCCGGCTGTGGTGCCGGGGTCGTTGTGGGTCTTGTGGGAGTGAACATAAAAATTTGCCGCCATAACGTCAACAAAATATCGATAAATTGTATTTGAAACGCCGATGAAGTGTTGCATTCGTGTAATGCTGAGACCGTGGCGGGAGCGGTTTGGTGCACGGTGCTTGCTATACTGGTTGCCTTATTTCGATGACCAACCGTCCATGAGCACGCATCTGAACATCGTTTCGTCCTCCCTCCTGGTGTCCGAGCGCAGCGTCGAGCTGTCCGAGTTCGAGTTCGGCCTGATCGTGGTCAACAACGCCTTCAACCGCTGGATGGTGCGCTGCATGACCGCGGCGGGCGAAAAGGACATGACGGCGCTGGAGGTCTCGCTGATCCACCATGTCAACCATCGCGGCCGCAAGAAGAAGCTGGCAGACATCTGCTTCGTGCTGAACATCGAGGACACGCACGTGGTGTCGTACGCGCTGAAAAAGCTGGTGAAGATGGGGTACGTGGAGAGCGAGAAGATCGGCAAGGAAGTGTTCTTCTCCACCACCGAGGCCGGCAAGGCCTTGTGCGAGCGCTATCGCGAGGTGCGCGAGCAGTGCCTGATCGACGCGCTGGTGGAGAGCGGCACGCCGAATGCCGACATCGGCGAGACCGCCGAACTGCTGCGGGTGTTGTCGGGCCTGTACGATCAGGCGTCGCGCGCCGGCGCCTCGTTGTGAGCCTGGCTCATTAAGCGGCGGCGCCTGCGCATCTTGAGTTCGTAGGATGGGTGGAGCGTAGCGCAACCCATCGGCGATGGGTTCCGGCACCTTGTGCCTCCACCCATCCTACGTTTCTGAGCCAGGCTCGGACGGCGATATCCCTGGCAGGCCTCGCTCACAGCAGATTGAGCGGAATCTTCAGGTAGGACGTGCCGTTGGATTCGGGCGGTGGCAGCCGGCCGGCGCGGATGTTGACCTGCACCGCCGGCAGGATCAGCAGCGGCATCTCGAGCGTGGCGTCGCGTGCCTCGCGCATCGCGACGAAGTCGCCCTCGCCGATGCCGTCGCGCAGATGGATGTTGTGCGCACGCTGCTCGGCCACCGTGGTTTCCCAGCGCGGCGCGCGCCCTTCGGGGGGGTAGTCGTGGCACATGAACAGCCGCGTGTCGTCCGGCAGCGACAGCAGGCGCTGCACCGAGCGGTACAGCGTGGCGGCGTCGCCGCCGGGAAAGTCGCAGCGCGCCGAACCCACGTCGGGCATGAACAGCGTGTCGCCGACGAACACCGCGTCGCCGATCTGGTAGGCGAGGTCGGCCGGCGTGTGACCGGGGACGAACAGCGCGCGCGCTTCCAGCGTACCGATCATGAAGCGTTCGTCGTCGTGCAGCAGCGTGTCGAACTGGCTGCCGTCGACGCGGAAGCCTTCCTCCAGATGGAAAATCCCCTTGAAGATGCGCTGCACGGCGGGAATCTCGGCGCCGATGGCGATGCGTCCCCCCAGCGTGTCGCGCAGCCAGGCCGCAGCCGACAGGTGATCGGCGTGGGCGTGCGTCTCCAGGATCCAGTCGACGCTCAAGCCTTGGGCCGCGACGAAATCGCGGATGCGCCCGGCCGAGGCGGTGCCGGTGCGTCCGGCCTTGGCGTCGTAGTCGAGCACCGGGTCGATGATGGCGGCGTGGCCGCCGGGCCGGTCGTACACCACGTAGGAGATGGTGTGCGTGGACGGGTCGAAGAACGGTTCGATCTGGGCGGACATGGTGCTCCCTCGGGCAAGCGGTATCGGTGCTCTTTACTATATTGAAAGACAATATATAAATCAATATAATGAATGCCGGGCATCGATGCCCATAGAGAGAGTATGAACGATGGATTTAGCGCTATTGCGGGAAAATGCCGGCAAGGCCTCGCTGCTGCTCAAGAGCCTGGCCAACGAGGATAGGCTCTTGCTGCTGTGCCAACTGGTGGATGGCGAGAAGACCGTGTCGGAACTGGAACGGCTCACCGCCATCCGCCAGCCCACGCTGTCGCAACAGCTTGGCGTGCTGCGCAACGAAGGGCTGGTGGCCACGCGGCGCGAGGGCAAGTGGATTTACTACCGTATCGGCCGTCCCGAGGCGCTGGTGTTGCTGAACGCCTTGCACGCGCTGTTCTGCGGCGACGGCGCCGCCCAGGCAGCCGATACGGCACCGGAGCAGACGGCATGATCGCCTGGGACACGTTCACTCCTGCGGCGTCGCTGGCCGGCGGCGTGCTGATCGGACTGGCCGCGGCCTGGTTCGTGCTGGCCAATGGCCGCATCGCCGGTATCAGCGGTCTGGTGGGCGGGCTGGTCGACCGTGCCGCCGACTGGCCGCTGCGGGCCGCCTTCGTCGCCGGATTGGTGCTGGCGCCGCTGGCGTACCGGCTGCTGGGCGGTGCGTTGCCGGTGGTTCAAGTCGAGGCGTCGCCGTTCCAGCTGATCGTGGCCGGGCTGCTGGTCGGGCTGGGTACGCGCTACGCTTCCGGCTGCACCAGCGGCCATGGGGTGTGCGGGCTGGCGCGGCTGAGTCCGCGTTCGCTGGTGGCCACGCTGAGTTTCATGGCGGCGGGCTTCGTCACGGTGTACCTGTTGCGCCATGTCTTGGCATGAGGGAAGAGTCATGAAAAAGCTGTCGGCTTTTGCCGCCGGGCTGGTCTTCGGTCTCGGCCTGATCGTGTCGGGCATGGCCAATCCGGTCAAGGTGCTGGGTTTCCTCGATCTGGCCGGGGCGTGGGACCCCAGCCTCGCGTTGGTGATGGTCGGTGCCATCGGCGTGGCCTTGCTGCCGTTCCAGTGGGCGCAGCGGCACAAGACGAGCTGGCTGGGTGAACCCTTGCACCTGCCGGGTTCGCGCGCGATCACGCCGCGGCTGGTGGTCGGCAGCGTGCTGTTCGGCATCGGCTGGGGGCTCGCCGGGCTGTGTCCGGGGCCGGCGCTGGTGCTGCTGGGCACCCTGTCCGATCCGGCGCTGCTGTTCGTGCTGGCGATGCTGGCCGGCATGGCCATGTACCGCTGGCTGGAACGCCCGCGGGCATGAGGGCCTGGCTGCCGGCGTGGCTCAGCCACTACCGCCGAGACTGGCTCGCCGGCGACGTGGTCGCCGGGGTGGTGGTGACGCTGCTGCTAGTGCCGCAAGGCCTGGCCTACGCGCTGGTAGCCGGGCTACCGCCCGCCGTCGGCCTGTACGCCAGCCTGCCGCCCTTGCTGCTGTACGGCCTGATCGGCAAGAGCCACGCGCAATCGGTGGGGCCGATGGCGCTGACCTCGCTGCTGGCGGCGGCGACGCTGGCGCGGTTGGCCGAACCCGGCAGCGGCGAGTACCTGGCGCTGGCGGTGTGGCTGGCGCTGCTGTCCGGGGCGATGCTGATCGCGCTGGGGCTGGCGCGGCTCGGTTTTCTGGCCGATTTCCTGTCGTTGCCGGTGCTGTCGGGGTTCACGTCGGCCTCGGCGCTGCTGATCGTGTTGTCGCAACTGGCGCCGCTGCTCGGGCTGCACGCGCAAGGCGCCTCGTTGCCGGTGCTGCTGATGGGCTTGCTGGAAGGGCTGGGCCGGATCGATACGGCGGCGCTGGCCTTCGGTGGGGCGGCCTTGCTGTGGCTGGCCGGGGCGCGGCGGGCCTTGCCGCCGGCGCTGGCGCGCACCGCACCGGCCCTGGCCGTGCTGGCCGCCTTGCTGGCGGTGCGCCAGGCGGGCTGGGAGGGCCGCCTGCCGGTGGTCGGCCCGGTGCCGTCGGGACTGCCGTCGCTCGCCCTGCCGGTGCTGCCCTGGGGACGGCTCGGCGAGTTGATGCTGCCGGCCTTCTTCATGGCCCTGATCAATTACGTGCAAAGCCTGTCGGTGGCGCAGCTCTTGGCCGCGCCGCGGCGCGAGCGGGTGGAGCCGGACCGTGAACTGCTGGCGCTCGGCGTGTGCAACGTCGGGGCCGGGTTGTTCGGCGGTTTTCCGGTCACCGGCGGGCTGACCCGCTCGCTGGTCAACGCCGCCGCCGGGGCGAACAGCCAACTGGCGTCGTGGGTCGCCGCCGCCGGCATCGCGCTGGTGCTGCTGTTCGCCGGCGACGCGCTCGCCAGCCTGCCGCTTGCCGTGCTGGCGGCGATCATCGTTGCGGCGGTGGCGCCGAGCATCCGTTTCGGTGTGCTGCGCCAGGCTTGGCGCGCCGACCGCGCCGACGCGGTGGCCTTCGCGCTGACCTTCGCGCTGGTGCTGCTGCTCGGGGTGGAGAGCGGGATCGTGGTCGGCGTGCTGGTGTCGCTCGGCGCCTGGCAGTGGCGCAGCAGCCGGCCGCACATGGCCGAAGTGGGGCGGCTGCCGGGCACGCAGCACTACCGCAACGTGGCGCGCTTCACGGCCGAGACGCTGCCGGGCGTGCTGTTCCTGCGCGTCGACGAGAGCCTTTACTTCGGTAATGCCCGGCTGGTGCGCGACGCTGTGCTCGAACGCTTGTCCGAACGGCCCGAGCTGACCACGCTGGTGCTGATCATGAGCGCGGTCAACCGCCTCGATGTCAGCGCCGTGGCGATGCTGGAGTGGCTGGACGACAGTCTGGCGGCACGCGGGGTGACGCTGGCGCTGGCCGAGGTCAAGGGACCGGTGGCCGCGGTGCTCGCGCGTGCCGGCCTGCTCGAGCGCTTCGCCGGACGCCATTATCTGTCCACCCATGAGGCTTGGGAGCGTTTCGCCGCGGCACCGGAATTCCACATCTGAGTCGGGGACAAACCTGCAACTTTGCGCGGGCGATGGGTATCATAGGTGGGACATGAAGACCACCCTGACCGCCGCCGTGCTGGCGCTGGCCCTGTCCGGCACCGTTTCCGCCCAGATCGACCTGCCCGAGCTGGGCGATGCCTCGTCCGCTTCGTTCAGCCCCAGCCAGGAAGCGGCGGTGGGGCGCGACGTGATGAACCGGCTGCGCGAATCCGGTGACGTGATCGACGATGCCGACGTCGCCGCCTACCTGCAGGAGCTGGGCGGGCGGCTGGCGCAGGCGGCGCAGGCTCCCGATCTGAGCTTCTCGTTCTTTGCCGTCAACGAGCGCAGCATCAACGCCTTCGCCATGCCCGGCGGCTACATCGGCGTGCACTCCGGACTGGTGCTGACCACGCAGAGCGAGGCCGAACTGGCCTCGGTGCTGGCGCACGAGATCGCCCACGCCAGCCAGCACCACCTGGCCCGGCTCAAGGCGGCCAGCGCGCCCAACCAGCTGTGGCTGCTCGCCGCGCTGCTGGCCGGCGCGCTCGCCTCGCGTTCCGGCAACTCCGACGCGGCGTTCGGCGCCATCAACGCCGGCATCGGCCTGTCGATCTCCAGCCAGCTGGCGTACTCGCGCGATTTCGAACGCGAGGCCGACCGGCTCGGCATGCAATACCTGGCCGCCGCCGGCTTCGACGCGCGCGCCATGCCGACCTTCTTCCAGCGCATGCAGCAAGGCAACCGCTTCAACGACAACAATGCGCTCGCCTTCCTGCGCTCGCACCCGGTCACCGGCGAACGCATCAGCGAGGCGCAGGACCGCGCGCTGGCCTTTCCGCTCAAGATGCGCGCCGACAGCACCGCCTACCTCTTGATACGGGAAAAGCTGCGCCTGGCGACGCTGGGGCGCGACGAGGCGCTGCGCTACTACCAGACGAGCCTGCAGAACCGCCAGTTCCTCAACGAGGGGGCGCAGTGGTACGGCCTGTCGCTGGCGCGGCTCGCCGCCGGCCAGCCGGCGGCGGCGCGCACGGCGCTGGCCGAAGCGCGTCAGCGCCTGCCGGCGAGCCCGCTGCTGTTCGTCCAGCAGGCCGCCATCGAGCGCACCGAGCGCAACTGGGCGGCGGCGCAGGACACCTACCGGCGCGGCCTGGCGGCGTTCCCCGGCTACGGCCCGCTGCGCTACGGCGAGCTCGATACCTTACTCGACAGCGGCCAGCGCGAGGCCGCGCTGGCACGGCTGCGCAGCCAGCTCGGCCAGCATCCCGGCGAGCCCGGGCTGTACCGGCGCGAGGCCGCCATCTACGCTGATAAGGACGCGCTGCGTTACCACGCCGCGCTGGGGCAGGCGTTCTATTACGAACAACGCTACGAGGCCGCGCTGGAACAATTCCAGTACGCCAGCCAGGCGCCGGGCGAGGATTTCTACCTGCGCTCTTCGATCGAGGCGCGCGTGCGCGAACTGCAGAGCCGGCTCAAGGAGGAGCGCCGCCCGGCGCGGAAATGAGCGTTTCGGCATTCCCGCAGGGTGGGAATGGTAAAAAAACAACATCGTGCATCGCAGCAACTCCTCTCAATTCGCATAATTTGTGGGAAATCCCTGATTGCCTATTCCTTTTCGAACAGTGCAAGCTTTACACTGCGAATCTGATGAACAAACTGTTCGTAAACGAAAATTTCGATTCGGTTAATGTTCATTTTCAATCCAACACCGGCAAAGCCGATTCATTCCTGAGCCGGGTGATGACAGAGCGGGAACGGCCCCGACCGCTACCCAAGAAACCAGATGTGAGGATGAGAGATGGCTACAACCTTCCCTGACGATATCGATCCGTTGGAGACGAAAGAGTGGCTGGATGCACTGCAATCGGTACTGGAAAACGAAGGTATCGAACGTGCCCAGTACCTGCTGGAACATCTGGTCGAACGCTCCCGCGACGGCGGCGTCGATCTGACTCTGGGGTCGACCACCCCCTATGTGAACACCATCGCCCTTGACCGCCAGGCGCCGCTGGCCGGCGACCCGGCCGTGGAAGAGCGCCTGCGCAACATCGTGCGCTGGAACGCGCTGGCCACCGTGGTCAAGGCCAACAAGGGCAACGACATGGCGCTGGGCGGCCACATCGCCTCGTTCCAGTCCGCCTCCACGCTGTACGAAACCGGCTTCAACCATTTCTGGCACGCCCCGAGCGACGGCCACGGCGGCGACCTGGTGTACGTGCAGGGCCACTCCGCCCCCGGCATCTACTCCCGCGCCTTCCTGGAAGGCCGCCTGACCGAAGACCAGATGCTCAACTTCCGCCAGGAAGTGGACGGCAACGGCCTGTCCTCCTACCCGCACCCGTGGCTGATGCCGAACTTCTGGCAGTTCCCGACCGTATCGATGGGCTTGGGCCCGTTGATGGCGATCTACCAGGCGCGTTTCATGAAGTACCTGGACGACCGTGGTCTCGCCAATACCAAGAACCGCAAGGTATGGGTGTTCTGCGGCGACGGCGAGATGGACGAGCCGGAATCGCTCGGCGCCATGGGCGTGGCCGCGCGCGAAGGCCTCGACAACCTAGTGTTTGTGATCAACTGCAACCTGCAGCGCCTGGACGGTCCGGTGCGCGGCAACGGCAAGATCATCCAGGAGCTGGAAGGCGAATTCCAGGGCGCCGGCTGGAACGTGATCAAGGTGATCTGGGGCTCCAAGTGGGACGCCCTGCTGGCCAAGGACAAGACCGGCCTGTTGAAGAAACGCATGATGGAGTGCGTGGACGGCGACTACCAGACCTTCAAGTCCAAGGACGGCGCCTACGTGCGCCAGCACTTCTTCGGCAAGTACCCGGAGCTGTTGGAACTGGTCGCCGACCTGACCGACGACGAGATCTGGGCGCTCAACCGCGGCGGCCACGATCCGCGCAAGGTGTACGCCGCCTACCATGAGGCCTGCCACAACGCCAACGGCAAGCCGACCGTGATCCTCGCCAAGACCGTGAAGGGCGAAGGCATGGGCAGTTCGGGCGAAGCGCAGAACACCGCGCACCAGCAGAAGAAAATGGACATGGAAGACATCAAGCACTTCCGTGACCGCTACGGCATCCCGCTCTCCGACGAACAGCTGGAAAGCGTGCCGCTCTACAAGCCGGCCGACGACAGCCCGGAAATGCAGTACCTGCACGCCCGCCGCAAGGCGCTGGGCGGCTACCTGCCGGCGCGCAATCCGGTGAAGGAGCCGATGGCGATTCCGGAACTGTCCGCCTTCGACGCGCTGCTGAAGGATTCCGGCGGCCGCGAGTTCTCCACCACCATGGCCTTCGTGCGCATCCTGGGCACCCTGGTCAAGGACAAGCAGATCGGCAAGCACATCGTGCCGATCGTGCCGGACGAATCGCGTACCTTCGGCATGGAAGGCATGTTCCGCCAGCTCGGCATCTGGAACACCTGGGGCCAGAACTACGTGCCGCAGGACCACGACCAGCTGATGTTCTACAAGGAGTCGAAGGACGGCCAGATCCTGCAGGAAGGCATCAACGAGCCGGGTGCGATGAGCTCCTGGATCGCCGCCGCCACCTCGTACGCCAACCACGGCGTGCCGATGATCCCGTTCTACATCTACTACTCGATGTTCGGCTTCCAGCGCGTCGGCGACCTGGCCTGGGCCGCCGGTGACCTGCGCGCCCGCGGCTTCCTGCTGGGCGGCACCGCCGGCCGCACCACCCTGAACGGCGAGGGCCTGCAGCACGAAGACGGCCACAGCCACATCCAGGCCGGCCTGATCCCGAACTGCGTCACCTACGACCCGACCTTCGCCTACGAAGTGGCGGTGATCGTGCACGACGGCATGAAGCGCATGTATGTGGAACAGCAGGACGTGTTCTACTACCTGACCGTGATGAACGAGAACTACGCGCATCCGGAGATGCCGGCGGGCGCCGAAGAGGGCATCCTCAAGGGCCTGTACAAGCTCAAGTCGGCCGGTGGTGGTCGTCTGCGCGTCAAGCTGATGGGTTCGGGCACCATCTTCAACGAAGTGATCGCCGCAGCCGACCTGCTGGCCAACGACTTCGACGTGGCTTCCGACATCTTCAGCGCCACCTCGTTCAACCAGCTGCGCCGCGACGGCATGGAAGCCGAACGCTGGAACCTGCTGCACCCGACCGAGCCGGCCAGGAAGCCGTACGTGACCGAGGTGCTGGAAGGCTTCGACGGCCCGACCATCGCCGCCACCGACTACATCCGCAACTATGCCGACCAGGTGCGCGAGTACGTGCCGGGCCGCTACGTGGTGCTGGGCACCGACGGTTTCGGCCGTTCCGACAGCCGCCAGAAGCTGCGCGAGTTCTTCGAGGTGAACCGCTACTACATCGCCGTGGCCGCGCTCAAGGCGCTGGCCGACGAAGGCAAGATCGGCATCGACAAGGTGGCCGAGGCGATCGCCAAGTACGGCCTGAAAGCCGACAAGCAGCCTTCCTGGAAGGTGTAAGCGGGGGAATGCGCGGGGAGGGCGCCGCTCTCCCCTTGCTCCCGAGTACCGTATCGACGCGGGGCGTCCTGCCGACGCTCCGCCGCACTTGAGAACGCAACCATGAGCAATCTCATCGAATTGAAAGTACCCGACATCGGCGGCCACGAGAACGTCGACGTCATCGAACTGTTCATCCAGCCCGGTGCCACCGTGGCGCTGGACGACTCGCTGATCACGCTGGAAACCGACAAGGCCACGATGGAAGTGCCGGCCAGCGCCGCCGGCGTGGTCAAGGACGTGCTGGTCAAGATCGGCGACAAGGTCAGCGAAGGCAGCGTGATCGCACGCGTCGAAGCCGCTGTGGCCGCCTCCGCTGCTGTGGCCGCCGCCTCGGCTGCCGCTTCTGCTCCTGCCGCAGCACCCGCTCCGGCAGCAGCCCCCGCGCCCGCTGCGGCTCCCGCCGCCACCGGCCGTGTCGAGATCGCCGTGCCGGACATCGGCGGCCACAGCGGTGTCGACGTGATCGAAGTGACGGTCAAGCCGGGCGACGTGATCGCCGTCGACGACTCGCTGATCACGCTGGAAACCGACAAGGCCACCATGGAAGTGCCGGCCACCGCCGCCGGCAAGGTGCTGGAAGTGAAGGTCAAGGTGGGCGACAAGGTGAGCCAGGGTGATCTGATCGTGGTGGTCGAGGGCGCTGTTGCTGCAGCTGCAGCTGCTCCGGTGGCCGCCGCACCGGCTCCGGCCGCTGCCCCCGCTCCGGCAGCCGCCCCGGCTCCGGTGGCTGCTGCGCCCGCCGCCGTGGCCCCGGCCGCCGCCGCGATCGACGAAGCCGCCTTCAGCAAGGCGCATGCCGGTCCGTCGGCACGCCGCTTCGCGCGCGAACTGGGCGTCGATCTGGGCAAAGTCAAGGGCACCGGCCGCAAGGGCCGCATCGTCGAGGCCGACATCAAGGCCTACGTCAAGGGCGTGATGCAGAACCCGGCGGCGCTGGCCCCGGTGGCCGCCCCGGCCGGTTCCGGCGCGGGTCTCGACCTGCTGCCGTGGCCGAAGGTCGACTTCGCCAAGTTCGGCCCGATCGAAACCAAGCCGCTGTCGCGCATCCAGAAGATCTCCGGCGCCAACCTGCACCGCAACTGGGTGGTGATCCCGCACGTGACGTTCAACGACGAGTGCGACATTACCGAGCTGGAAGACTTCCGCAAGCAGATCGGCAAGGAATGGGAAAAGTCCGGCCTGAAGATCAGCCCGCTGGCCTTCATCATCAAGGCCGCCGCCGAGGCGCTGAAGGCCTTCCCGACCTTCAACAGCTCGCTCGACGGCGACAACCTGGTGCTCAAGCAGTACTACCACATCGGCTTCGCCGCCGACACGCCTAACGGCCTGGTGGTGCCGGTGATCAAGGACGTGGACCGGAAGGGCATCAAAGAGATCGCCAAGGAACTGACCGAGCTGTCCGCGCTGGCGCGTGAAGGCAAGCTCAAGCCGACCGACATGCAGGGCGCCACCTTCACCATCTCCAGCTTGGGCGGCATCGGCGGCAGCAGCTTCACGCCGATCGTCAACGCGCCGGAAGTGGCCATCCTCGGCGTGTGCAAGAGCCAGATCAAGCCGGTGTGGAACGGCAAGGAATTCGCGCCGCGCCTGATGTGCCCGCTGTCGCTGTCGTTCGATCACCGCGTGATCGACGGCGCCGCTGCGGCCAAGTTCACCGTGCACCTGGGCAAGCTGTTGTCCGACGTGCGCCGCCTGATCCTCTGATCGCCGGGTGGCAGGGCAGACACCCCGGTGAGCAGGCGAGGCCGGCATGGCGTCGCGCTGGCATCACCGGGGCTGTCCCCCGCCGCAAAGCCGAATACCAGTGGGACGCCCCTGAGTGCGCAAGGCCGCAATGCCTTGCCGGAGGGGCTTCCGCCCAACATGGACGCTAAGAACAAGCCATGAGCAATCTGATCGAACTGAAAGTCCCGGACATCGGCGGCCACAGCAATGTGGACATCATCGAGGTGTTCGTCAAAGCCGGCGACGTGGTCGCCGTGGAAGACTCGCTGATCACGCTGGAAACCGACAAGGCCACGATGGAAGTACCGGCCAGCCACGCCGGCAAGATCGTCGAGATGAAGGTCGCCGTCGGCGGCAAAGTCAGCGAAGGCGACGTGATCGCCGTGATCGAAGCCGCGGGCGCCGCCGCCGAAGCGCCCAAGGCCGCCGAGCCGGCCCCGGCGGCTGCTCCCGCTGCGGCCGCCGCCCCGGCTCCGCAGGCTGCCAGCCATAGCGGCGGCGCCGATGCCGAATACGACGTGCTGGTGCTGGGTGCCGGCCCCGGCGGCTACTCCGCCGCCTTCCGCGCCGCCGACCTCGGCCTGAAAGTGGCGCTGGTCGAGCGCTACGCCACGCTGGGCGGCGTGTGCCTGAACGTCGGCTGCATCCCGTCCAAGGCGCTGCTGCACAATGCCGCGGTGATCGACGAGGTGAAGCACCTGGCCGCCAACGGCATCAAGTTCGCCGAGCCGGAAATCGACATCGACATGCTGCGCGGCTACAAGGAAAAGGTCATCGGCAAGCTGACCGGCGGTCTCGCCGGCATGGCCAAGGCGCGCAAGGTGGACGTGGTGCGCGGCGTGGGCAGCTTCCTCGACCCGTACCACCTGCAGGTGGAACTGACCAGCGGCAACGGCCAGGACAAGACCGGCGAGAAGAAGACGCTGAAGTTCAAGAACGCCATCATCGCCGCCGGCTCGCGTGTGGTGAACCTGCCGTTCATTCCGCAGGACCCGCGCATCGTCGACTCGACCGGTGCGCTGGAACTCAAGTCCGTGCCGAAGAAGATGCTGATCATCGGCGGCGGCATCATCGGCCTGGAAATGGGCACGGTGTACTCGACGCTGGGCGCGCGCCTCGACGTGGTCGAGATGCTGGATGGCCTGATGCAGGGCGCCGACCGCGACCTGGTCAAGGTGTGGGAAAAGATGAACGCCCATCGCTTCGACAACATCATGACCGGCACCAAGACCGTGGCGGTCGAAGCTCGCCCTGAAGGCATCTGGGTGACCTTCGAAGGCGCCAAGGCGCCGGTCGAACCGCAGTGTTACGACCTGGTGCTGGTGGCCGCCGGCCGCGCCCCGAACGGCAAGCTGATCGGCGCCGAGAACGCCGGCGTGGCGGTGACCGAGCGCGGCTTCATCGAGGTGGACAAGCAGCAGCGCACCAACGTGCCGCACATCTACGCCATCGGCGACATCGTCGGCCAGCCGATGCTGGCGCATAAAGCCGTCCACGAGGCGCACGTGGCGGCCGAGAACTGCGCCGGCGGCAAGTCCTTCTTCGATGCGCGTGTGATCCCGGGCGTGGCCTACACCGATCCGGAAGTGGCCTGGGTCGGCGTGACCGAGGAAATCGCCAAGCGCGACGGCATCAAGATCGAGAAGGCGGTGTTCCCGTGGGCCGCTTCCGGCCGCGCCATCGCCAACGGCCGCGACGAGGGCTTCACCAAGCTGATCTTCGACGCCGAGACGCACCAGGTGATCGGCGGCGCCATCGTCGGCACCCACGCCGGCGACATGCTGGGCGAAATCTGCCTGGCGATCGAGATGGGCTGCGACGCCACCGACATCGGCAAGACCATCCACGCTCACCCGACCCTGGGCGAGAGCATCGGCATGGCCGCCGAAGTGGCGCACGGCACGTGCACGGACCTGCCGCCGCAGCGCAAGAAATAAGCGTTCGGGCAGCAGTCTGTGACACAGCAGCGGCGGGATCATCCCGCCGCTTTTGTTTTTGGTCGGCGTTTGGTGGGCGATGGCGCGAGCCGAGGCGTCACGGCGCGCCAGTGCAGGGTACGCGCGTGGCACCGTGGTGGAACGATGAGGGGGATGGCGCGAGGGGATAGGGCGGTTGCCCGGTGATCCGGGGGCTACGTCAGGCTAGGGCACGGCCGGCGGTGTTGCCTCCGTGGAGTCCGCCCCGTCGGCTTCCAGCTCGGCCCAGTCCGGGCCGAACAGCTCGATCGGGTGCTGCGTGCGGTCGGAGCCGTTGCCGCAGCGCAACTCGTCGACCGAGCAGTACTTGTCGCATCCCCAGCAGATGCGCTCGGGATGCTTGGGATGGAGGGGAAACTTTTTTGCCATTTCACTGCACCTAGACAAACGTGGTCGGGACAAGCGTGGTCAGGGTCGTGCCCATGGCACATTTTCTCCCCCCCCGATCGGAGCTGGCCTTGACCTGAGGCATTAAAATACGCACCGTTGTGCATAGCTCCATTGGGGAGGGTTCGTTTCCGCGCCTTGGTGGTTGCCCTGCTTCCGGCCCGGGAGGACTGCCGTGCCGTGTGTTCGCTACCGCTGTTCGCCCCGCTGCATCCACTCGCGGCCAGGGCAGGCTTTCTTTACCATTAGGCTCATGACGTCTTTCCCCTTCGGCCGCCTGGCCCCGTTCTGCCGCCGTGTACTGCTGGCTGCCGCGCTGTCGCTGCCGGTCGGCCACGCCTGGGCGGCGCTGCCGTACACGGTCGAGATCGCGGCGCCGGACGATCTGGGCGAGCTGCTCACCGGCAGCCTCGAGCTGGTCGCCAGCCAGAACGACCCGGACATGGACGAGATGCAGCTCGACGCACTGCTGCGCGAGGCGCCGGGGCAGGCGCAGGCACTGCTGGAAACCGAGGGCTACTTCGGCGCCAAGATCCGGCTGGACGAGGAGAGCCGCGAGCCGCGCCGCTACCGCCTGGTGGTGGAGCCGGGCGAGCCGGTGCTGATCGACGACGTCACGCTGCGCCTGACCGGGCCGGTCAGTTCGGCCCCCGACTTCCACCCACGGCTGGCGCGCGCGCTGGAGCTGTGGCCGCTGCCGACCGCCGCGCGTTTCCGCCAGGCCGAGTGGGATAGCGGCAAGCGCGTGCTGCTGCGCCAGCTGCAGGTCGACGGCTACCCGCTGGCCAGGATCGCCACCAGCCGCGCCGACGTCGATCCCGTGACGCACCGCGCCACGCTGACGGTGGAGGTGGACAGCGGCGCGCCGGTGGCGTTCGGCCCGATCAACGTGAGCGGCCTCAAGCGCTATCCGGAGGACGTGGTGGTCGGCATGGCGCGCTTCCGGCCCGGCACGCCGTATACCCTGCAAGGGCTGCTCGACTACCAGGCGGCGCTGGAGCAGTCGCCGTACTTCTCCAGCGTGGTGGTGAGCACCGACATGAGCCGCATCGCCGACGGCCGCGTGCCGGTGGACGTGGCGGTGGAAGAGCTGCCGCGCCAGAAGCTGACGCTGGGCCTGACCTTCGAGGCCGGCGAGGGCTTCGGTACCCGCGTCGGCTACGACCACTACAACCTGTTCAAGCGCGGCTACATCGGCTCGATCCTGCTCGAACACAAACCGAGTGAGCAGGCGATCAAGTTCGGCCTGAGCTTCCCGCGCCAGGCCGACGGCTATTCGCACAGCCTCAACGCCGCCTTCAAGCACACCGACATCCAGGGGGTCGAGACCGATTCGGTGGAAGGCGGGCTGTGGCGCATCCGCACCAGCGGCAACATCGAATCGCGCATCGGCCTGGAATACCTGCTGGAGCAGGAAACCGTGGCCGACACGCTGAGCCAGGACAACCAGGCATTGCTGGCCAGCTACGGCTGGACGCGGCGTCAGCTCGACGACGTGCGCCGCCCGCGTTCCGGCACGCTGATCGACCTGCAGGTCTCCTCCACCCTGGGCGACACGCTGTCGAGCGCCGCCTTCGTGCGCGGCTACGGCAAGCTGGTGCATTACTGGAGCCCGCAGAAGAAGTGGGGCACGCTGGTTAGCCGGATCGAGCTGGGCGAGGTGTTCACCAACAACGCCGACCGCGTGCCGACCTCGCGGCTGTTCCGCACCGGCGGCGCCACCAGCGTGCGCGGCTACGAGTACCTCGGGCTCGGCCTGCCCGGCCCGGACGACTCGGTGCTGGGCGGTCGCGTGCTGGCGGTGGGCAGCCTGGAGTACCAGATCCCGGTCAGCCGCGACTGGTCGCTGGCGCTGTTCCACGACGCCGGCAACGCCGCCGACAGCTGGCAGGATTTCTCGCTGCAGCACAGCAACGGCGTGGGCCTGCGCTGGATGAGCCCGGTGGCACCCCTGGCGCTGGACATCGCCAAGGCGCAGAACGACGGCAAGATACGCTGGTACCTGAGCCTGGGGCTGGCCTTCTGAGAGCTTGTGAATAAATCTACTGCGCGCCTCCATGCTGCTCCTGTGATGCTCGCCGTACCACATGTACGGCTGTGCTTCTCGCATCAGCCTGGAGCCGCTCGCTACGATTTCTTCTACAAGCCCTAGGGACAAATGATGAAACGTTTCTGACATCACGCCATGACGCAAAAGCATTCCGATTCTCCTGACGACGCTCCGCCGTCGGCCAAGCCGCCGCCGCGCCGCAGCTGGCGCCCGCTGCGCTGGCTGGCGGGCAGCGTGCTGGCCTTGCTGCTGGCGCTGGCGGCGTTCGCCGGCTGGGTCACCGCCAGCGAGCAGGGTTTCGCCTGGGCCTGGCGCAGTGCCGCCGAGTTCAGCCACGGCCGGCTTGGTGTGGGGGCGGTGCGTGGCACGCTGTGGCGCGGCTTCGAGCTGCAGCGGCTGCGCTGGCAGGATGCGGAGCGCACGCTCGAGGTGGAACGGCTACGCCTTGGCTGGGCACCGGCGGCACTGTGGCGGCGCACGCTTCACCTGACGCGCCTGGAGCTGGGTCATGTGCGCCTCACCAGCAAGGCCGTGGCACCCGAGGCGCCGCCGCAACTGCCGGCGTCGCTGGCCCTGCCGCTGACGGTGGCGCTGGACCGTTTCTCGCTGGCCAGCCTGACGCTGTTGCCGGGCGACGTGCGGCTGTACGACGTCGCCGGCGCCTACCGTTACGACGGTGGGCGGCACCGGCTGCAGCTGGCGCGGCTGAATTCGCCCTGGGGCGGCGGGACGGCGGCGCTGACGCTGGCCGACGCGCGTCCCTTCGCGCTCTCCGGCACGCTGGCGGCGCGTGGGGCACTGGAGGACGTGGCGATCAAGGCCGACCTCGGCCTGGCGGGCAGCCTCGCCGAGCTGCAGGCGCGCGGCACCGTCGCCGGACGTGGCTTGCTGGCCGAGGTGTCCGGACGTTTCGACCCGTTCGCCAAGTCGGCGCTGAACCGCTTCCGCCGCCTCGATCTGCGCGTCGGCGGCGTCAATCCGCAGGCGCTCCAGCCGTCCTGGCCCAAGGCCCGGCTCAACTTCGCCGTGTATGCCGAGCCGGCGGCCGGCGCCACGGTGGTGGGCGGCCTGACGCTGGTCAACAGCGAGGCCGGCGCCCTGTCGGCCGAACGCCTGCCGCTGGCTTTCCTGGCCGGCGAATTCCGCGTGCGCGACGAGCGCCTGACGCTGAAAGCGCTGCAGGTGCAACTGGCCGGCGGCGGCCGGCTGGCGCTGAACGGCACCGTGGATGCCCGTGCACTGGCGCTCACGGCTCGCTTGCAGGACGTGGCACTGCGCGCCCTGCACGCCTCCGCGCCGGACGAGACCGTCGCCGGCACGCTGACGCTGACGGGAACGCCGGCGCAGCCGCGCCTGGGCGCGGCACTGCAGAGCCGGCAGCTGGCGCTGAACGCACGCGTG
The DNA here is from genome assembly GCF_000527175.1 of Pseudogulbenkiania sp. MAI-1. NCBI lineage: Bacteria > Pseudomonadati > Pseudomonadota > Betaproteobacteria > Neisseriales > Chromobacteriaceae > Pseudogulbenkiania > Pseudogulbenkiania sp. MAI-1. Next base: position 4,063,040 of record NZ_AZUR01000001.1, on the reverse strand, counting down.
GCGCTGGAGCAGGGGGCCGCCCAGGCGCTGCGGCTGGAGCAGGTGCAGCTCTCCGCCGCCGGTGGCCGGCTGGCGCTGGGCGGGCGCGTCGAGCTGCAGCAGGCGCGCCGTTTCGAGGTGTCCGGCATGCTCGAAAAAGCCGACCCGGCGCGCTTCGTCAAGGGCTGGCCGGCGGGCGATCTCAATGCCCGTCTTTCCGCGCGCGGCCAGCTGGCTGCTCCGCTCGCCGCCCGCGTGCAACTGCAGTTCGCCCCGAGCCGGCTGTCCGGCGCGCCGCTTACCGGCCGTGCCGAGCTCGACCTGCAGCCAGGCCGGCTCAAGCGTCTCGACGCCGACCTGCGGCTGGCGGACAACCGTCTGCAGGCTGCTGGCGCCTACGGCGCGGCCGGCGACCGGCTCAAGCTGCTGATCGATGCCCCCAATCTGCGCTTGCTGGGGCCAGGCTTCGCCGGCCGCGTCGGCGGCCAGCTCGACCTCGCCGGCACGCCCAAGCTGCCGCTGCTGTCGGCCAACCTCAAGGCGGAGCGGCTGGCGTTGCCGGGCGGGGTCGGCGTCGAGGCGCTGACGCTGGTGGGGGACCTGCGCGCCGATGCCGCGAGCCCGTTCCGGCTGCAGCTGGACGCCCAGCGGCTGCGGCTGGCCGATTTCGGCGCCAGCGTGCTGCGGCTCAATGCCGCCGGCCAGCGCAACCGCCACCGCATCGAACTCGACGGCCGGCTGAGCCTCAAGCAGCAGCCCTACACCCTGGCGCTACGCGCCAGCGGCGGACTGGCGGCCGGCAGCACGCAGTGGCAGGGCACGCTGGAAACGCTGCAGCTCTCCGGCAAGCCCGGCCTGACGCTGCTCGCCCCGGCCATGCTGAGCGTCGGACCGCAGCGGCTGGAGCTGGGCGCGGCCCGGCTGGCGGCGCTGGGTGGCACGCTCGAGCTGCAGCAGCTGCGCCGCGACGCCAGCGGCCTGCTGAGCACGCGGGGTAGGGCGGCCGGCCTCCGCCTGGCCGAACTGGCGCCGTTGCTCGCGCTGCCGGTACAGCAGACGCTGGCGCTGTCCGGTGACTGGGCGCTCTCCGGCAGCCGCACGCTGCAGGGCCAGCTCAATCTGCAGCGTGCCGGCGGCGACGTCTGGCTGCCCGGCAGCAATGGCCGCCAGCTGGCGCTGGAATTGGGCGCCACGCGGGCCGGCCTGCGTCTGGACGGCAGCCGGGCGCTGTTCGAGCTGCAGCTGCAGAGCCGCTACCTGAACGCCAGCGGCAGCGGCTCGCTGCCGCTCAATGGCGGCATCGACGGCCGCACGCCGCTTGCCGCCACGCTGCAATTGCAGGTGCCGACACTGAAGTCCCTGGCCGGACTGGCCGGCCCCGGCCTCGAACTGGGCGGGCAGCTCGCCGCCAACGTCGCGCTGAGCGGCCCGCTCGCCGCGCCGCTGGCGCAGGGCCGCCTCGACGGCAAGGGCCTGCTGTTCGCCGATCGCAAGACCGGCCTCAGGTTGGTCGATGGGGTGCTGGAGGCGCGGCTGGATGGGCGCCGCCTGCTGCTCGACCGGCTGCGTTTCGCCAGCGGCGAGGGCGAGGCGCTGGCGAGCGGCGTGCTCGACCTCAAGGACAGTGGCCCTGACGCCACGGTGCGGCTGAGCCTGAAGCGTTTCAGCGTGTTCGACCGCCCCAACCGGCGGCTGGTGATCTCGGGCGACAGCGACATCGCTTTCGCCGACAAGAAGCTCTCGCTGACCGGACGCGTGCGCGCCGACCAGGGACGGGTGGAACTGCCCAAGCTCGGCACGCCGCAGCTCTCCGACGATGTGGTGGTCAAGGGGCGCGAGGCGCCGCCGCCGTCGGCGTTGGCCACGCTGCCGGTGACGGTGCGGCTCGACCTCGATCTGGGCGAGCGCTTCCGTTTCACCGGCCAAGGGCTGGACGTGGAATTGAGCGGCGTGGTGCGGGTCAGCGCCGCGCCGGGCGAGGCGCCGGCGGCGCGCGGCCAAGTGCGGGTGGTGAAGGGGCGCTACAAGGCTTACGGCCAGGACCTCGACATCGAGTACGGCACCATCACCTTCACCGGCACGCTCGACAACCCGGCGCTCAACGTGCGCGCCAGGCGCCGTCTGTCGCCGGTCGGCGCCGGGGTGGAGGTGAGCGGCAGCGTCGCCGCGCCGAGCGTGCGGCTGATCGCCGACGAGGCGCTATCGGAGCGCGACAAGTTGTCCTGGCTGGTGCTGGGGCGCGCCTCGGCCGGCGGCAGCGACGACGCCTCGCTGGCCGCCTCGGCCGGCGCGCTGCTGGCGGGAACCATCAACGACCGCCTCGGCCTGTTCGACGACCTGGGCCTGGTCAGCCAGCAGAAGAAGACGCTGCCGGACGGCACGGTGAGCCCGGCCGAACAGGTGGTGACGGTGGGGCGGCAATTGACGCGCGAGCTCTACCTCGGCTACGAATACGGCATCGCCAGCGCCAACCAGGCGGTCAAGCTGGCCTACCAGCTGTCCAAGGGCTGGTCGCTGGTGTTGCGTGCCGGCACCACCGCCTCGCTCGAGACGCGCTACACGCTACGCTTCGATTGAGCCAGGCGCCGCGCCACCTGCTCGGCCGGGTCCTCCGTCTGGGGTGGGGATCATCCCGTCTTCATCGCCGCGGCCGGCGAAAATATCCCTCGGGCTTGGTCCGGTTCTGCGGTAAAATGGGCGGGCGGGGAGTCAGCCAGACAGTCGCCGCGTGCCTTCAGGCACGGGGAGGAAAGTCCGGGCTCCGTAGAGCAGGATGCCGGTTAACGGCCGGACGCCGCGAGGCGATGGAAAGTGGAACAGAGAGCTGAACCGCCGATGGCTCCGTAAGGAGATCAGGCAAGGGTGAAAAGGTGCGGTAAGAGCGCACCGCGTCCGTGGCAACACGTGACGGCAGGCTAAACCCCATCCGGAGCAAGACCAAATAGGGGGGCGCTAACGTGGCTCGCGTTGTCCCCGGGTAGGTCGCTTGAGCCGGTCAGCAATGGCCGGCCTAGAGGAATGACTGTCCAAGACAGAACCCGGCTTACCGGCTGACTCCCCGTCTTATCCCGTCGCTATCGAACCTGCTCAAAAAGTAGGCAAAATGTTTTTTACCGGTCGGGCAAAAAGCATTACAATGCCGCCCTCTCGCCGCTAAATCCTTGATACAACAGATGCGCATCGGACCGTATACCCTGAAGAACCGGCTCATCGTCGCGCCCATGGCCGGGGTGACGGACCGCCCGTTCCGTATGCTGTGCAAGCGTCTGGGGGCGGGCATGGCGGTATCGGAGATGATCACCTCGAACAAGGCCTTGTGGACCACCGCCAAGACCTTGCGCCGCGCCAACCACGACGGCGAGGTCGAGCCGATCTCGGTGCAGATCGCCGGCGCCGATCCGGTGCAGATGGCGGAGGCGGCGCGCCTCAACGTCGAGCAGGGCGCGCAGATCATCGACATCAACATGGGCTGCCCGGCCAAGAAGGTGTGCAACGTCGCCGCCGGTTCGGCGCTGCTGCGCGACGAGGCGCTGGTCGGGCGCATCCTCGAGGCGGTGGTGAAGGCGGTGGACGTGCCGGTCACGCTGAAGACCCGCACCGGCTGGAGCCGCGAGCACAAGACCGCGCTCCGGGTGGCCAGGCTGGCCGAGGATTGTGGCATCGCCGCGCTGGCGCTGCACGGGCGCACGCGCGAGGACATGTACAAGGGGGCGGCGGAGTACGACACCATCCGCGCGGTGAAGCAGGCGATCTCGATCCCGCTGATCGCCAACGGCGACATCGACTCGCCGGAGCGGGCACGTCATGTGCTCGACTACACCGGCGCCGACGCGATCATGATCGGCCGCGCCGCGCAGGGGCGGCCGTGGATCTTCCGCGAGATCCAGCATTACCTCGACACCGGCGAGACGCTGCCACCGCCGCCGGTGGCGGAAATCCGCCTGCTGCTGCTCGAGCACCTGGACGAGCTGTATGGCTTCTACGGCGAGTATTCCGGCTGTCGCATCGCGCGCAAGCACATCGCCTGGTACACGCGCGGCTTGCGCGGTTCCAACGAGTTCCGCCAGGCGATGTACCAATTGGAAGACACCGCCTCGCAGCGCCGGGCGGTGGCGGATTACTTCGACCGTCTGGCCAGCGACTCCGAGCGACTCGAGTACGTTGACGCCATGGGGGACACGGATGAGGCCCTGGCGGGCTGACACCGCGTCGAGACAACTGACGACAGAACAATAACCATGCAGAACAACGATCATATTTCCCAGTCGATACGGCTGGCCATGGAGCAGTACTTCCGCGATCTGGACGGCGAGATGCCCTCGGCCATCTACGACATGGTGCTGGCCTGCGTGGAGAAACCCCTGCTGGAAGTGGTGCTGTCCCATACCCAGGGCAACCAGACGCGGGCAGCGGAGCTCCTGGGGCTCAACCGCAACACCCTGCGCAAGAAAATGAAGAGTTACGACCTGATCTAGAATGTGGAAGCAGGCCGCCCGTCCGGGCCGCCTGCTTTCGGACTTTTATGACTCCCTTGAGTGGTAGATAAACGATGACCAAGATCGAACGTGCGCTGATCAGCGTTTCCGACAAGACCGGCGTTCTCGAATTCGCCCAGGCCCTGGCTGGCTTCGGCGTGCATATCCTGTCGACCGGCGGCACCGCCAAGCTGCTGGCCGACGCCGGCGTGCCGGTGACCGAAGTGTCCGACTACACCGGCTTCCCCGAAATGCTCGACGGCCGCGTCAAGACCCTGCACCCGAAAGTGCACGGCGGCATCCTCGGCCGGCGCGACCTGCCCGAGCACGTGGCCAAGATGGCCGAGCACGACATCGGCAACATCGACCTGGTGTGCGTCAACCTGTACCCGTTCGAAGCCACCATCGCCAACCCGGACTGCCCGCTGGAAGACGCCATCGAGAACATCGACATCGGCGGCCCGACCATGGTGCGCTCCGCCGCCAAGAACTGGGCGCACGTCGCCATCGTCACCGACGCGGCCGACTACGCCACCCTGGTCGAAGAAATGAAGGCCAACGACGGCAAGCTGTCCAAGGCCACCCGTTTCGAACTGGCCAAGAAGGCGTTCACCCACACCGCCGCCTACGACGGCGCCATTTCCAACTACCTGACCAGCCTGGCCCCGGGCTCGCTCGCCGGCGTGCCGGAACGCACCGCCTTCCCGAACCGCCTGAACAGCCAGTTCATCAAGGTGCAGGACATGCGTTACGGCGAGAACCCGCACCAGGCCGCCGCCTTCTACCGCGACCTCGAGCCGGCTGCCGGCTCCATCGCCAACTACCGCCAGCTGCAGGGCAAGGAACTGTCCTACAACAACATCGCCGACGCCGACGCGGCCTGGGAAGCGGTGAAGACCTTCGACGCGCCGGCCTGCGTCATCGTCAAGCACGCCAACCCGTGCGGCGTGGCTGTGGCTGCCGATCCGCTCACCGCCTACCGCCTGGCCTTCGCCACCGACACCACCTCGGCCTTCGGCGGCATCATCGCCTTCAACCGCCCGGTGGATGCCGAGACCGTCGAAGCCGTGACCGGCCAGTTCCTCGAAGTGCTGATCGCCCCGGCCTTCAGCGAGGAGGCCAAGGCCGTCATCGCCGCCAAGAAGAACGTGCGCGTGCTGGAGATCCCGCTGGAAGCCGGCGCCAACCGCTTCGAGCTCAAGCGCGTCGGCGGCGGCGTGCTGGTGCAGACCCCGGACATCAAGAACGTCGGCCTGGACGAACTCAAGGTGGTGACCAAGCGCCAGCCTACCGAACAGGAAATGAGCGACCTCTTGTTCGCCTGGCGCGTCGCCAAGTACGTCAAGTCCAACGCCATCGTGTTCTGCAAGAACGGCCAGACCGCCGGCATCGGCGCCGGTCAGATGAGCCGCGTCGACTCCACCCGCATCGCCGCGCGCAAGGCGCAGGATGCCGGCCTGACGCTGCAGGGGGCGGTGGCCGCCTCCGATGCCTTCTTCCCGTTCCGTGACGGCATCGACGTCATCGCCGAGCAGGGCATCAAGGCCATCATCCAGCCGGGTGGCTCGATGCGCGATGACGAAGTGTTCGCCGCTGCCGACGAACACGGCATCGCCATGGTGCTGACCGGCGTGCGTCACTTCCGCCACTAAGATTGGCCCACCCGATCGTTTCCGGTGTCGCGCCCCTTGCCGTACCGACAGGTACCGTTTGCGGGCGTGCCTGGCCGGAAACGTTGGCGAGCGAATCGACAATAGGGCCCAAGGCTTCAGAGAAAGAAAACGTATGAAAGTACTGGTTATCGGCAGTGGCGGGCGCGAGCATGCGCTGGCCTGGCGCATCGCCAAGTCGCCGCGCGTGTCCAAGGTCTTCGTCGCGCCCGGCAACGCCGGCACCGAACTCGACCCACATCTGACCAACGTCGCGATCAGCGCGATTCCGGAGCTGGTCGCCTTCGTCAAGCAGGAAAAGGTCGAGCTGACCGTGGTCGGCCCGGAAGCGCCGCTGGCCGCTGGCGTGGTCGACGCCTTCCGCGCCGAAGGGCTGAAAATCTTCGGCCCGACGCAGTATGCCGCCCAGCTGGAAAGCTCCAAGGACTTCGCCAAGGCCTTCATGAAGCGCCACGGCATCCCGACCGCCGGCTACGAGACCTTCACCGACGCCGCCGCGGCGCACGCCTACGTCGACGGCAAGGGCGCGCCGATCGTGATCAAGGCCGACGGCCTGGCCGCCGGCAAGGGCGTGGTGGTGGCGATGACGCTGGACGAAGCGCACGCCGCCATCGACGACATGCTGGTCGGCAACAAGATGGGCAGCGCCGGTGCGCGCGTGGTGATCGAGGACTTCCTCGAAGGCGAGGAGGCCAGCTTCATCGTCATGGTCGACGGCGAGCACGTGCTGGCCATGGCCACCAGCCAGGACCACAAGCGCCTGAAGGACAACGACGAAGGTCCCAACACCGGCGGCATGGGCGCCTACAGCCCGGCGCCGGTGGTGACCCCGGACGTGCACGCGCGCGTGATGCGCGAGATCATCCTGCCGACGGTGCAGGGCATGAAGAAGGACGGCCACGAGTACACCGGCTTCCTCTACGCCGGCCTGATGATCGACAAGGACGGCAACCCGTTCACCATCGAGTTCAACTGCCGCTTCGGCGACCCGGAAACCCAGCCCATCATGGCGCGCCTGAAGTCCGACTTCACCGTGCTGCTGGAAGCCGGCGTCAACGGCCAGCTCGACCGCGTCGAGGCCGAGTGGGACCGGCGCGTGGCGCTGGGCGTGGTGCTGGCGGCCGAGGGCTACCCGGAAAGCCCGAAGAAGGGCGATGTGATCGACGGCCTGCCCAAGGCCACCGACGACGCCGTGGTGTTCCATGCCGGCACCGCCTTCGATGTCGAGGGCCGGGTCGTCACCAACGGCGGCCGCGTGCTGTGCGTGGTGGGCCTGGGCGACAGCGTGCGCATGGCGCAGAGCAAGGCCTACGCCGTGGCCGACCAGATCCGCTTCGCCGGCAAGCAGCTGCGCCGCGACATCGGCAGTAAGGCGCTGAGCCGCCGCGGCTGAGAGCTTGTGAAAAATTCTGCTGCGCAGGCCGATCTCAAAGCGGCGATGCTCGCCGTACCACTTGTACGGCTGTGCTTCTCGCTTTGACCTAGGCCTGCTCGCCACGAATTTTTTGCACAAGCTCTGGATCGATCGCCGCTTTGTTTCACGACGGCACCTGCGGGTGCCGTTTTTCATTGGCAGCGCCACGCCATGGGCCATACTGAAACATGTGTGGAAACAGGAGGTTGATCATGATCCGCCGCTGCCTGACCCCCATCCTGTGCGCGCTGTTCGTCTTGGCCGGCAGCGCCGGAGCCGCCCCCGCTCCCGCGTCGTTGCGCCTGCTGACCGAATCCTACCCGCCCTACAATATGAGCGCGAAGAACGGCGCGGTGGTTGGCCTGTCGACCGAAATCGTGCGCGAGATGATGAAGCGCGCCCGCGTGCCTTACACCATCGAGCTGCAGCAGTGGGTGTGGGCGTTCACCACCGCTCGCGACGACCCCGGCACCTGCGTCTATTCCACCACCCGCAACGAGGAGCGCGAGGCCCAGTTCAAGTGGGTCGGGCCGCTGGTGGACAACCCCTGGGTGCTGTACGCGCGCAACGACGACACGCGCCCGGTGCACGCGCTGGAGGACGTCCGTCCCTACCTCTTGGGCGGCTACGTCGGCGACGCCACCGCCCAGTTCCTGATGAGCAACGGCTATCGCGTCGAGTTGGTGCCGGCCGACGTGCTCAACATGCGCAAGCTCGCCGACGGCCGTATCGACTTCTGGGCCACCGGCAAGTATCAGGGTGCCTATCTGGCCGCGCAGCAGAAGCAGCGCGGCATCCGCCCGGTGCTGACCTTCAAGACGGTGCAGCTCTACCTCGCCTGCAACAAGGCGGTGGGCGACGCGCTGATCCAGAAGCTGAACGCGAGTCTCAACGGCATGCGCGAGGAAGGGCTGGTGCAGAAGATCACCGACCGCTACCTGCATTGAGCTCGGGAGCGCAGGGCCGCCCCCGGCTCTGCTAGAATGACGCTTTTGCCGTTCCACCCACCCATCGCCATGAGTCGTTCTTCTTCCCCGCCGCGCCGGGTGTTTGGCCGTCTGCCCGCCGCCGCGCTACTGCGGCGCGCCCGGGCTACGCTGCGGCAAGGCGGCGTGCTGGCCTACTCCACCGAATCCTGCTTCGGCCTCGGCTGCGATCCGCTCAACGTGCGGGCGATCCGGCGCGTGCTGGCGCTCAAGGCGCGCCCCAACCACAAGGGGCTGATCGTGATCGCCGCCTCGTTGGAGCAGGTGCGCCCGCTGATCCGTCCGCTGTCCGCGGCCGAGGAAGCGGAACTTGGCCGCTACTGGCCCGGTCCCTATACCTTGTTGCTGCCGGCGTCGCGCCGTGTGTCGCCGCTGTTGCGCGGGCGGCACGACAAGATCGCGGTGCGGGTGACGGCGCACGGCGAGGCGGCGGCGCTGTGCCGCGCCCTGGGTACGGCGCTGGTGTCGACCTCGGCCAACCGGGCCGGGCAGAAGTCGCTGAAGGCCGCGCAGGCCTGCCGGCGTGCCTTCGGTTCGGCCGTGCTGACGCTGCCGGGGCGTATCGGCGGCAGCCGCCGCCCCTCCACCATCATCGATTTTGAAACCGGCCGCGTGCTGCGCTGAGGCACACGCGCCGTTTGTAACGAGGAACTAGCTTTGCAACCGATTTCTTTCATGAGCCTGATCCTGGACGCCAGCCTGGTGGTGCAACTGGTCATGCTGGGCCTGGCGCTGCTGTCGGTGCTGTCGTGGGCGCTGATCATCAGCAAGCTCGGCACGCTGCGCTCGGCGCGGCGCCACAGCGAGAGCTTCGAGCAGAACTTCTGGGGCGGCGCCGACCTCAACCGCCTGTACGAGGACGCCCGCCAGCAGGGCGAGACGGTCGGCATGGAGCGCATCTTCCAGTCCGGCTTCGCCGAATTCCTCAAGCAGCGCGGCCGCAGCGGCGCCGAGCTGTCCGACATCATGGACGGGGCGCGCCGCGCCATGCGCGCCGCCGCCCAGCGCGAGCTGGACCGTCTCGACAGCCATACCTCCTTCCTCGCCACGGTGGGTTCGGTCAGCCCCTACATCGGGCTGTTCGGCACGGTGTGGGGCATCATGCACGCCTTCATCGGCCTCGGAAACGCCGGCCAGGCGACGCTGTCGACGGTGGCGCCGGGTATCGCCGAGGCGCTGGTGGCGACCGCCATCGGCCTGTTCGCGGCGATTCCGGCGGTGGTGGCGTACAACCGTTTCGCCGCCGACGTGGACCGCCTGGCGTCGCGTTTCGACACCTTCATGGAAGAGTTCTCCAACATCCTGCAGCGCCTCGCCACACGCTGAGAACCCGCTCTCGCGAGTGCTTGAGCCACTGTTCGCCAGCGCGAACACAGTGGTCATCCTCGCGGGCTTGTGCTTTATCGTGCCGAAGGCATGATGGGACCCTGTCCCCGAGCGATGTCCTGTCATGTCTCCGTTCCGCCTGCCTCCCCTTACCCTGGCCGCCCTCGCGGCCCTCTACCTGATCTGGGGCTCGACCTATTTCGCCATCCGTATCGGCGTCGACTCGTGGCCGCCGCTGTTGATGGCGGGGGTGCGCTTCCTGCTCGCCGGCGGCGTGCTGGCGCTGTTCCTGCTGTGGCGCGGCGAGGCGCTGCCGAACTGGCGTGAGCTCGGCAGTTCCACCCTGCTCGGCGTGCTGATGCCGGGCATGGGCAACGGGCTGGTGACGGTGGCGCAGAAGAGCGTGTCGTCCGGTGTGGCGGCGCTGATGGTGGCGACGGTGCCGCTGTTTACCACGCTGTGTGCCCGGCTGTTCGGCCAGCGCACCCGCCCGCTGGAGTGGGCCGGCATGGCGCTGGGGCTGGCCGGCATCGCGCTGCTCAACCAGGGCGCCAGCCTGTCGATGAGCCCGATGGGCGCCATCCTGCTGCTCGTGGCCTGCGCCGGCTGGGCGCTGGGGTCGGCCTGGAGCAAGCACCTGCCGCAGCCCGGCGGGCTGATGGCGAGTGCGATGATGATGCTGATGGGCGGCCTGGCGCTGCTCGCGGCCAGTGCGGCCAGCGGCGAGCGGCTGGCGGCGGCGCCTTCGTTCGAGGGTTGGCTGGCCTTGGGCTACCTGGTGGTGTTCGGCTCGCTGATCGCCTACAACGCCTATCTCTATCTGCTGGCCAACGTCAGTCCGGCCACCGCCACCAGCTACGCCTACGTCAATCCGGTGATCGCGGTGCTGCTGGGCGCGCTGTTCCTCGGCGAGCAGGTCGGCCGGCAGGAGCTGGGTGCGTTGGTGGTGATCGTCTGCGGCGTGGTGCTGATCGGCTGGAAGAAGGACGCGCCGCGCCCGGCCTAGGGTGTCACCCTAATCCACCGGCAGCGGCGGCAGGCGTGGCGCCACCGGCGTGTCGATGACGATCGAGGTCTTGGTGTCGCCGTACTGCATCAGCTCGGCGATCAGCGCCTGCAGCGAACCCATGGTGTCGACCGCCACCTTCAGCAATAGCCCGCTGCTGCCGGTGATCGACTCGCACGACACGATACCGGGCATGTCCTTGAGCTTGGCCAGCACGGCGTAGAACTCCAGGTGCTTCACCGTCAGCTCGATCACGCACTGGATGGGAAAGCCGAGCCGGGCCAGGTCGACGCCGACGTGATAGCCGGTGATGATGCCGGCACGCTCCAGCTTGTCGACGCGATCGGCCACCGCCGGCGCCGACAGGTTCACCCGCCGCGCCAGCTCGGCGAAGCTGATGCGGGCGTTTTCGTGCAGCGCGGCGAGAATCTTGTGATCGAATTTGTCCACTTTCGATTCGAAGGCATAAGCCTTAAATATGCGTTGAAACGAAAATTATAACCCGATAAATCCACGGTTTCGCTATTAATTCGCTCGGTCAGCCTACGTACAATACGTCCCGTGATGAGGCAGGGCGCTACCGTCCCCGTGACGGCGGCGCACTCCTTGGACTGGATAGATAGACCTTCCCGAGGTGTGCCCGATACGTCGGGAGTGGTCGCTGTTCTGGTGATCTCTTTGTCCCCGGTCTCAAGTCATTTTCTCTTTAGTATTGACGACGATCCTTCAAGGCCTGTCTTGCGACAGGCCTGTTTTTTTGTCCGTTCGCCCCTAACTTTATTGGCGGGACTTGGCATTTCCCGGGAAATGTCATATTTCTGTAATCCCTGCTTCTTATCCTCTGGGCAGACTCACTGCCAATGGATCATCATGCCTGCGAACATTCTGCTCGTTGAAGACGAACCGGCCATTCAGGAACTGATTGCGTTCAACCTGACCCAGGCCGGTCACCATGTCCTGCGCGCCAGTACCGCCGAGGCTGCGCTGACGCTGGTCAAGAATGCCTTGCCGGACCTGGTGTTGCTGGACTGGATGCTGCCCGGCGGCTCCGGCATCGACATCGCCAAGCGCCTGCGCGCCGACGAGCGCACGCGCCACGTGCCCATCATCATGCTGACCGCGCGCTCCGACGAGCAGGACAAGATCGCCGGTCTGGAAACCGGGGCCGACGACTACATCACCAAGCCGTTCTCGCCGCGCGAACTGCTGGCGCGCATCAAGGCGGTGCTGCGCCGCCGCGCGCCGCAGATGACCGACGACGCGGTCGAGGTCAAGGGCCTGAGGCTCGACCCCGCCACCCACCGCGTCAGTACCGACGGCCGCCCGATCGATCTCGGTCCGACCGAATTCCGCCTGCTGCACTTCTTCATGACCCACCCGGAGCGGGTGCACTCGCGGGCACAACTGCTCGACCAGGTGTGGGGCGACCACGTGTTCGTCGAGGAGCGCACGGTCGACGTGCACATCCGCCGCCTGCGCAGCTCGCTCGAAGGATCCGGCCACGACGGCCTGATCCAGACCGTGCGCGGCACCGGCTACCGCTTTTCCACGCAATCGTGAGGTAGGTTTTTTTTGCGCGAATTTGCACAGCGTACATTGCTCTGGCTGGCGGTCATCGCGCTGCTGGGGCTGGGGTTCTGGTGGGTCAGCGCGTTCGACGCCTTGCTGGTGGTGTCCATCTGCCTGGGCGGCTGGCTGGCTTACCATCTCTATCACTTGGCACTGTTGCTGCGCTGGCTCAAGCACCCGGTGGCCGAGCGCGTGCCCGACGGTTTCGGCGCCTGGCACACGGTGTTCATGACGCTGTATCGGCAGAGCAAGCTGCAGCGCCAGAGCCAGCGCAAACTGACCAACACCGTGGAGCGCTTCATCAACGCCGGCGAGGCGATGCCGGACGGGGTGGTGGTGCTGGACGAGCACGACCGCATCGAATGGCTGAACCCGATGGCGGTGGAGCATTTCGGCCTCGATCGCAAGCGCGACGTCGGCAACCACATCTTCAACCTGATCCGCCAGCCCGCCTTCAACGCCTACATGAAGGCGAACAGCTTCAGCCAGCCGCTGATCCTGCGCTTTACCCAGCCCAACGAGCGGGTGCTGAGCATCCAGCTGGTGCCGTTCGACTCCACCCGCAAACTGATCCTGTCGCGCGACATCACCTCGCTCGAGCGGGTGCAGACGGTGCACCGCGACTTCGTCGCCAACGTCTCGCACGAGCTGCGCACGCCGCTGACGGTGATCGGCGGCTTCCTCGAGACCTTGGCCGACATGCCGGACGACCCGGCGCTGTTGCGCCAGTTTCTGCCGATGATGATGGAACAGTCGCGCCGCATGCAGAGCCTGGTGGAAGACCTGCTGATCCTGTCGCGGCTGGAGAACAGCCCGAAGAGCGCCGCCAACGAGAAGGTCAACATGACCGAGCTGCTCGACACCTTGATGGTCGAGGCCGAAGGGTTGTCGCAGGGGCGCCACCAGATCCGGCTGCAGCGCGATACGCCGCTGTGGTTGTGGGGCAATGTTCAGGAGCTGCACTCGGCGTTCGGCAACCTGGTCTCCAACGCGGTGCGCTATACCCCGGACGGCGGCAATATCACGCTGAGCTGGAAGGCGGAAGGCGAGAAACTGGTGTTTTCGGTCAAGGACAGCGGTATCGGTATCCCGCGCGAGCACATCCCGCGGCTGACCGAACGCTTCTACCGTGTCGACCGCGGCCGCTCGCGCGGCAACGGCGGCACCGGCCTCGGGCTGGCCATCGTCAAGCACGTGGTGGCGCGTCATCAGGCGCGGCTCGAGGTCCAGAGCGAGCCCGAGCGTGGCAGCACCTTCAGCGTGGTATTCAACCGGACCCAGGTGGCCGAGCCGGAAGCGGCCTGAGCGCTCCCTTGGCGCGGGCCGGTATGCCGCGCTAAGATGATCTTCCTATCGTCATCGACCAACGCCTTACTCAATCGGGAAGTACGCCATGAACCGCCTGCAAGCCATCCGTCCCTTCGGCCAACGCCTGTGGCTCGACAACCTGTCGCGTGAACTGCTGGCCTCCGGCACGCTCGCGCGCCTGGTGGAGGAGGACGGCATCGCCGGCGTGACCTCCAACCCGACCATCTTCCACAAGGCCATCGCCAGCGATCCGCGCTACCAGGAGGACCTGGCGGCGCTGAAGCTGCGCGCGCTGGACGCCGAGCAGAGCTACGAGGCGCTGGTGATTCCCGATGTCCGTGCCGCCTGCGACCTGTTGGCGCCGCAGTACCGCGCCAGCGCTGGCGATGACGGCTACGTCAGCCTGGAAGTGTCGCCGTTGCTGGCCAACGACGCTGCCGGCACGCTGGCGGCGGCACGCCGGCTGTGGCAGGCGGTGGATCGCGCCAACCTGATGATCAAGATTCCGGCCACGGCGGCCGGCGTGGAGGCGCTGCGCGCGCTGACGCGCGAGGGCGTCAACGTCAACATCACGCTGCTGTTCAGCCTGCCGCAGGTCGAGGCGGTGTGGGACGGCTACATCACCGGCCTGCAGCAGCGCCTGGAGGACGGCAATGACGTCAAGCCGGTCAAGGCGGTGGCCAGTTTCTTCCTGTCGCGCGTCGATAGCCTGCTCGATCCGCAGTTGCCGGACGAGTTGCGCGGCAAGGCCGCGATCGCGCTGGCCAAGGCCGCCTACGCGCGCTATCGCCAGCGCTTTCACGGCCCGGAATTCGCCGCCTTGCGCGCCGCCGGCGCGCGCCCGCAATACCTGCTGTGGGCCAGCACCGGTACCAAGAACCCGGCCTACTCCGACGTGCTGTACGTCGAGAGCCTGATCGGCCAGGAAACCGTCAACACCGTGCCGGACGCCACGCTGGCGGCGTTCCGCGACCACGGTATCGCCACCGAAACGTTGCCGCGCGCGCTGGAAGACGCGATGACGGTGCTGCACCGGATCGGCGCCTCCGGCATCGACCTCGCCGCCCTCGGCGACAAGCTGCAGCAGGACGGCCTCAAGTTGTTCGTGGAGTCGTATCAGGCCTTGCTGGATCTGACCGCCTGAGAGTCTCTCCCAGGCGGCTGCGCCTTCGCCTACTGGGAAGACTCTGAAGCCGGTGTAGTGAGCGATAAAAAAACGGGATGGCGCGCCATCCCGTTTTTGTTGGGCAAGGAGGGTGGTTGCCGTGTCAGGCCGGGCTCTGCCGCCGCGCCGCCATGTGCTGTCCGGCGCGGTGCAGCTCCTCGTCGCTCAGGTTGGCGGCGACCAGCGGGAACAGCCAGTCTTCCTCCAGCTGGGCGTGCATGCGGTAATGCGCCGTAAAGGCGTGGATGGCTTCGGCGTCGACCCGCTCGGCTGTGCCGCCCTGCAACGCCACGAGCTGCCGCCGCAGTACCTGCCAGCGTTGGCCCAGCAGGACGTGGTCGGCCGCCAGCCGCGAGAGCGGGGTGTCGGTGTCGGGCAGGCGTTGGCGCAGCAGCGGAAACAGCTCTTCCTCCTCGTCGGCGTGGTGCGCCGGGCCGGCGACGTCGAAGTAGCGCAGGATGCCGTCGACCGAGCCCTGCAGCGCCGGGGTGACGCCGTGCTCGGCGAGATAGCCGGGCAGCTTGTCGAGCAGGCTACAGAAGTGGCGCACCTTGTCGTGGCAGGCCACGAGCATCTCCAGCGGGGCGTCGAAGCTGGGGGCGGCCGTCTGGCCGAGGTCGTCGAGTCGCAGCATGGCGGGCTCCTGAGGGGGGATGGCAGGCGTCCAGTGTGCCCGAGCCGGGCGGGCACGGCCATGACCGCGCTCAAGAAATGCCGGTCGGACTGGCCGGCCGCGGGCTTCTGCACCACAATGTCGGCATGAGCCCCCTGCTTGCGGCCATCTGTTTTCCCAATCGTCAAAAGAGCTCCTCATGGATGAACCGTTCGTCGTGCGCGTGCCCGATCTGGCCGAACCGGGCCTAGCCGACGCCGCGTTTCGCCTGCAGCTGGCGGCACACCACGTGGAATTGGATTGGCTCGGCCATCCGCCCGATCTGCCGCTGCTGTGGGACAGCCCGGCCGCCGTCGCCGCCTGCCCGTACCAGGTGCTCGCCGCGTTCGAGGGGGATGAGCTGCGCGGCCTGCTGGTGTACGACGCGGAGGGCGACACGGCGCACATCCAGCGCGTTGTGGTCGACCCGGCGCACTTCGGCCAGGGTTGGGGCTATCGCCTGGTCAACGCCTTGCTGGCGGCCGAGCCGCAGGTGACGGTGGATACCGCCGAAGCCAACGCGGCGGCGCTACGGCTCTACGCCAAGGCCGGCTTCGTGCCCGAGCAGCGCTGGCACACGCCGGACGGACTGGCGCTGTGGCGCCTGGGCTACCGCCGCCCGCCCGACGAGGCGGCGCTGCCGCCGCTGTCGCTCGACGCCGCCGGCTGGGTGGCCGAGGCGCGGCGCTGCCCCTCGCCCAACCGCGACGCGCGCGCCGACGGCGTGGCGACGGAATTGCTGGTGGTGCACAACATCAGCCTGCCGCCGTACCGCTACGGCGGGCCGGGGGTCGAGCAACTGTTTACCAACACCCTCGATCCTGCCGAGCATCCCTATTACGCCACCATCCACCAGCTGCGCGTGTCGGCGCATTTCTTCATCCGCCGTAACGGCGAGCTGGTGCAATTCGTGCCGGTGACCGAGCGCGCCTGGCATGCCGGCGTGTCGAGCTGGTGCGGACGCGAGCGCTGCAACGATTTTTCGCTCGGAGTGGAGCTGGAAGGCTGCGACTTCGAGCCGTTCACCGACGCCCAGTACCGCACGCTGATCGCGCTGGCACGCCTGCTCAAGGAGCGGCTGGGCCTCGCCGGCATGACCGGGCACGAACACATCGCGCCGGGGCGCAAGACCGACCCCGGCCCGTACTTCGACTGGGCGCGCCTGAGGAGACTGGTGGACCTGCCGGCCGAGTGAGAGTAAAAAAAACGGCCGCATCTGCGGCCGTTCGTCTCGAAGGGGGAAGGCGTTACAACTCGATCTGCGCGCCCAGTTCCACCACCCGGTTGGTCGGGATGTGGAAGAAGTCGGTGGCACGCAGCGCGTTCTTGCTCATCCACACGAATATCTGCTCGCGCCAGCGCGCCATACCGGGTCGTGCGGTGGAGAGCAGCGTCTCGCGCGACAGGAAGAACGAGGTATCCATCACCTCGAATTCCAATCCTTTCGCGGCGCAGTGGTTCATGATGTCCTGCAGGTCTGGTGTTTCCTGGAAGCCGTAGAATGCCTCCACCTGCCAGAACGAGTTGGACAGGCGGGTGACGATCACCCGTTCGCTATCCGCGACATAGGGCACGTCCTCACCGCGTATCGTCAACAGCACGATACGCTCGTGCAGCACCTTGTTGTGCTTGAGGTTGTGCAGCAGTGCGTGCGGCACGCCCTGCAACGTGCTGGTCAGGAACACGGCGGTGCCCTGTACCCGGCTGGGCGGGAAGGACTCCATGTTTTCGACGAAGCTGTCGAGCGGGATGGCCTGTTCGTTGAGACGCTCGAGCAGTATCTCGCGGCCGCGCTTCCAGGTGGTCATCAGCGTAAAGGTCGCCAAGCCGATCACCAGCGGCAGCCAGCCGCCGGCGAACAGCTTGAGCGCATTGGCGGCAAACAGCGGAATGTCGATGAACAAGAACGCGGCTCCGATGGCCAGCACCAGCGCCTTCGGCCAGCCCCAGTTGCGCAACGCCACGGTGCACGACAGGATGGCGGTAATGACCATCGTGCCGGTCACGGCGATACCGTAAGCGGCGGCCAGGTGGCTGGATGAATGGAAAGCCAGCACCACGATGATCACCGCCGCCAGCAGCACCCAGTTGATCAGCGGGATGTAGATCTGGCCGATTTCCTTATCCGAGGTGTGCTGGATGTCTATGCGCGGCATGAAACCCAGCTGCACCGCCTGACGCGTCAGCGAGAACACGCCGGAAATCACCGCCTGCGAGGCGATCACCGTGGCCAGGGCGGCCAGGATCACCAGCGGGAACAGCGCCCACTCGGGGGCCAGGTGGAAGAACGGATTCTCCACGGTCTTCGGATCGGCCAGGATCAGCGCACCTTGGCCGAAATAATTGAGCAACAGCGCCGGCAGCACGAAGCTGAACCAGGCGAGCCGGATCGGCTTCTTGCCGAAATGGCCCATGTCGGCGTACAACGCCTCGGCACCGGTAATGGCCAGCACGACCGAGCCCAGCGCCAGGAAGCCGAGCTTCTTGTGGTGGCTCATGAAATCGAAGGCGTAACCGGGGTGGACCGCCTGCAGCACGCCGGGGTGGTCGACGATGGCATTGATGCCGAGGATCGCCAGCACGCTGAACCACAGCAGCATCACCGGTCCGAACAGCTTGCCGACGCTGGCGGTGCCATGGCGCTGGATCAGGAACAGCGCGACCAGCACCGCCACCGAGATCGGCATCACGTAGGGTTCCAGCTCGGGGGTCATCACCTCCAGCCCCTCGATGGCCGACAGCACCGAAATGGCCGGTGTGATCACCACTTCGCCGTAGAAAAAGCCACCGCCCATCAGCCCCATGACCATCAGCAGCCAGCCGGTCTTGCCCGGCACGTGGCGCTTGGCCAGCGCCATCAGCGTGAGGATGCCGCCTTCGCCGCGGTTGTCGGCGCGCAATACGAAGGACAGGTACTTGATCGAGACCACCATGATCAAGGCCCAGAAAATCAGCGAGAGGATGCCGAGTACATTTTCATGGGAGGGGGCGAGGCCGAGGTGGCCGGCAAAGCATTCCTTGAGGGTATAGAGCGGGCTGGTGCCGATGTCGCCGTACACCACGCCCAGTGCGGCGAGTGTGATGCCGGCCAGCGCCTGCTTGCTGTGTGCTTGCATAATGATCTGTTTTTGCCGTTTTTTTATGGCAGCAAGCCATGTTGCCAGGGGTGGGTTGCTGCAGTGCGGTAAATGGTCAATGAGCGCGAAGCTTACTCCTGTGCCGGGAGAGTGCAAAGTGCCGGCAGACAATTGAAGCGGCAGGCCGGCGTTTGTGTCGGTAGCCTGCCACACGGCAGGGTACGCCGCCATAGCAGGTGGGGGCGAGCGTGCGGGGCAAGTGGCCCGCCGCTTCCCCCCGGTACGCGCAAGCCGCTACAATCAACGCCATTTATCGGAATTTCCAAGGACATCCCGCCATGCGCGCCTCGCAGTTTTTCATCTCCACCCTGAAAGAAGCCCCCGCCGACGCCGACATCGTCAGCCAGAAACTGATGCTGCGCGCCGGCTTCATCCGCAAGGCCGCCGCCGGCATCTACTCGTGGATGCCGATGGGGTTGCGTAGCCTGCGCAAGGTGGAAGCGATCGTGCGCGAGGAAATGAACCGTGCCGGCGCCGTCGAGCTGTCCATGCCCATCGTGCAGCCGGCCGGGCTGTGGCAGGAAACCGGGCGTTGGGACACCATGGGCGAGGAGATGCTGCGCTTCAAGGACCGCCACGAGCGCGATTTCGTGATCCAGCCGACCTCCGAGGAAGTCGTCACCGACCTGGTGCGCGGCGAATTGAAGAGCTACCGCGCGCTGCCGAAGAACTTCTACCAGATCCAGACCAAGTTCCGCGACGAGCGCCGCCCGCGCTTCGGCGTGATGCGCGGCCGCGAATTCCTGATGAAGGACGCCTACTCCTTCGACCGCAGCGCCGAGGCCGCCGGCGTTAGCTACGACAACATGTACGCCGCCTACTGCAAGATCTTCGACCGCATCGGTCTGACCTATCGCGCCGTGGCGGCCGACACCGGCGCCATCGGCGGCGACCGCTCGCACGAATTCCAGGTGATCGCCGCCACCGGCGAGGACGCCATCATCTACTGTCCGGATTCCGATTACGCCGCCAACATCGAGCTGGCCGAGGCGGTGGCCCCGGCCGGCGAGCGTCCGGCGCCTGCCCTCGCCATGGAAAAGGTGTACACCCCCAAGGTCAAGACCATCGCCGACCTGGTGGACTTCCTCAAGGTCGACATCAAACAGACCGTCAAGGCGGTGGTGGTGGAAGGCGACGGCGAAGACGGCCAGCCGGTGCTGCTGCTGGTGCGCGGCGACCATGAACTGAACGAGGTCAAGGCCGGCAAGCTCGCCGGCGTCAAGAGCCCGTTGACCTTCGCCAGCCCGGACGCCATCCGCGCCGCCTTCGGCGCCAACCCGGGCTCGCTGGGCCCGGTCGGCTTCCCCGGCAAGGTCTACGCCGACCGTACCGTGGCCAAGATGGTCGACATGATCACCGGCGCCAACGAGGATGACCAGCACTACACCGGCGTCAACTTCGGCCGCGACTGCCCGGAACCGATCGTCGCCGACATCCGCAACGTGGTCGAAGGCGACCCGAGCCCGGACGGCAAGGGCGTGCTGGCGATCCAGCGCGGCATCGAGGTGGGCCACGTGTTCTACCTCGGCACCAAGTATTCCAAGGCGATGAACGCCACCTTCCTCGACGAGGACGGCAAGCCCAAGTTCTTCGAGATGGGCTGTTACGGCATCGGCGTATCGCGTATCCTCGGCGCCGCCATCGAGCAGAACTTTGACGACAAGGGCATCATCTGGCCGGACGCCATCGCGCCGTTCACCGTGGTGGTGTGCCCGGTCGGCTACGACCGCTCGGCCGAGGTCAAGGCCGCCGCCGACCAGCTCTACGCCGATCTTATCGCCCAGGGTGTGGACGTGATCCTCGACGACCGCGGCGAGCGCCCGGGCGCGATGTTCGCCGACTGGGAACTGATCGGCGTGCCGCACCGCGTCACCATTGGCGACCGCGGCCTCAAGGAAGGCAAGGTGGAATACCAGCACCGCCGCGACACCGAAGCCATTGGCATGGCCGTTAATGCTATTCTGGAGCATGTGCTAAGCAAACTGGGTAAGTGATGCCGGAATTGCGCTCTGGACTGTTCGCGCTGCTGCTGTTGGCTATGGCTCCCGCCTGGGCCGGCGCACAGCGCGAAGAGGCGCTGTCGGCCAACGTCGCCTCGGCCATGCGCCGCTCGGTGACGGACGCCAACGCGCCGCGCCTGGTGTTCGACGACGCGCGCGAGGGCCAGGCCTGGCTCGCCGAGATGTCGCGCCGGTTGGAGAGGCGCATCCCCGACCGCTGGATGCGCGAGCGCCTGCTCACCGCCATCCAGTACGAGTCCACCCGCGCCGGCCTCGACCCGCAGCTGGTGCTGGGCCTGATCCAGGTCGAGAGTGGCTTCAAGAAGTACGCCATCTCCGGCGCTGGTGCGCGCGGGCTGATGCAGGTGATGCCGTTCTGGGTGCGCCACATCGGCACTTCCGAACATAATCTGTTCGAGCTCACCACCAACCTGCGCTACGGCTGCACCATCCTGCGCCACTACCTCGACCTGGAACGCGGTAGCCTGTTCCGCGCGCTGGGACGCTACAACGGCAGCCTCGGCCGGGCGGAATACCCCAACCTGGTGCTGGGCGCCTGGCGCGCCCACTGGCAGTGGCAACCGCCCGCCGCCCTGCGCACGGCCAAGCTAGAATCGGCCGGCGCCCGGAACTGAACATCGTCACCCATCCACGCCACCGCTCGGTGGCGTTTTTCTTTCATGGCGCTGGCGGCGCGAACTGCCATGATGGAAGAACGGACGCCGAATTCGAGGAGGCCGCCATGAAAACCGCCATCCGGGGGGCGCTGCTCACCTTCCGCCGCGACCCGCTGCTGGCCGGCGTCGAGGCCGCCATGGTCTACGAATCCGACGCGCTGGTGGTGATGGAGGAGGGCCGTATCGCCGCCGTCGGCCCGGCGTCGACGCTGCTGCCCACGCTCGGCCAGGACGTGGCCGTGACGAGCTACCCCGACAGCCTGATCCTGCCGGGCTTCATCGACTGCCACGTGCACTACCCGCAGACCGAAATGATCGCCGCCTACGGCGAGCAGCTGATCGACTGGCTCAATCACTACACCTTCGTCACCGAGCAGGGTTTCGCCGACAAGGCGCACGCCGCTGCGGTGGCCGAGGTGTTCCTCGCCGAGCAGCTGCGCCACGGCGTGACCAGCTCGGCGGTGTTCTGCACCGTGCATCCGGACTCGGTCGACGCGCTGTTCGAGGCCGCCGAGCGGCGCCAGCTGCGGATCATGGCCGGCAAGGTGTGCATGGACCAGTATGCCCCGGCGGCGCTGCTCGACAGCGCCGAGCGCGCCTACCACGAATCCAAGGAACTGATCGGGCGCTGGCACTGCCGCGGCCGGGCTGAATACGTCATCACCCCGCGCTTCGCGCCGACCTCGTCGGAGGCGCAACTGACGGCGCTGGGCGCGCTGGCGGCCGAGTACCCGGACATGGCGATCCAGTCGCACCTGGCGGAAACGCCCGGCGAGATCGCCTGGGTCAAGTCGCTGCACCCGGACTGCCCGCACTACGCGGCGGTCTACCAGCATTACGGCCTGCTGCGACCGCGCGCCATCTACGGTCACGGCGTGCACTTGGCGGAAGAGGAACTGCAGCTGCTCCACGACAGCGGCGCCAGCCTGGCGCACTGCCCCAGCTCCAACGCCTTCCTCGGCTCCGGCTGTTTCGACCTGCGCCGCGCCCGCACCGTGCCGCGCCCGGTGACGGTCGGGCTGGCCACCGACCTGGGGGCGGGCACCAGCTTCTCGATGCTGCAGACCATGCGCGCGGCCTACGAGGCGGCGCAGTCCCATGGCTACGCGCTGTCGGCACCGCAGGCGTTCTACCTCGCCACGCGTGGCAGCGCCGAGGCACTGGGGTGGGCGGATAAGGTCGGTTCGATCGAGGTCGGACTGGAGGCCGACCTGGTGGTGCTCACGCTGCGCTCGACGCCACTGATCGACTTTCGCATGCGCTACGTGCAAGACATCGAGGAGGCGCTGTTCGTGCAGATGATCCTGGGCGACGACCGCGCCATCGCCGCCACCTACGTGGCGGGCCGGTTGCAGTACCGCCAGGGGCAGGCGCGACAGGGGGATATGTGAGGGGCTAGGCCTTCTGCCGCGGCG
Organism: Pseudogulbenkiania sp. MAI-1; assembly: GCF_000527175.1. NCBI lineage: Bacteria > Pseudomonadati > Pseudomonadota > Betaproteobacteria > Neisseriales > Chromobacteriaceae > Pseudogulbenkiania > Pseudogulbenkiania sp. MAI-1. The sequence goes on along the minus strand of NZ_AZUR01000001.1, from coordinate 4,040,261 downwards.
GCAGCAGGACCTGGCGCGTGCCGGCCAGCTGGTCGTGCAGGAACTGGCGCTCCTTGTCGTGGAATGCCGCCAGGAACGGGATCAGCCACCACAGCAGCGGCAGCCAGCGCACCTCTGGGGTATGGCCGAGGGCGCGCTCCCAGCCCAGGTAGCTCAACAGCGGCAGGCCGACGAACAGCGCCAGCGCCACCAGATAGCGCCCCAGCGCCTGGGGCCAGCGTACCGGGCCGCCGTCGCGGGCGACCAGCTGGATGCGCCAGGCCTTCATTGCCACGGTCTGGCCGCGCCGCACCCACGACAGGCCGAAGTAGCCGAACAGCGCCGCCGCCAGAAACAGCCGGAACAGCTGTTCGAGCCAGAACGACGCGCCGAGCCAGGCCTTGAGCGGGGTGAACAGGGCCGAAGCGAACAGCAGCACCGCCGCCATCAGCAGCAGCTCGTACAGCAGGCAGCACAGCCGGCGGGCAACGCCGGGGAAATTTAAGGAAGATGTCATGGCGAACGGAAAGGGTTGATCCGGGGCGGGCGGCGAGGGCGCCTTCCCGCCTCTGCCGTACGCAATGGTAGCAGAGCGCGGCGATGGCGGATACCGCGCCTTGCCTGCGCTTAACCTTCGGATTTGCGTGGGTTTTGCACGTGCACAAAAGACCTTGACCGGCCTTTCCAAGATACGCTAAGGTCAGAGACTATAACGGGACAAAACCACCACATAAAAGAGGCAACGATGCAGATTTCGGGCGCGGAGATCGTAGTCCGCTGCCTGCAGGAAGAAGGAGTCGAATTTGTTTTCGGCTACCCCGGCGGCGCGGTACTAGAAATTTATGATGCCATCTTCAAACAGAACCAGTTCAAGCACGTCCTGGTGCGGCACGAACAGGCTGCGGTGCATGCCGCCGACGCCTACTCGCGCTCCAGCGACAAGGTTGGCGTGGCACTGGTCACCTCGGGTCCGGGCGCGACCAATGCCGTGACCGGCATTGCCACCGCCTACATGGACTCGATTCCGCTGGTCGTGCTGTCCGGGCAGGTGCCGACCCCGGCCATCGGTCTGGACGCCTTCCAGGAAGTCGACATGGTCGGCATCACCCGGCCGTGCGTGAAGCACAACTTCCTGGTGAAGGACATCAACGAACTGGCCGAGACCATCAAGAAGGCGTTCTACATCGCCAAGACCGGTCGCCCCGGTCCGGTGGTCGTCGACATTCCCAAGGACGTGACGCAGAAGCTGGCCGAGTTCCACTACCCGGAAAGCGTCAGCATCCGCTCCTACGTGCCGGTGCTGCGCGGCCATCCGGGCCAGATCCGCAAGGCCGTCAACCTGCTGCTGGAAGCCAAGCGCCCCTACGTCTACGTCGGCGGCGGCGCGGTACAGGGCGGGGCTCAGGACGAAGTCACCGAACTGGTGCGCTCGCTCGGCCTGCCGTGTACCAACACCCTGATGGGCCTGGGCGCCTATCCGGGTAGCGATCCGCAATTCCTCGGCATGCTCGGCATGCACGGCACCTACGAAGCCAACATGGCGATGCAGAACTGCGACGTGCTGCTCGCCGTCGGTGCGCGCTTCGACGACCGCGTGATCAGCGTGCCGTCGCACTTCCTGTCCAAGCCGAAGAAGATCATCCACATCGACGTCGACCCGTCCTCCATCGCCAAGCGCGTCAAGGTCGACGTGCCCATCGTCGGCGACGTCAAGCACGTGCTGCGCGAGATGCTCGACCAGTTCAAGGAGTGCGGCAAGAAGCCGGAGCCGGCCGCGCTGGCGGCCTGGTGGCAGCAGATCGAGGAGTGGCGCGCGCCCAACTCGCTGCTGTATGCTCCGTCCGACGAGCTGATCAAGCCGCAATACGTGGTGCAGAAACTGTACGAAATCACCGGTGGTGACGCCATCATCACTTCCGACGTCGGCCAGCACCAGATGTGGGCGGCGCAGTACTACAAGTTCGACCGGCCCAAGCAATGGCTCAACTCCGGCGGCCTCGGCACCATGGGCTTCGGCCTGCCCGCCGCCATCGGCGCGCAGCTCGCCAACCCGGACAAGGCCGTCGCCTGCATCACCGGCGAGGGCTCGATCCAGATGAACATCCAGGAGCTGTCCACCGCCAAGCAGTACCACACCCCGGTGAAGGTGCTGAGCCTGAACAACCGCTACCTGGGCATGGTGCGCCAGTGGCAGGAGCTGTTCTACGGCACGCGCTATTCGGAGTCGTACATGGACGCGCTGCCGGACTTCGTCAAGATCGCCGAAGCCTACGGCCACGTCGGCTTCAAGATCGAGAATCCGGCCGACGTCGAACCGGTGCTGCGCGAAGCCTTCGGCCCGGCGCTGAAGGAACGCCTGGTGTTCCTGGATTTCCGCACCGATCAGTCGGAAAACGTCTACCCGATGATTGGCAATGGCAAGGGCCTGGACGAAATGGACCTGCCGCCACATATGAGGAAAACCGACGAGCCGGGTGCCGAACGCGACTACGGCAACCTGTGCTGATTGAAGGGCGGACAAATGCGACATATCCTTTCCATTCTTTTGGAGAACGAAGCGGGGGCTCTTTCCCGCGTAGTGGGCCTGTTTTCGGCCCGGGCGTACAATATCGACTCCCTGACGGTGTCCACGACCGAGGACCGGACACTGTCGCGCATGACGATCGTCACGCACGGCTCCGACGACGTCATCGAACAGATCACCAAGCAGCTCAACAAGCTGATCGAGGTGGTCAAGGTGATTGACCTCAACGAATCCGAGCACATCGAACGGGAGATGATGCTGATCAAGGTGCGCGCTACCGGCAAAGACCGGGAAGAAATGAAGCGCATGGCGGATATCTTCCGCGGTCGCATCATCGACGTGACGGAAAAGACTTACACCATCGAGCTGACTGGTACGAGCGACAAGCTGAATGCCTTTATCGAGGCGATCGACCGCACAGTGATCCTGGAGACGGTTCGTACTGGCGCATCCGGCATTGGCCGTGGTGAGCGGGTTCTGAAAATCTGATAAATCGATCAATACGGACGGGCTCGAACCCGTCCGGCTGAAGGGAAAGACAACAAATGAAAGTGTACTACGACAAGGACGCCGATCTGTCGATCATCAAGGGTCTGCAGGTGACCATCGTCGGCTACGGCTCGCAAGGCCACGCCCACGCACAGAACCTGAAGGACTCCGGTGTCAACGTCACCGTGGCCCTGCGCAAGGACGGCGCCTCCTGGAACAAGGCGGTCAACGCCGGCCACCAGGTGAAGGAAGTCGCCGAGGCGGTGAAGGAAGCCGACGTCGTGATGATCCTGCTGCCGGACGAGTCGCAGCCGGACGTGTACCGCAAGGACATCGAGCCGAACCTGAAGCAAGGCGCGGTGCTGGCCTTCGCCCACGGCTTCAACGTGCACTACAACCAGATCGTGCCGCGCGCCGACCTGGACGTGATCATGGTCGCGCCGAAAGGCCCGGGCCACACCGTGCGCTCCGAGTACGTCAAGGGCGGCGGCGTGCCGACCCTGATCGCCGTGTACCAGGATAAGTCCGGCAAGGCCCGCGACGTGGCTCTGTCCTACGCTGCGGCCAACGGCGGCACCAAGGGCGGCGTGATCGAGACCAACTTCCGCGAAGAAACCGAAACCGACCTGTTCGGCGAGCAGGCCGTGCTGTGCGGCGGCGCCGTCGAGCTGGTGAAAGCCGGTTTCGAAACCCTGGTGGAAGCCGGCTACGCGCCGGAAATGGCCTACTTCGAGTGCCTGCACGAGCTGAAGCTGATCGTCGACCTGATGTACGAAGGCGGCATCGCCAACATGAACTACTCCATCTCCAACAACGCGGAGTATGGCGAGTACGTGACCGGCCCGGAAGTGGTGACCGCCGCCACCAAGGAAGCGATGAAGAAAGCGCTGTACCGCATCCAGTCGGGCGAGTACGCCAAGATGTTCATCCTGGAAGGCAAGACCAACTACCCGAGCATGACCGCTCGTCGTCGTCTGACCGCCGATCATCCGATCGAGAAGGTAGGTGCCGAACTGCGTGCAATGATGCCGTGGATCGCCAAAAACAAGCTGGTGGACCAGTCCAAGAACTGATTGACGTGCAGTTTGGTAGTGAGGCCGGGGTTTCCCCGGCCTTTTTTCATGGCGCGGCCCTGATGGAATAGGAAAGAGGGAAGTGGCAGGCGGGGCGAGGGAGAGGGCGGCCTTGGCCTGAGCTCAGTCGGCCATCGCCTCGCCCAGGCGCACCGCGCGCGCCGGGGCCCAGTCGGGGTTGAAGCGCAGCGGGCCTTGCGGGAACAGCAGCACCACGGTCGAGCCGAGCAGGAAGCGCCCCATCTCATCACCCTGTTTCAGGGTGATGTTCCGGTCGCGATAGTCCCAGTGGCGCGGGTTGGCGCTGCGCGGCGGGTTGACCACGCCGTGCCATACCGTCGCCATGCTGCCGACGATGGTGGCGCCCACCAGCACCAGGGCGAACGGGCCGTGCGGGGAGTCGAAGTGGCACACCACGCGCTCGTTGCGCGCGAACAGGTCGTCGACGCCGCGCGCGGTGGCCGGGTTGACCGAGTACAGCTCGCCCGGCACGTAGCTCATCGAGAGCAGGCGCCCGTCGCACGGCATGTGGATGCGGTGGTAATCGCGCGGGCTGAGGTAGATGGTGGCGAACAGGCCGTCGTCGAACTGGCGCGCCTGAGCATCCTCGCAGGCCAGCAAGGCGCTGCTGCTGAAGGATTTGCCCTTGGCCTGGAAGATCTGGTCGCGCTCGATGCGGCCGAACTGGCTGATCGTGCCGTCCACCGGGCAGACTAGTCGTGCCGCCGCCAGCGGGCGCACGCCGGGGCGCAGCGGGCGGGTGAAGAAATCGTTGAAGGTGGCGTAGGCGCCGGGCTCGCTCTGCGCGGCCTCCGCCATGTTGACGTCGTAGCGGGCGATGAAGCGGCGTATCATCCACTGCGTCAGCGCGCCGGCGCGCCGGCGCGCGACGAAGCCGAACAGGCGGGTGATGAGGAGCTTGGGCAGCAGGTGCTGCAACTGGACGAAGAGGCGCTCGGACAAGGGGGATTCCAAGAGTTCGGTCAAACGGCAAAGTATAGCCTATTCGCCTGCCGGCCGCGCTGAACGGACTGCGGCGGTTTGCAAGGTGTTGCACGCCGAACGCGCCGCTCGCGTTACAATAGCCGGCTAAGAACCTGTTGACGATCCTTTTGCGGCCGGTAAAACGATCGTGAACAGGTTCAATGAGACCAACCGCAACGGTGCCGTGGCGCCGTTGTCTTCTGCGGAAAGTGAAGATGCAGACTCCCGACTCCCTTAGACCGGAAAGACCGACGCTCCGCCGCCAGGGCATTTACCTGCTCCCCAACTTGTTCACGCTGGCCGCGCTGTTCGCCGGTTTCTACGCCGTGGTGCAGGGCATGAACAAGAACTTCGAATACGCCGCCATGGCAATTTTCATCGCCATGGTGCTGGACGGCCTGGACGGCCGCGTGGCGCGCCTGACGCACAGTCAGAGCGCCTTCGGCGCCGAATTCGACAGCCTCTCCGACATGGTCAGCTTCGGCGTGGCGCCGGCGCTGGTGGCGTACGAGTGGATGCTGCGCGGGCTGGGCAAGCTGGGCTGGATGGTGGCCTTCATCTATTGCGCCGGCGCCGCGCTGCGGCTGGCACGCTTCAACACCATGATCGGCACCGCCGACAAGCGCTGGTTCACCGGCATCCCGAGCCCGGCGGCGGCTGCGCTGGTGGCCGGACTGGTGTGGATCTGCCACGAGTACGGTTACAACGACCTGGCGATCCTGCCGTGGGTGGCGTTGGGCTTCACCGCGTTTGCCGGCATCTCCATGGTGACCAACGTCAAGTTCTGGAGCTTCAAGGAGATTCACCTGCGGCGCAAGGTGCCGTTCGTTGCCATGCTGGTGGTGGTGGTGGTGATCCTGCTGCTGGTGTCGAAGCCGCCGTTGGTGCTGTTCGGCTTCTTCGTCGGCTACGGCCTGTCCGGCTACGTGATGGCGCTGCTCGGCCTGTCGCGCAGCAAGAACGCCGGCAACGGCACGGCACCGCCGCAGCCGTAAGCGACAGAGCGGTTCAGTTGTGAAAGAAGGCGGCTTCGGCCGCCTTTTTTGCGTCCATGACGGGACAGAACCACATGTCGCCTTCTTTTTATTGGACTTAATGTCTAATAATTGATTGTTTGACACATGCGACCTACATGAATTTTATCTAATTAGACATTTCTGTTTGACATTATGTCGTGGCCTGGGTATCGTGAAACCCATCACGCAGCAGGAGCTGGGCATGCAATTGGACATTGAGCGGCTGATCGCCAGTTTCGGCGGACCGAGCGAGCTGGCCGAAGCGTTGAACGCGGTGTTTCCGGAAGAGCCGGTTTCCCGCGCGGCGATCTACAAGTGGCGCGAGCGCGGCAGCCTGCCGCTCGCCCAGTTGAACAAGCTGGCGCAACTGGCCGCCAGCCAGGGCAGAAGATTCGACTTCAACGACTATCTGAGCGGCACCGCGGCGGTGCCGGGACAAGAGAAAGGTTTCAACATGGGCGATCGTTTGTACATCTTCGACACCACCTTGCGCGACGGCGAGCAGAGCCCCGGCGCCTCGATGACCAAGGAAGAAAAAATCCGCATCGCCCGCCAGCTGGAACGCCTGGGCGTGGACGTGATCGAAGCCGGCTTTGCCGCGGCCAGCCCGGGTGACGCCGACGCCATCCGTGCCATCGCCGAGGTGATCAAGGAATCCACCGTCTGTTCGCTGGCGCGCGCCAACGAGCGCGACGTGCGTGCCGCCGGCGAGGCGATCAAGCCGGCCGCCAAGGGGCGTATCCACACCTTCATCGCCACCAGCCCGATCCACATGGAGAAAAAGCTGCGCATGACGCCGGATGAGGTGGTCGAGGCGGCGGTGAAGGCGGTCAAGATCGCCCGTGAGTACACCGACGACGTCGAGTTCTCGGCCGAGGACGCGCTGCGCTCGGATATCGACTTTCTCGCCCGCATCTTCGGTGCGGTGATCGAGGCCGGCGCCACCACGCTGAACGTGCCGGATACCGTCGGCTACGCCGTGCCGCGCGCCACCGAGGCGTTCTTCCGCGAGCTGATCGCCAAGACCCCGGGCGGCGACAAGGTGATCTGGTCGGCACATTGCCACAACGACCTGGGCATGGCTGTGGCCAACAGCCTAGCCGCGGTGCTGGGCGGGGCGCGCCAGGTGGAGTGCACCATCAACGGCCTGGGCGAGCGCGCCGGCAACGCCGCGCTGGAAGAGATCGTGATGGCGGTGCGCACCCGCAAGGACGTGTTCGGCGTCGAGACCCGCGTCGATGCCACCCAGATCGTGCCGTCGTCCAAGCTGGTGTCGACCATCACCGGCTACCCGGTGCAGCCGAACAAGGCCATCGTCGGCGCCAACGCCTTCGCCCACGAGTCCGGCATCCACCAGGACGGCGTGCTCAAGCACCGCGAGACCTACGAGATCATGTCGGCCGAGAGCGTGGGCTGGTCCACCAACCGTCTGACGCTGGGCAAGCTGTCCGGCCGCAACGCCTTCAAGACCAAGCTGGCGGAACTGGGCATCGTGCTCTCCAGCGAAGAGGCGCTCAACGCCGCCTTCGCCCGCTTCAAGGAGCTGGCCGACAAGAAGCGCGAGATCTTCGACGAGGATCTGCAGGCGCTGGTGTCGGACGAGATGGTGGCGATCGACCAGGAAGACTTCAAGTTCGTCTCGCTCAAGGTCAATACCGAGACCGGTGAGCTGCCGCGTGCCGAGATCGTGTTCAACGAGCACGGCGCCGAGCAGCGCGCCGTCAGCAGCGGCTCCGGTCCGGTCGACGCGGTGTTCAAGGCGATCGAGAGCGTTGCCGCGAGCGGCGCCGAGCTGGAGCTGTACTCGGTGAATGCCGTCACCAAGGGCACCGAATCGCAAGGCGAAGTGACCGTGCGTCTGGCGCGCGACGGCCGTATCGTCAACGGCCAGGGCGCCGACACCGACGTGATCGTCGCCAGCGCCAAGGCTTATCTTTCCGCGCTCAACAAGCTGGCCAGCAAGTTGGAGCGAGTCAATCCGCAAGGCGAGGTGTGACGTTACCGCGTCCCCCCATTTACTAGCCGCGAATCGGCAATCCTGATTGGCAGGCCGGGCGCCCCTCACGAGGGGGCGCCCTTTGTCGTGTCCAGGGTGTGCCGATCGGCACGATGGCTATTTCTCGAGCAAGGATTCAGTATGCAAGGCTATTTCGTCACCGGCACCGATACCGATATCGGCAAGACCCACGCCGCGGTGAAGCTGATCCGGCTGTGGCAGGGCGAGGGCAAGCGCGTGCTGGCGATGAAGCCGGTGGCGTCGGGCTGCGAGGTGCTGCCGGATGGCCGCTGGCGCAACAGCGACGTCGAGCGCTTGGTCGCCGCCACCGGCCAGACCGATCTCGAGCTGATGAATCCCTACCGCTTCCTGCCGCCGATCTCGCCGCACATCGCCGCGCGCCAGGCCGGGGTCGACATCTCGCTGGACGTGATCGGCGAGCGCTACCGGCGTTTGGCCGAGGAGGCCGACGTGGTGCTGGTGGAGGGGGCCGGCGGCTGGCTGGCGCCGCTGACCGATACGTTGTTCATGCAGGATCTGGCGCAGGCGCTGCGACTGCCGGTGATCCTGGTGGTGGGGATGCGGCTGGGTTGCATCAACCATGCCCTGCTGACGGTGCGGGCGATCGCGGCGGCAGGACTGCCGTTGGCCGGCTGGGTGGCCAACCGCGTGGTGCCGGAGCAGGCGGCCTACGCCGAGAATCTCGCGACGCTCACGGAACATATCGCCGCGCCGCTGCTGTTGGAGATCCCTTACGAAGGGTGAGGTTCCGGCATAGCCCCCATGGGCGTTTTGTCCTGACTTCGGCCAGCCTTTTTCGGTTGGCCGAAGCCGTTTCTGCGCATCGTATATTGCGGCGCATCATGACATGTTCTTGTTTCCCTGACGTTTTTTTCTATTATCGATAATAGCCGGCGTGCCAAAAGGCCGGCATCTCTAGCTTCGGCCCGGCTGGGCCGCCAAGGAACGCAAGGGGGACGCGATGTCCGGTAAGCGCATCCTGCTGTCCATGCTGGGCGGGGTTGGCATGGCCCATGCCGCCGAGTTCAATTTTCAGCCGCCGGCCAGTCCGGTGGCGCACCAGATCTACGATCTGCACACCCTGTTGCTGCTGATCACCGTCACCATCTTCGTGGTGGTGTTCGGGGTGATGTTCTACGCCATCCTGCGCCACCGCAAATCCCTCGGCCGCCAGGCTAAGCTGTTCCATGAAAACATCACGGTCGAGATCATCTGGACCGTGATCCCGTTCCTGATCCTGGTCGGCATGGCGTGGCCGGCCACCAGGGCGGTGCTGGCGCAGAAGGGGTCCCGCGCCGAAGAGATGACCATCAAGATCACCGGCTACCAGTGGAAATGGCGCTACGACTACCTCGACGACGGCATCGGCTTCATGAGTCATCTGGCGACGCCGGCCGAGGCGCAGCGCGGCGCGGCGGCCAAGGGCGCGCATTACCTGCTGGAGGTGGACGAGCCGCTGGTGGTGCCGACCGGCAAGAAGGTGCGGCTGCTGCTCACCGCCAACGACGTGATCCACTCCTGGTGGGTACCGGCGCTCGGGGTGAAGCAGGACGCCGTACCCGGCTTCGTGCGCGATACCTGGTTCCAGGCCGACCGCCCCGGCGTGTATCGCGGCCAGTGCGCCGAGCTGTGCGGCAAGGACCATGGCTACATGCCGATCGTGGTCGATGCCCGCTCGCCGCAGGACTACGCCATCTGGCTCGCCGCCAGGAAGAAGCTGGCGGCGGCCAGCGCCGACGATCCCAACAAGGTGTGGGCGCTGGCCGACCTGAAGGCGCGCGGCGAGAAGGTGTACCAGCAGAACTGCGTGGCCTGCCACCAGGCCAGCGGCAAGGGCATCCCCGGCGCCTTCCCGGCGCTGGACGGCTCGCCCATGGTCACCAAGGACAAGCCGGCGCATATCGACATCGTGCTCAACGGCAGCAAGAAGAACCCGGCGATGGCGGCCTGGGGCAAGCAGCTGTCCGATACCGACATCGCCGCCGTGATCACGTACGAGCGCAATGCTTGGGGCAACCATACCGGCGAGGTGGTGCAGCCCAAGGACATCAAGGCGGCGCGCGGTGGCAAGGCATAGCGCGCCGGGGCCGCGGCCGCGGCAGCGAATCGGGAGGACGAGCATGGCGATCAGCACCACGGCGGGGCACGCCCCGCACGAACACGGCAAGCCGGCGGGCCTCTGGCGCTGGCTGGCCGCCACCAACCACAAGGACATCGGCTCGATGTACCTGTGGTTCGCGTTCATCATGTTCCTGTCCGGCGGGGTGATGGCGCTGGGCATCCGCGCCGAGCTGTTTCAGCCGGGGCTGCAGTTCTGGCAGCCGGAGCTGTTCAACCAGCTCACCACGCTGCACGGCCTGGTGATGGTGTTCGGCGCCATCATGCCGGCCTTCACCGGGCTGGCCAACTGGCTGTTGCCGCTGATGATCGGCGCGCCGGACATGGCGTTCGCGCGCATGAACAACTGGAGCTTCTGGCTGTTGCCGCCGGCCGCCCTCTTGCTGCTGATTTCCTTCTTCGTGCCCGGCGGCGCGGCCTCCGCCGGCTGGACGCTGTACGCGCCGCTGTCCACGCAGATGGGCATGGGCATGGATCTGACCATCTTCGCCATTCACATCCTCGGGGTGAGCTCGATCATGGGCTCGATCAACATCATCGTCACCATCCTCAACCTGCGCGCGCCGGGCATGACGATGATGAAGATGCCGATGTTCGCCTGGGCCTCGCTGATCACCGCCTACCTGATCATCGCGGTGATGCCGGTGCTGGCCGGGGTGGTGACCATGGTGCTGACCGACCGCCACTTCGGCACTCATTTCTTCAACGCCGCCGGCGGCGGCGACCCGGTGATGTACCAGCACATCTTCTGGTTCTTCGGCCACCCCGAGGTGTACATCATGGCCTTGCCGGCCTTCGGCATCGTCAGCCACATCATCCCCACCTTCAGCCGCAAGCCCTTGTTCGGCTACACCTCGATGGTGTACGCCACCAGCTCCATCGCCGTGCTGTCGTTCATGGTGTGGGCGCACCACATGTTCACCACCGGCATGCCGGCTACCGCCCAGTTGTTCTTCATGTACGCCACGATGCTGATCGCGGTGCCGACCGGGGTGAAGGTGTTCAACTGGATTGGCACCATGTGGCAGGGGGCGATGAGCTTCGAGACGCCGATGCTGTTCGCCGTCGGCTTCGTCTGCCTGTTCACCGTCGGTGGCCTGTCCGGCGTCACCCTGTCCGTGGCGGCGGTGGATATCCAGCTGCAGGACACCTACTACGTGGTGGCGCACTTCCATTACGTGCTGGTGGCCGGCGCCTTGTTCAGCCTGTTTGCGGCGATCTACTATTGGTTCCCCAAGATGACCGGCAAGATGTACTCGGAACCGTTGGGCAAGTTCCACTTCTGGTGGTCGATGATCTGGTTCAACGTGACCTTCTTCCCGATGCATTTCCTCGGGCTGGCCGGCATGCCGCGGCGCATTCCCGACTACGCGCTGCAATTCACCGATTTCAACCTGGTCGCTTCGGTCGGAGCGTTCTGCTTCGGGCTGGGCCAACTGATCTTCCTCTACAACATGCTGCGTTCGATCCGTCGCGGCGAGCCGGCGCCGCACAAGCCGTGGGAAGGGGCCGAGACGCTGGAGTGGCAGATTCCGACGCCGGCGCCCTACCACAGTTTCGTCGAGGCGCCGCACGTGGAGGCGGGCGAGAACGGCGTGATCCGTTCGCTGACGGGGGGCGCTCATCACTGAGCGCGCGGCCATGGAGTCGAGCCGAGCGGACAACCGGGTATTGCTGCTGAAGCTGGGTGTGATCGCCTGCGTGATGTTTGCCTTCGCCTGGGCGCTGATCCCGCTGTATCGGGTGATCTGCGAGGTGACCGGGGTCAACCAGTTGGTCAAGTCCGATGCGCCGACCGGCGCGGCCACGATGGCCGATGATGTCGTGCCGCTGGCGACGCCGGTGCGCCTGAGCTTCGACGCCACGGTGCAGGCCGGCTTGCCGTGGCAGGTCAGGCCGCTGGTGAGGCAGATGCAGGCGCCGCGCGGCGAGTTCGTGCGGGTCGACTACGAGATCACCAACGCCAGCAACCGCGAGGTGACCGGTCAGGCGGTGCCGCGCTACCTGCCGGCCGCCGCCGGTAACTACGTCAAGAAGCTGGAATGCTTCTGCTTTCGCCAGCAGCGTTTCAAGCCGGGCGAGACGCGGCGCTTTCCGGTGGTGTTCGTGATCGACCGCGCCATGCCGGCCGAGATCGGCGAGATCACGCTGGCCTACAGCGTGTTCGACGTGCCGGGGCAGGGGGCGCCGTGAAGTGGCTGGCCGGCGTCTCGGCCGTGCTGTCGGCCTTTTTCGGCATCCGCAAGGGGCAGGCTGCCCGGCAGGACGTCAAATTGCGGTTCTGGCAGATCGCCGTGGCGGCGCTGCTGCTGCTGGCGTGTTTCATCGGCGGCTTGCTGCTGCTGGTGTCGCTGGTGACGGCTTGAGCCACCCTTAACGAGGAGGGAGCATGGAATCGATCTCGCATCAAACGCATTACTTCGTGCCGGAGCCGTCGCGCTGGCCGGTGGTGGGGGCGGTGGCGCTGTTCTTTCTGGGCTTGGGCGCGGCGTTGGCGGTCAACGGCGTCGGTTTCGGCAAGCTGTCGCTGGGGATCGGCTTCGCCATCCTGTTCTACATGCTGTTCGGCTGGTTCGGTGACGTGATCCGCGAAAGCCTGAAGGGGAATTATCACGGCAAGGAAGACCTGTCGTTCCGCTGGGGGATGGGCTGGTTCATCTTTTCCGAGGTGATGTTCTTTGCCGCCTTCTTCGGCGCGCTGTTCTACGTGCGCACGATCTCGGTGCCCGAGCTGGGCAATTTCGAACACAAGCTGCTGTACCCGGACTTCACCGCGTCCTGGCCGTTGTCCACCGGGCCCGGCATCAGCCAGCGCTACGAGGCGATGGCGGCCTGGGGGCTGCCGGCCATCAACACCCTGATCCTGCTGTCGTCCGGCGCCACCCTGACCTGGGCGCACTGGGGGCTGATCCAGGGCAAGCGCACCTCGCTGACCATCGGCTTGCTGCTGACCGTGTTGCTGGGGGTGTTGTTTCTTGGCCTGCAGGCCTACGAATACCGTCATGCCATGCATGAACTGAACCTGACGCTGGCATCGGGTGCCTACGGCATGACCTTCTACATGCTGACCGGCTTTCACGGCATGCACGTGCTGCTCGGCGCCATCATCCTGGCGGTGGTCTGGCTGCGGGTGATCCGGGGGCATTTCAATGCCGAGCACCATTTCGCCTTCGAGGCGGCGGCGTGGTACTGGCACTTTGTCGACGTGGTGTGGCTGCTGCTGTTCACCCTGGTGTACTGGCTGTAGCGGGCGTCGATAGGTCCTGATTGAGGTTGCGGCCAACTTTCAGGTTGGCCGAAACGGTATAGGGGGCTGAGGTCCACCAGCATCTGCCGGACGAGGCCGGCCTTGGTGATGCCAAGGCCAAGCCGGCAGGATCTTACACGTGATGGGGTCGCCACCAGCCGAACAGGGCTCCCAGAATCAACAGACAGAACAGGCCGATCGATAGGCCGACCCGCAGCGTCAGCGAGCGCACCACGCGTTGCGAGCCCGGTTCGGCGCGCAACAGGCCGTTCAGTCCCCAGAACAGGGTGAGGATGATGCAGGCGAGCAGAAGCAGTACGAGCAGTTTCATATCCGTTCCCCCTTTGCCAGTGTCCTCTTGTAAGCCTAGACGAAAGTCCGGCGCTTGGCAGGCCCTGGGGTTGGTGCTGCTGGCCGGCCTGCCCTGCTTCCTCTCGGTGTGGCAATGGCAGCGCGGCGAAGTTCGCGCCGCCCAGCTGGCCGCCTTCGATGCCGCCGGCCGCCGCCCGGCCACGGCATTGCTGGCGCGGCCGCTACCTGCCGCGCCGGACACGAGCCAGGTGCGGCTTCACGGTTACGCCGTGGGGGCGCCAATGCTGCTGGCCAATTCCTTGCGTGATGGCCGTCCTGGCGTGCGGCTGCTGGTGCCGGTGGCGCTCGCCGACGGTTCGGCCGTGCTGGTGGACCGGGGCTGGCTCGCCGAGGCGCAAGCCGGCGTGAGACTGCCGCCGTTGCCGGCCGAGCTCGACGGGCGCTGGATGCCCCTGCCGCAGCGCTTCACGCTGCCCGGTGCGGTCAGCGGCGCCGGGGGGAGGGTGGATGCCGTCGACCCGGTACAGCTTGCCAAGCGACTGGGCCGGCCTCTGCGCGCCGGCGTGGTGGTGTTGGGGCAGACCACCACGCCGCTGCAGCCCTGGCCCGCCCGTCCCCCTTTCGATCCGCGGCGCCACTATGGCTACGCTTTGCAATGGCTGCTGCTTGGGCTATGCCTGATAACAGGGTCGGTGCTGCTATGGAGGCGCTCATCATGATGTCGCTGCCGGTAGGGAAGGTGCGTTCTGGCACCGCAGACGGGACGCCGCGGTATTCGACACGGTACGCCCGCATCAAGCTGCTGCTGATCGCCTTGTTCTGCGCCAGCCCGGTGTTGGGGTCCTATCTGGCGTACTACCTGCTGCCGCCGGCCGGTGGCAAGAGCTATGGGCAGTTGCTGACGGTCGAACCGCTTGCCGCCGCCCGTCAGCCGGGTTGGCCCAAGGGCAAGTGGGTGCTGCTGACGGTGCAGGATGGCCGCTGCTCGGATAGCTGCAAGCAGCGGCGCTTCGTGCTGAAGCAGATCCATACGGCACAGGGTGAGGCGGCCGAGCGGTTGCGGCGCATCGAATTGCGGCCGGTTGGGGCGGGGCCGCTGCCGGCGGGCCTGCTCGGGCTGCCGCTCGACGCCGCGACCGGCCTGCGTCGCGACGGCTATTACCTGGTCGACCCGCTGGGCAACCAGGTGATGTTTTATTCCGATCAAGCCGAACCGGTGCCGGTCATCCGTGAGCTGACCCGTTTGCTCAAGACCAATAACGGCCTGGGTTGACGATTTCGCCGTGGCGCCTGGGGGCAGCAGGAGCGCGGCAGAGAGGCAACTTGTGCAGGGGGAGAGATGAGAAAACTTATCGGCCTCGCCATCCTCTTGGCTGCGATCGTGGTGCCGCTCGGCGCCTACGTTCGCCTCTCCGACGCCGGGCTGGGCTGCCCGGACTGGCCCGGCTGCTATGGCCAGCTGTCGCCCCATCATGCCGCCGACACCATTCAGCAGGCCGCTGTGGCCAACCCCGACGGCCCGGTCAGCCTGCCCAAGGCGTGGAAGGAGATGGTCCACCGCTACCTCGCGGCTGCCTTGGGGCTGGCCATCCTGCTGACGGCGCTGTCGGCCTGGCGTCTTCGTCGTGACCGGCTGCCGGCCGGCCTGCTGCTGGGTGGGGTGGTGCTGCAGGGGCTGCTCGGCATGTGGACCGTTACCCTGCTGCTCAAGCCCGCCATCGTCTCGCTGCACCTGATCGGCGGCATGAGCATCGCCGCCGGCCTGGGCTGGTTCGGCCTGCGCCGCTACTGGCCGACCATCACCGTGCCGCGTGGGGTAAGTGTGCTCGCCTGGTCGCTGGTGTTGGCCATCCTGCTGCAGATCGGGCTCGGCGGCTGGGTGTCGTCCAACTATGCGGCGTTGGCCTGCCAGGGCTTTCCCCAGTGCAATGGGTCCTGGCTGCCGCCGGCGATGCGCTTCGACCACGCCTTCCACCTGTGGCGCGAGCTGGGTGCGGCGCCGGACGGCACGCCGCTGGACAGCGCCAATCTGGTCGCCATCCACTGGCTGCATCGCGTCGGCGCCGTGCTGGTGTCTCTGCTGGTATGCGGTCTGGTACTGGGAGCCTGGCAACAGGCCGCGCTACGCCCGCGCCTGTTGCTCCTGCTGGCCGCCTGGTTGCTGCAGGTGGCGCTGGGCATCGCCAACGTCCTGCTGCTGTTGCCGTTGCCGCTGGCCGTGGCGCATAACGCCGGTGCGCTGTTGCTGTTGTCCGTGGCGCTGCTGCTCGCCGTGCAGTGTCGGGCAAGAGCGCCGTCAATCGTATTCACGCGCTCGATCCGGCTACACGGCCTGGCCAACAAAAGGAGTCTGCAATGACGACGCTGAGCCGCGACCTCACCCTGAACCACGCCCGTGCCCTGTGGCAGTTGGCCAAGCCGCGCGTGGTGGCGCTGATCGTGTTCTGCGCCGTGATCGGCATGTTCCTCGCCACCCCCGAGCTGCCTCCGGCCAGCCTGGTGATCCCCGCCACGCTGGGCATCGCGCTGGTGGCCGGCGCGGCGGCGATGATCAACTGTCTGGTCGAGCGTACCGTCGATGCGCGCATGCGCCGTACCGCCTGGCGCGCCACCGCGCGCGGCGAGGCCAGCGTGCTGGAGACCCTGCTGGTGGCCCTCACCGCCGGCGGCTTCGGCATGGCGCTGCTGGTCGCCTTCGTCAATACGCTCACCGCCTGGCTGACGCTGGCCACCTTCGTCGGCTATGCCATCGTCTATACCCTGCTGCTCAAGCCCAATACGCCGCAGAACATCGTGATCGGCGGCGCCAGCGGCGCCATGCCGCCGGTGCTGGGCTGGGCGGCCGTGACCGGCGACATCAGCGCGCTGGCGCTGGTGCTGTTCCTGATCATCTATACCTGGACGCCGCCGCACTTCTGGGCGCTGGCGTTGTACCGGCGCGACGATTACGCCCGCGCCGGCCTGCCGATGCTGCCGGTCACCCATGGTATCCGCTTCACCACACTGTCCGTCCTGCTCTATACCTGTCTGCTGGCCGGCGTGACGTTGCTGCCGGTGGCGCTACGCGGGGCCGGGCTGCTCTACTTGTTCGCCGCGCTGGCGCTCAACGCCCGCTTTATCTGGCTTGCCGCCCGTCTCCATCGCCAGTATGCTGACGCCCTCTCGCGCCGCACCTTCACCTGGTCGATCTGGTACCTGACCTGGCTGTTTGCGGCCCTGCTGATCGATCATTACTGCTGGATTGCTCCGTACTGATGCGCGCATTGATAGTCAGGCTGCTGACAGGTTTGTTGCTGGCGTCGCTGCTGGCGTGTTCCCCTGACGTCAAGAAGGCGGAATTCAAGGGCACCGACATCGCCGGTGCCCAGTTCGGCGGGGACTTTACCCTGACCGATCACACCGGCAAGGTCCGCTCGCTCAGCGATTTCAAGGGCAAGGTGGTGGCGCTGTTCTTCGGCTATACCCACTGTCCCGACGTCTGCCCCTCCACCATGCTCGAGTTCGCCTCGGCGATGAAGCTCTTGGGGGCGGAGGCCGACCAGGTCCAGGTGCTGTTCATCACGGTCGATCCCGAGCGCGACACGCCGGCGCTCCTGGCCGGCTACGTGCCGCACTTCGATGCGCGCTTCATCGGCCTGAGCGGGAGTCCGGAGGCCGTGCGCCAGGTTGAAGAGCGCTTCAAGATCGTGGCGCAGAAGCGTTCGGAGCCGGGTGGTGGCTACAGTGTGGACCATAGTGCCGGTGCCTATCTGATCGATCGGAGTGGGCGATTGCGCGTCTATCTGCCCTACGGGCTGCCCGCGGCCGATCTGGCTCATGATATAAAAGAGCTAATACGCTAAAATGGGCGTTGATGCGCCGCAAAAGATACCGAAAGTCGTGATTGTGACCGAAGAAAACAGCTCCGATAGCCCGGTCGGCCCCAGTGACGCGCTGGAGCTGGGCAACTACACCCTGGCATCGCCGGTCGAGATTGCCCATCATCTCAAGAACATTGCCCAGCAAGGGCATATGGTGACGGTGTTTTCCAACAAGGGTCGCACCTTCATCCTCACCCGCATCCTGGATGTCGATTTCCAGAACGGTACCCTGGCATTGGACTGGGGGGCCGAGGCCAGCGTCAACGAGCAGTTCCTGGCCAGCGAGCGCAATGTGTTCGTCTGTTCGCCGGACGGCGTCAAGACCCAGTTCGTCACCGGCCAGGCACGGCGCATCGATTTCGACGGACGCCCGGCCTTCGAGGTGAACCTGCCGGAACAGGTGATCAAGCTGCAGCGGCGCGAGTTCTTCCGCATCCAGACGCCGGTGGCCAACCCGGTCATCTGCCGCATTGTCGATTATCCGCAGCACACGCTGGACCTGTCGCTGTACGACATCAGCCTGGGCGGCCTGTCGTTCTGGCTGCCGTCGCCGCTCACCCCCGGTTTCGACGTCGGGCAGGTGTACAACGACTGTTCGCTCGATCTCAAGGCACTGGGCGTGCTGCAGGTCCGTCTCGAAGTGCGTCACCGCCTGCCGGTGCAGCGCCGTAACGGCCAGGACGCGATGCGTATCGGCTGCGCCTTCCAGCAGTTGCCGACCGCCATGGAGAACCTGATCCAGCGCTACGTCGGCCAGCTCGAGCGCGAGCGCCGTGCCCTGCTACCCTGATGCCCAACCTTATTGAATTGATTGTCTGAGCCCCACCATGACGTTGACGATCGCCCTGTCCAAGGGCCGCATTTTTGAAGAAACCCTGCCTCTCTTGGCCGCCGCCGGCATCGTTCCGGCCGAAGACCCGGAATCCTCGCGCAAGCTGATCATCGGCACCAACCATCCGGACGTGCGCCTAGTCATCGTGCGCGCCTCGGACGTGCCGACCTACGTGCAGTACGGCGCCGCCGACCTCGGCATCGCCGGGCGCGACGTGCTGATCGAGCACGGCGGCGCCGGCCTGTACCAGCCGCTAGACCTCAACATCGCCAAGTGCAAGATGATGGTGGCGGTGCAGAACGGCTTCGACTACGACGACGCCGTCAAGCACGGCGCGCGTCTCAAGGTGGCGACCAAGTACCCGAAGATCGCCCGCGAGCACTTTGCCCAGAAGGGCGTGCACGTCGACATCATCAAGCTCTACGGCTCGATGGAGCTGGCGCCGCTGGTCGGCCTGGCCGACGCCATCGTCGATCTGGTCTCCACCGGCGGCACGCTGCGCGCCAACAACCTGCAGGCGGTCGAGCATATCCTCGACATCAGCTCGCGGCTGGTGGTGAACCAGGCCGCACTGAAGCTGAAATACAACACCATCCAGCCGGTGCTGGATGCCTTCGCCTCGGCCGTGCCGGCCTGAGCCAGAAACGGAACCAGCATGTTGCGACTCTCTTCCTCCCAAGCCGATTTCGCCGAGCGCCTCAAGCAACTCTTGGCGTTCGAAACCGCGCAGGACCCGGCGGTCGACGCCGCCGTCGCCGCCATCTGCGACGACGTCAAGGCGCGCGGCGATGCCGCGCTGGTCGAGTACACCAACCGTTTCGACCGCACCGATGCGGCCTCGATGGCCGGGCTGACGCTGTCGCGCGACGAGCTCGAAGCCGCCTATAAGCGTCTGTCCCCCGAGGTGCGCGAGGCGCTGGAAGCCGCCGCTGGGCGCGTGCGGCGCTACCATGAGAAGCAGCTGATGCAGTCGTGGAGCTACGAGGACGAGGACGGCACGCTGCTCGGCCAGCAGGTCACCGCGCTCGACCGCGTCGGCATCTACGTGCCGGGTGGCAAGGCGGCCTATCCCAGCTCGGTGTTGATGAACGCGCTGCCGGCCAAGGTGGCCGGGGTCGGCGAGATCATCATGGTGGTGCCGACGCCGGGCGGCGAGAAGAACGACCTGGTGCTGGCCGCGGCCTACGTCGCCGGCGTCGACACGGTGTTCACCGTGGGCGGTGCGCAGGCCGTCGCCGCGCTGGCCTACGGCACCGAGAGCGTGCCGCAGGTGGACAAGATCACCGGCCCGGGCAACGCCTACGTCGCCGCCGCCAAGCGCCGCGTGTTCGGTGTGGTCGGCATCGACATGGTGGCGGGCCCGTCCGAAATCCTGGTGATCTGCGACGGCGAGACCGATCCGGACTGGATCGCCATGGACCTGTTCAGCCAGGCCGAGCACGACGAAATCGCCCAGGCCATCCTGCTGTGCCCGTCGGCCGACTACATCGCCCGGGTGGAAGCCAGCATCGCCAAGCTGCTGCCAACCATGCCGCGCCGCGCCATCATCGAGGCCAGCCTCGGCAACCGCGGTGCGCTGATCGAGGTGATGGACCTAGCCGAGGCCTGCGCCATCGCCAACTACATCGCGCCGGAACACCTGGAACTGTCGGTGGCCGAACCGGAGGCCTGGCTGCCCGGCCTCAAGCATGCCGGCGCCATCTTCATGGGCCGCTTCACGTCGGAATCGCTGGGCGACTACTGCGCCGGCCCCAACCATGTGTTGCCGACCAGCCGCACCGCCCGCTTCGCCAGCCCGCTGGGCGTGTACGACTTCCAGAAGCGCACTAGCCTGATCCGCGTCTCGCACGCCGGTGCGCAGCGGCTGGGCAAGATCGCCAGCGTGCTGGCCCATGGCGAGGGACTGACCGCCCACGCCCGCGCCGCCGAATTCCGGCTGGATAAATGAGGCGGATCGCGCCGCCCGCGAGTAGCCCAATCGTAACGAACACGGTACGATGATGCTTTGTCGCCACCCTGAGCCGGCCCCCCCCTGCGGGGCCGCAGCGTCCCGGCCGTGATCGGCCGGTTCGTGGAATCGAGATGAAACTGTCTGCACAACACCTGGTCCGCCCGGAAATCGCCGCCATGGGGGCCTATCACGTCGCCGATGCCTCGGGCCTGATCAAGCTCGATGCCATGGAAAACCCCTACCGCCTGCCGGAGCGCCTGCGCGCGGAACTGGGGCAGGCGCTGGCCGACGCGCTGATCAACCGTTATCCCGATTCGCACGGTGGCGGACTCAAGCAGCAGCTGAAGGACGCCTTCGCTATTCCGGCCGCCGCCGAGGTGCTGCTCGGCAACGGTTCCGACGAAATCATCACGCTAGTCGCGCAGGCGCTAGCCAAGCCCGGCGCGGTGATGCTGGCGGCCGAGCCGTCGTTCGTCATGTACAAGATGAACGCACTGTTTTCCCGGCTGGAGTACGTCGGCGTGCCCTTGCGGGCCGATTTCTCGCTCGACCTGCCGGCCATGCTGGCCGCCATCGAACGGCACCAGCCGGCCGTGGTGTTCCTGGCCTACCCGAACAACCCCACCGGCAACCGCTTCCCGCGCGAGGACGTGCTGGCGGTGCTGGATGCGGCGCCGGGGCTGGTGGTGGTGGACGAGGCCTACCAGGCCTTCGCCGACGATAGCTTCATGAACCTCGCCGGCCGCGTCGACAACCTGCTGGTGATGCGCACGCTGTCCAAGCTCGGCCTGGCCGGCATCCGCCTGGGCTACGCCGCCGGCACGCCGGCCTGGATCGCCGAGCTCGACAAGGTGCGCCCGCCCTACAACGTCAACGTGCTGACCCAGGCCGCCGCCAAGGTGGCGCTCAAGCACATGGACGTGTTCGATGCCCAGGCCAGCGAGCTGCGTCGCGAACGCGCCCGGCTGGCCGAAGCGCTGGCGCAGTGGCCGGCCTGCACCGTGTACCCGAGCGAGGCCAACTTCCTCACCGTTCGCGTGCCGGACGCACCGGCCCTGTTCGACTATCTGCGCCAGCAGGGTATCCTGATCAAGAACCTGCACGGCGCGCACCCCTTGCTGGCACACTGCCTGCGCTTTACCGTCGGCTCGCCGGACGAGAACTCCGCAGTGCTTGCCGCGCTCAACGCCTACTTTTCATGACCATGCGCACCGCTACCGTTACCCGTAACACGCTGGAAACCCAGATCACCGTCAGCATCAACCTGGACGGCACCGGTCATTCGCACTTCGATACCGGCGTGCCGTTCCTCGACCACATGTTGGACCAGATCGCCCGTCACGGCCTGATCGACATCGAGATCGTCGCCCGTGGCGACCTGCACATCGACGCCCACCACACCGTCGAGGACATCGGCATCACCTTCGGCCAGGCCTTCGCCAAGGCCATCGGCGACAAGAAGGGCATCCGCCGCTACGGCCACGCCTACGTGCCGCTCGACGAGGCGCTCTCGCGCGTGGTGGTCGACCTGTCCGGCCGTCCCGGCCTGCAGTACCATATCGACTTCACCCGTGCCGCCATCGGCGGTTTCGACGTCGATCTGTTTTCCGAGTTCTTCCACGGCTTCGTCAACCACTCGATGGTGACGCTGCACATCGACAACCTGCGCGGCGTCAACAGCCACCACCAGGCCGAGACGGTGTTCAAGGCCTTCGGCCGGGCGCTCCGGATGGCGGTCGAGTTCGACGAACGCATGGCCGGCGTGACGCCGTCCACCAAGGGGACGCTGACAGCATGAAAGTCGCCGTTATCGACTACGGCATGGGCAACCTGCATTCCGTGCTGAAATCCGTTGAGGCCGTCAACGAGGTCGGCGCCGAGGTGTTCCTGACGCGCGACCCCGAGGCCATCGTCAAGGCCGACAAGGTGGTGTTTCCGGGGCAGGGCGCCATGCCCGACTGCATGCGCGAGCTCAACAGCTACGGCCTGGCCGAGGCGGTGATCGAGACCACCAAGAGCAAGCCGTTCTTCGGCATCTGCGTCGGCGCCCAGCTCTTGTTCGAGCACAGCGAGGAGGGCGACACGCCCGGCCTTGGCCTGTTCCCGGGCAAGGTGGTGCGCTTCGCCGACGGCATGGTCGACGCCAACGGCGACCGCCTCAAGGTGCCGCATATGGGCTGGAACCGGGTGTTCCAGACCGCGCGCCACCCGCTGTTCGCCGGCATCGAGGATGGCGAGCGCTTCTACTTCGTGCACAGCTACCACTTCGCCCCGGCCGACGCCGGCCTGACGCTGGCCGAGAGCGAATACCCTGGCCGGTTTTCCTGCATCGTGGGCCGCGACAACGTGTTCGCGACCCAGTTTCACACCGAAAAGAGCCACCGCGCGGGACTTCAGATGATGAAGAACTTCCTCGCCTGGGATGGCAGTGTCTAACTTACCGACAAATCGCTCAGCACCATGTTGCTCATACCCGCAATCGACCTCAAGGATGGTCAGTGTGTCCGCCTCAAGCAAGGCGTGATGGAAGATGCCACCGTGTTCTCGGACGACCCGGTCCAGGTGGCCGTGCACTGGCGTGATCAGGGCGCCCGCCGCCTGCATCTGGTGGATCTCAACGGTGCCTTTGCCGGCAAGCCGAAGAACCTGGCGGTGATCCGCGACATTCTCGCCGAAGTGGGCGACGACATGCCGGTGCAGCTGGGTGGCGGCATCCGCGACCTCGACACCATCGATGCCTATCTCGGCATGGGGCTCAAGTACGTCATCATCGGCACCGCCGCCGTGAAGAACCCCGGCTTCCTGCATGACGCCTGCGACGCCTTCCCGGGCCAGGTGATCGTCGGCCTCGACGCCAAGGACGGCATGGTCGCCATCGACGGCTGGGCCAAGATCACCCAGCACAACGTGATCGATCTGGCCAAGCGCTTCGAGGATTACGGCGTGGCTTCGGTGATCTACACCGACATCGGCCGCGACGGCATGCTCAGCGGCGTCAACATCGACGCCACCGTCAAGTTGGCGCAGGCGCTGACCATCCCGGTGATCGCCTCCGGCGGCCTGACCAACCTCGACGACATCAAGCAGCTGTGCGCGGTGGAAGGCGAAGGCATCGAAGGTGCCATCACCGGCCGCGCCATTTACGAAGGCAGCATCGACTTCGCCCAGGCCCAGACCCTGGCCGACGAGTTGGGTGCCTGATTGATTCGCGGGACAGCGCCCGGCGGCCGTGCGGCCGGCGGGTTTGGTGTCCCGTCTTGCTGCGGTAACACTCGCCCATGCCATTAGCCAAACGCCTCATTCCCTGCCTCGACGTCACTGCCGGCCGCGTGGTGAAAGGGGTCAACTTCGTCGGTCTGCGTGACGCCGGCGACCCGGTGGAGATCGCCCGCCGCTACAACGAGCAGGGCGCCGACGAGCTGACCTTTCTCGACATCACCGCCAGTTCCGACGACCGCGACATCATCCTGCACGTGATCGAATCGGTCGCCGAGCAGGTGTTTATCCCGCTGACCGTGGGCGGCGGCGTGCGCAAGGTCGACGACATCCGTCGTCTGCTCAACGCCGGTGCCGACAAGGTCAGCATCAACACCGCTGCGGTGACCAACCCCGAGCTGGTGAAGGAAGCGGCCGACCGCTTCGGCTCGCAATGCATCGTGGTGGCCATCGACGCCAAGGCGGTGACGCCCGAGAACGACCGCTGGGAAGTGTTCACCCACGGCGGCCGCAACCGCACCGGGCTTGACGCCGTGGAGTGGGCGCGGAAGATGCAGGAGCTGGGCGCCGGCGAGATCCTGCTGACCAGCATGGACCGCGACGGCACCAAGATCGGCTTCAACCTGCCGCTGACGCGCGCCGTGTCGGAGGGCGTGAACATCCCGGTGATCGCCTCCGGCGGCGTGGGCAACCTGCAGCATCTGGTCGACGGCATCAAGGAAGGCAAGGCCGATGCGGTGCTGGCCGCCAGCATCTTCCACTTCGGCGAATACACCGTGCGCCAGGCCAAGGAAGCGATGCAGGCCGCCGGCATCGAAGTGCGGCTGTAAGTGCCCGAGACAGGAAAGACGATGAACTGGCTTGATGAAGTGAAGTGGGACGAGGACGGCCTGGTGCCGGCCATCGCCCAGGATGCCGCCAGCGGCCGCGTGCTGATGGTGGCGTGGATGAACCGCGAATCGCTGCAACTGACCGCCGACACCGGCATTGCCCATTACTGGAGCCGTTCGCGCCGGCGTCTGTGGAAGAAGGGCGAGGAATCCGGCCATCTGCAGAACGTCAAGGAGCTGCGCCTCGATTGCGATGGCGACGTGCTCATCATGCAGGTGGAACAGGCCGGCGGCATCGCCTGTCATACCGGCAGGGAAAGCTGCTTCTACCGCCGTTTCGAGAACGGTGGCTGGGTGGTGGTCGATGAGGTGCTGAAAGACCCCGACGCCATCTACCACTCGCATTGAGCCGGACTTCCCGTCCGCGCTTGACCCAGGATAAGCCCGGTCGTCCTTTGTTACCGGGCGGTAACAGAATCGACATATACTTGCCGGACCAACCCGCACAGGAACCCCCGACATCATGAGCCACGATGTGCTGAAAACGATAGGCGACACGCTGGAAGCCCGGCGTGAAGCCAGCCCGCAATCCTCTTATGTCGCCTCGTTGTTCCACAAGGGGGAGGACGCCATCCTGAAGAAGGTTGCCGAAGAGGCGGCCGAGACCCTGATGGCCTCCAAGGACAAGGACAAGCTGCACCTGGTGCGCGAAGTGGCCGATCTGTGGTTCCACTCGATGGTGCTCTTGACCTATCACGGCCTGCGCGCCGAAGACGTGCTGATGGAATTGAAGCGCCGCGAGGGCATTTCCGGCATCGACGAGAAAGCCTCGCGCACCCCGAGCGCCTGACACCCGAGGATTTGTGGACATGAGTGATTGCCTTTTCTGCAAGATTGCCGCCGGCGAGATTCCCTGCGACAAGGTGTACGAAGACGACGACGTGCTGGCCTTTCACGACATCCGGCCGATCGCCCCGGTACACTTCTTGCTAATCCCCAAGCAGCACGTCGCCTCGCTCTCCGACTGCGGTCCGGAGCACGAGGCCATGCTGGGGCGGCTGTTGGCGCGCGTTCCCCAACTGGCGCGCGAACAGGGGCTGGCGGCCGGTTTCAAGACCGGCATCAACACCGGCCGGGCCGGCGGGCAGGAGGTCTACCACCTGCACATCCACGTGTTCGGCCACAAGGTCTGAGCAAGCGGCAGTTGCGATCCCGCCGCCTGAACGATCGTTTCGAGTTTTAAGTAAAGGAAGTCATCATGG
The DNA here is from genome assembly GCF_000527175.1 of Pseudogulbenkiania sp. MAI-1. Taxonomy (NCBI): domain Bacteria; kingdom Pseudomonadati; phylum Pseudomonadota; class Betaproteobacteria; order Neisseriales; family Chromobacteriaceae; genus Pseudogulbenkiania; species Pseudogulbenkiania sp. MAI-1. The sequence goes on along the minus strand of NZ_AZUR01000001.1, from coordinate 4,014,551 downwards.
GTTCTTTCAGCATTTGGCACTGGCTCATCGTGTTGCTCGTCGTGGTTCTGATCTTCGGCACCAAGAAGCTGCGCAATGCCGGCGGAGATCTCGGCAGTGCCGTACGTAATTTCAAGGAAGGCATGAAGGGCGAAGCCGACAAGGACGACAAGCCGGCCGGACGTGTGATCGACGGCGAATCCGAGAAAAAGTAAGCGGCGGATCGCGCGGTGTTTGAAATCAGTTTTGGCGAACTGCTGCTGATCGGCGTCGTGGCGCTGATCGTGCTGGGGCCGGAGAGGCTGCCCACGGTGGCGCGCACCCTGGGCGCCCTGGTCGGCCGGGCGCAGCGCTTCGTCGCCAGCGTCAAGGCCGATATCCACCAGCAGGCCGATCTGACCGGCTTGAGCTCGCTGCAGCAGGAGGTGCAGGATGCCGCCGTCTCCTTGCGGCACAGCCTCGAGGCCGAGATGAAAGAGGTCGAAGGTGCGGTGCAGGAGAATGTCGCCGCGGTGCAGGCGGCTGGCGAGGAGGCCGTCGCCGCGCTCGATTCGGCCCGCACGCCCAGTGCCCCGGCTACCTTTGTTCCGGACGACCCGCTGGAGGCCGATCTGTTTGCCGCGGCCTGCGCAGGCGACGACGGCGTCGAGCCGACCGCGCCGAATACCGTTGTTCACGATGAAAACCAGCTGGATCTGTTCGACAGTCCGCCGGTGAAACCCGCTACCACTCCTGCCGAAACGCGCGAATGAACGAACAGCCTCTCCTGGCGCACCTGGTCGAGCTGCGCACGCGCCTGGTGCGTGCCGTCCTCGGCCTGCTGATTGTTTTCCTGGCCCTGTTCCACTGGTCCGGCGACATCTACCATCTGCTGGCCAAGCCGCTGCTCGACGTGCTGCCCAAGGGTAGCAACATGATCGCCACCGACGTCACCGCACCGTTTTTCGTGCCAGTCAAGGTGACCATGCTGGTGGCCTTCCTGATCTCGCTGCCCAATACCCTGTACCAGATCTGGGCCTTCGTCGCCCCCGGCCTGTACACCCATGAGAAGCGGCTGGTCCTGCCGCTGGTGGTGTCCAGCGTGGTGCTGTTCTTCATCGGCATGGCCTTTGCCTATTTCCTGGTGTTTCCGGTGGTGTTCGGCTTCATGTCCTCGGTCACCCCGGCAGGCGTGTCGATGATGACCGATATCGATAAGTACCTGTCCTTCGTGCTCGGCATGTTCGTCGCCTTCGGAGTGACCTTCGAGGTGCCCATCGTGGTGATCCTGCTCGCGCGCATGGGCATCGTGACGGTGGAGAAGCTGCGCGCCGCCCGCTCCTACGTCATCGTCGGTGCCTTCGTCGTCGCCGCCGTGGTGACGCCGCCCGACGTGCTGTCGCAGATCATGCTGGCGCTGCCCTTGTGGCTGCTCTACGAGTTTGGCATCTTCATGGCTATTTTCTTCGGGCGCCAGCCCAAGCACGAGGCAGCATGAGCGTACGTTTCTTTCATTGGGGGGCGATCGTCAGCCTGATCGCCCTGATCCTGCTGTCCCTCGGTTGGGAGCTGTGGCTGGCCCCCTTGCGTCCGGGTGGCTCGCTGCTGGCGCTGAAGGCGGTGGTGTTGCTGGCTCCGCTGATGGGGGTGTTGAAGGGCCGCATCTATACCTACCAGTGGTCCAGCATGTTCATCCTGGCCTTCTTCGCGGAGGGGGTGATGCGCGCCTGGTCCGATGCCGGTCTCTCGCAGCAGTTGGCCGGGCTGGAAGTCCTGCTGACCGTGCTGTACTTCGTGTTTGTCATCTTTTTTGTTCGCACTAGTCAATCCCGATAAAAAATAGTCCTGCCTCACCCTGCTGGAATGTCCTATAACGGACAGAAACAGCAACGACGGTCCAGACGGCCGATGTTGGCCATAGGGGGTGGGCGATGGATAGTGCTTCCATCAAGGATATCGGGATATCCCCGAGGTCCGTGCATGTGGATCCGTTGCTGGAGTGCCTGTTCCAGCTGACCCGGATCCATGGCGTGACGACGACGCACGAGGCCCTGGTGGCGGGCATCCCGCTGGCCGACAACCGGCTGACCCCGGCGCTGTTTGGCCGGGCAGCGCGGCGCACCGGCTTGGCGTCTAGGGTGAGCCGCCGACCGCTCGACGCGGTCGATCAGCAGCTGCTCCCCGCGGTGTTGCTGCTCAAGAACGACGACGCCTGCCTGTTGTGGGGGTGGAACGACGACGGTTCCGCCCGCATCAGCCTGGGGGCCTTGAGCGATGGCGAGATGTCGATGGCGCGCGCGGAACTGGAGCGGCGCTATCTCGGCTACGCCATTCTGGTCCGCCCCCGCTTCCGTTTCGAGCAGCGTGCTCCCGAGCTGGGGCGCGTGCGTTCCCGCCACTGGTTCTGGCAGGCGCTGCTGGAATGCCGGCCGTTGTACCGCGACGCGCTGGTGGCGGCCACCTTGCTCAATCTGTTCGCGCTGGCGACGCCGGTGGTCACGATGAACGTCTACGACCGCGTCGTGCCCAACCGGGCCACCGAGACGCTGTGGGTGCTCGCCGTCGGCCTGGGCTTGGTGCTGTCGTTCGATTTCCTGCTGCGCATGACGCGCAGCTACCTGATCGATATCGCCGGCAAGCGGGTCGATGTCATGCTGTCCTCCCTCATTTTCGAAAAAGTGGTCGGCTTGCGCTTCGACGCCCGGCCTCCTTCGGTCGGTGCGTTCGCGGCCAATCTGCGCGCCTTCGAGCAGGTGCGGGATTTCATCGCCTCGGCCACGGTCACGGCCTTCGTCGACCTGCCGTTCGTGCTGTTGTTCGTGCTGGTCATCGCCTGGATCTCGCCGTGGTTCCTGCTGCCTCTGTCCGCCGCCGTGGTGCTGATCCTCGGGGCGGCCTTGCTGATCCAGCCGCGCATGCAGTCGCTGACGCAGGACAGCTTCAAGGCGGCGGCGCAGCGCAATGCCTACCTGATCGAGGCGCTGGTCGGGCTCGAGGCGATCAAGACGCAATGCGCCGAGGGCGAGCAGCAGCGGCGCTGGGAGGCGGCTACGCTGTTCCTGGCCCAGATCGGTACGCGGCTGAAAGTGCTGTCGTCGCTGGCGAGCCACTTCGCCTCGTTCCAGCAGCAGGTCATCGTGGTCGGCATCTTGGTCGTCGGGGTGTACGCCATCATCAACGGCGATGCCAGCCTGGGGGCGCTGATCGCCGCGATGATGCTCAGCAGCCGGGCGCTGGCTCCCATGGGGCAGGTGGCCGCTCTGTTGACGCAGTATCACAACGCGCGCAATGCCCTGACCTCGCTGGAGGGCGTGATGAAAATGCCGGTGGAGCGGGGCAGCGAGACGCCGTTCTTCCATCGCGTGCAGTTTGTCGGCGACATCGAGTTCAACAACGTCAGTTTTACCTATCCCGGCACGCAGCAGGCGGTGCTGAAGAACGTGTCGTTCCGGATCAAGGCCGGCGAGCGGGTGGCCTTGCTGGGGAGGGTGGGGTCGGGCAAGAGCTCGATCCAGAAGTTGATGATGGGGCTGTACGCGCCTACCGAAGGGGCGGTGCGGATCGACGGCATCGACCTTCAGCAGCTGGACCCGGCCGAGCTGCGGCGGCATGTCGGCTATGCGGCGCAGGACCCGCTGCTGTTCTATGGCTCCCTGCGCCAGAACATCACCATGGGGTCGAGCTTCGTGCACGACGCCAGCGTGGTGGCGGCGACCGAGATGGTCGGCCTGAGTGAGTTCGTCAATCATCATCCGCAAGGCTTCGACATGCTGATCGGCGAACGGGGGGAATCGCTGTCGGGCGGCCAGCGCAAGGCGGTGTGCCTGGCGCGGGCGCTGGTCAACGCCCCGCGCATGCTGCTGCTCGATGAACCGACCAGCAATATGGACAGTGCCAGCGAGGCGACGGTGAAGCAGTCGCTGGCCAAGCTGGTGCATGGCCGGACGCTGGTACTGGTGACGCATCACGCCGGGCTGCTGGACCTGGTGGACCGTCTCATCGTGCTGGATCAGGGGCAGGTGGTGGCCGATGGTCCCAAGCCGCAAGTGCTGGCGGCGCTCAAGGATGGCCGGCTGGGGAGGGGGGTATGAGCGAGGATCGCGGTTGGCGCCATTGGCTGCACGGGCGGCTGTCGGGTGCCGAGGGAGGGCGGGGGCCCGCCTGGCTGGAGCGCTGGCTGGACTGGCTCACGGCGCGCGATCTGCAGGATCGGCAGGATTTTGCAGACGATGCGGACTGGGCCATCCTGGAGCAGCAGCCGGTGCGGCCGCGCTTCTTCGTCTGGCTGCTGCTGGCGATCGTGCTGGCTGCCCTGGTCTGGGCCGGGATCGCCCAAGTCGATGAAGTGGCACGCGGCGAGGGCAAGGTGGTGCCGTCGAGCCAGATCCAGCGCATTCAGAGCCTGGATGGGGGCGTGGTATCGGAGATTCTGGTGCGCGAGGGAGCCCGGGTGCAGAAGAACCAGCTGTTGTTGAAGATCGACAGCACCCGCTTCGAATCGTCGCTCAACGAGAACCGTGCGCAGTACCTGTCGCTGCTGGCCAAGGCGGCGCGGCTGCGTGCCATCACCAACGGCACCCCCTTCGTCGTTCCGCCCGAGGTACAGCGCGAGGCGCCCGATATCGGCCTGCACGAGATGGAGTTGTACGGTTCGAAACGGCGCGAGTTGGAAGCCAACATGTCCATCGCCCGCCAACAACTGGCGCAGCGCAACCAGGAGCTGGTCGAAGTGCGGGCGCGCCGGGAACAGGCCGAGCAGGGCTTGGGTTATACCTCCAAGGAACTGCAGGTGACCCGCCCGCTCAGGGAGACCGGGGCCGTTTCCGACGTCGACCTGCTGCGCCTGGAACGCGACGTCAGCCGCTTCCGCGGCGAGCGCGACATGGCGGCGGCGCAGATCCCCAAGATCCAGGCGGCGATCGCCGAAGCCCAGCGCAAGATCGAGGAGGTGGAATTGTCGTTCCGCAACCAGGCCAGCGCCGAGTTGTCCGACACGCTCGCCAAGCTTAGCAGCCTGACGGAAACCCGCGTGGCGCTGAACGACCGGGTGAAGCTGGCCGAGCTGCGCTCCCCCGTCAACGGGACGGTCAAGCAGCTGCTGGTGAACACCATCGGCGGCGTGGTGCAGCCGGGCAAGGACATCGTGGAAATCGTGCCGACCGAAGACACGCTGCTGCTCGAGGCGCGCATCCTGCCGCGCGACATCGCGTTCCTGCACCCCGGCCAGAAAGCCTTCGTCCGTTTCACCGCCTATGATTTCGCCATCTATGGCGGACTGGACGCCACGCTGGAGCAGATCGGCGCCGACACCGTCACCGACGACAAGGGCAACGCCTTCTACGTGGTGCGGGTGCGCACCCGCAAATCCTACCTGGGGAACGCTTCGCGCCCGATCATTCCGGGCATGGTGGCCGAGGTGGATATCATGACCGGCAAGAAGAGCATCCTGTCCTACCTGCTCAAGCCGGTGCTGCGGGCTCACAGCTATGCCATGACGGAGAGGTGAGGCCGATGGCCATCCTGCTCGCCACGTCCAGCCCCTATCTGCGCCAACGCTGGGCAGAGGCGCTCGCCGGTTACGGGCCGGTGGCGGTGGACGATGCCGGGCAACTGGGCCGGCAGTTGGCCGAGCAGGAGTCTGCTATTCCGCTGGTGTTGGATCTGGCGTGGCCGGACGCGCCGCGTACCGATGCGGGCTGGCAACACATCAGCCGCCACAGCCGCCCGCTGGCGCTGGCCGATGCGCCGCTAGATCAACAAGGACTGCACCTGTTTGGTCTGGGTATCCGCGGTTATGGCCATACGCTGTCTCCGGCCGCGACGCTATGTCTGATGGTCGATACCATCCTCAACGACGGGGTGTGGGTCGGGGCGACGCTGATGGCGCAGCTGATCGGTTCGCTGTCCCGCGTCATGCCGGGAACATCGCGCTCCGAGGGCTGGCGCGATCCGCTCAGCGTGCGCGAGCAGGAAGTGGTCGAGAAGCTGCTGACTGGCGCCAGCAACAAGCTCATCGCCCGTGAAATGGGCATCAGCGAACGCACCGTCAAGGCCCATCTGAGCGCGGTGTTCGAAAAGCTCGGTGTCACCGATCGATTACAGTTGTTGTTAAAAGTTCGAAGTTAGCCGGCTATTGTCCTTCAGTACAATAAGAACTTCTCTGGTGGCCTTCTATGCTACAGGTATACATCCGTCGAGCGTAGGGAGAAGGCCATGGCCATCACGACGCAGATATCCAGTCAGATCGCCCTTTCCAGCGAAGCCCGGGTCGATACTGTCCACGGCACGGTCAGAGTCATCAACGCCCAGGGACAAGTGCGTCTGCTCAAGGCCGGCGATATCGTCCATGCCGGCGAGCGGATCGTGGCGGAGGCGGATGGTTCCGTCACCCTGCTCACCGCCAGCGGCGAACCGCTGGTCATCGAAGGCGGGCGGCTGGTCGCGCTGGACGAAGCCATCCTCAACCCCCAGACCGTTCCCGATAGCTCCGCCGCCGCCCTGCAGGCCCCCTCGGTGCAGCAGCAGCAGGTGGCGGCCGATACCGATGCCATCCTGCGAGCGTTGGAGGCCGGTCAGGATCCCTTCGCCGCCTTGGCGCCTGCCGCGGCCGGTCTCAGTGGCGCCGGTGGCGAGGATGGCGGTAGCACCTTCATCCGCTTGGCGCGCATAACCGAAGGACTGACCGATGTAGGGTTGGCGGCGAGTTTCGACATCGCCAATCAGGAGCCAGCCACGCTGGCGGAACCGCTGTCGGCGGTTGAGCAAGGCAATGGTGTCAGCATCGGCGGCCTGACCCCGGCCGTGCAGGGCGGCGAAGGCTCCGTACGCGAGTCGGGCTTGGTGGGCGGCAGTGGTCCGGTGGGGGAAACCAGTTTCACCGGCTCGTTCACGGTGACGGCTATCGACGGCTTGGACACCATCGTGATTGGAGGCGTCACGATCGTCGCCGGGAATGTGCAAACGGGCAATACCACTATCACCACCGATCTCGGCAACACGCTGACGATCACCGGGTTCGACCCGAGCACCGGCGTGGTCAGCTATACCTACACCCTGACGGAGGCGGAAACGCACGCGGCAGGCGGTGGTAACAACACCTTGTTCGATAACGTATCGATCACGGCTGCGGATGTGGATGGCAGTTCCAGCAGCGGCACGCTCAGCGTTACCATCGTCGACGACGTGCCGGCGGCCCGGGCCGACAGCGCCAGCGTGACGGAAGACGGCACCCTGACGGCCAGCGCCAACGTGCTGACCAACGACACCCTGGGTGCCGACACCCCGGCGACGGTGAGCAGCGTGAACGGCTCCGCGGCCAACGTCGGCATCGCGATCGAAGGGCTGTACGGCACGCTGACGCTCGCCGCCAACGGCAGCTATACCTACTCGCTGCACAACGACAACGCGGCGGTGCAAGGGCTGAGCTCCGGCGAACACCTCACCGACAGCTTCGACTACGTGCTGAAAGACGCCGATGGCGACACCTCGCCGAGCACGCTGACGCTCACCATCAACGGCGCCGACGACGGCGTCACCATCAGCGGGCTGAGCGGGCAGGGCGCCGACCAGACGGTCGACGAAGACGACCTCGCGCCGGACGGCTCCGACCAGAGCGGCAGCACCACCGTGAGCGGCAGCTTCACGGTCGACGCCCTGGACGGCGTGACCACCCTGACGGTCGGCGGCATCGCCGTCGTCAGCGGCGGCGTCACCGCCGCCTTCCCGCAATCGGCGACCAGCCCGCTGGGCAACACCCTGACGATCACCGGGTTCGACGGCCATGCCGTCAGCTACAGCTACACCCTGCTCGACAACGCAAGCCACGCGACGGGCGCCGGCGAAAACAGCCTGACCGAAAGCTTCGCGGTCACGCTGCAAGACAGCGACGGCGACAGCACCAGCGCCAGCCTCGACATCGCCATCACCGACGACGTGCCGACGGCGCAGCTCGACAGCGCCAGCGTGACGGAAGACGGCACCCTGACGGCCAGCGCCAACGTGCTGTCCAACGACACTCTGGGTGCCGACACCCCGGCGACGGTCAGCAGCGTGAACGGTTCCGCAGGCAACGTCGGCGTCGCGATTGAAGGGCTGTACGGCACGCTGACGCTCAACGCCAACGGCAGCTACACCTACACGCTGCACAACGACAACGCGGCAGTGCAAGGGCTGAGCTCGGGCGAGCACCTCACCGACAGCTTCGACTACGTGCTGAAAGACGCCGACGGCGACACCTCGCTGAGCACGCTGACGCTCACCATCAACGGTGCCGACGACGGCATCACCATCACCGGGCTCAACCCGGACGGCGCCGAAGGCACGGTAGACGAAGCGGCGCTCGCCACCGGCAGCACCCCGAGTGCCACCACCGAAACGGTGAGCGGCAGCTTCACGGTGATGGCACTGGACGGGCTCGACGAAATCGAACTGGGCGGCGTCAAGATCGTCGACAACAACGCGCTGACGGCGAACACCACCGTCACCCCGGCGCTGGGCAACACCATCACCATCACCGGGTTCGATGCGGCGACCGGCGTGGTGAGCTACACCTATACCCTGACGGCGGCGGAAACGCACGCGGACGGGGCGGGCAACAACACCCTGCCGGACAGCACCAGCCTGGTGGTGCGGGACGTCGACGGCAGCACGGCCAGCGATACGCTCGATATCAGCATCACCGACGACGTGCCTGTCGCGGTGGACGACACTGGCGGCACCGTCAGCGAAACCAGCCTGAGCTTCAGCGGCACGGTCCTGAGCAACGACACCGAGGGCGCCGACCGCCTCGCCGCGCCGGTTACGGCCAGCACCTTCGCCGGTACCTACGGCACGCTGACGCTCAACGGCGACGGCACGTATACCTACACGCTGCACCCCGCCGACCCCGACTTCCTTGGCATCCCCGGCGGCGAAAGCCGCACCGAAACCTTCGTCTACACCCTGAACGACAGCGATGGCGACACCGACACCGCGACGCTGACGCTCACGGTGCACAATGCCGACGACGGCGTCACCATCAGCGGGCTGAGCGGGCAGGGCGCCGACCAGACGGTCGACGAAGACGACCTCGCGCCGGACGGCTCCGACCAGAGCGGCAGCACCACCGTCAGCGGCAGCTTCACGGTCGACGCGCCGGACGGCGTGACCACCCTGACGGTCGGCGGCATCGCCGTCGTCAGCGGCGGCGTCACCGCCACCTTCCCGCAATCGGCGACCAGCCCGCTGGGCAACACCCTGAGGATCACCGGGTTCGACGGCCACACCGTCAGCTACAGCTACACCCTGCTCGACAACGCAAGCCACGCGACGGGCAGCGGCGAGAACAGCCTGACGGAGAACTTCGCGGTCACGCTGCAAGACAGTGACGGCGACGAGACCACTGCCAGCCTCGACATCGCCGTCGTCGATGACGTTCCGTCTGCCTTCACGCCGGACACCGCACACATGGTCGATCAGACCGACAGCATCCATAGTGTCACCGACGAACTGAATTTCGCCGGGCATACCGGTGCCGACGGCGTGGTCAGCGTGGCGTTCAACATTACGGCAGGGGCACCAGCCCTCGACGCCTATGGCAACCAACTGAGGCTGGACGGCGCGGAACTGTTCCTCTACTACGGCGGTGTCGACGGTACGGATCAGACCCAGTTGGTGGCCAAAACGGCAGCAGGCGCTATCGGCTTCACCGTCGATATCGATCCTTCAAGCGACAGCTACACGCTGACCACCTACGGCATCATCTCGAGCGGGCCGGCGGAGGTTCAAGTCACCAGCCTGTCCAGCATCGGCGGCGGCAATGTCACCATCAAGGGGTTGCTGAATGTCGGTGGGACGACACAGGACGTGATCCTGTCGTCGACGTCCGGCACGGTGAATACCGACCAGGACGATATCGGGGTCGGCGGCGGTCAGACTCTCAGCAGTACCGACAACGTCCGGCTCGACTTCGTCAACGGGTTGAGTGTCGGCAAGAATGACTACAGCTATACCGACCACAATCTGGTGTCCGGTTTCGAGCAGGTTGTGCTGATCAACGGTAATGCCAATGCCTCCGCCAACCTGATACTGACCGCCATCGTCGCCGATAACGATCAGACCTACGGTACGGCCGATGGGGAGGAAAGTCAGCTGAATCTCAGCGTGTCGAACATCACGGTCTACGATGCGGACCACAACGTCGTAGCCAGCGGCACACAAGGGCTGACGATCACGGATCAGGGCAACAGCATCCTGCTCTCCGGCCTGAAGGACGGCTGGAGCTACGAGATCACCTCTGGCGATACCTTCAGCGCGGTGAACGTGGCCGGCGCGGCCGGAACCCATACTTTTGCGCTGGGCGCCTTCTCCTACAGCCAGACGATACCGGGGCAGCCGATCGACCTGTCGTTCGGCATCACCGCCACCGACGGGGATGGCGACCCGGTCGCCAGCCAGATCGACGCCACGCTCTACCCGTCCGAGCTCAGCCTGGAGGGCGACGGCAGCGTCAACACGCTGACCGCCACCTTGGACGATTCCTTCATCTTCGGTTACGGAGGCGACGATACGCTGGACGGTTCGCTAGGCAACGCGGTGCTGGTGGGTGGCGACGACAACGATCTCTTGATCTACGGTATCGGCGACACCATCGACGGCGGCAACGGTTTCGATACCGTGCGTATCGACAGTGCCGGGGTGTTGAATCTGGGCGGTACGCCGCTGAGCGATATCGAGCAGTTGCAGATGAACGGGGCGTCGACCAACACCACGCTGCAACTGCGGCCGGAGGATGTGCTGAACTTTACCGACCGCACCCACGACCACACACTGTTCGTGCGAGGGGATAGCGGTGATACGTTGGATTTGGTAGGGGTGACCTCGCCGACTGCTACGGGGCCGGATATTACGGTGGATGGGGTGATTTATGCTCACTATCAGTTTGATGTCAATGGCACTACGGTTACGATCAACGTCGAAAAGGCGGTGAATGTTATCTGAACTATCCAAGCAATGACTTGCTGCAATACTGTAGGGCCTCTCATATTCGAGAGGCCCATTTTGTTTATGCTTCACGGTGGTTGGCTAGGGTAGGGGGTGACTGCCGTGCTCAACCGCCCGTCACCCCCCACCTCCGGTGATGCCGTCCACCCCCAGTGCAACAGCTGAGCCCCCTCCGCCTGCGTCGTCACACCCTTGGCGTGGATCTCGAGGTCCAGCATGCGCGCTGTCGATCACGAGGTCGTCGAGTTCGACCGCGCGCAGACGGGCCGGCCGCTTGAAGCACTCGCCCGCCTTGTCAAAAACCTTCCGCCCGCATGCGTTCCTGCAGGCTCATCCAGCGCGTCAGCCGCTCCACATTGCCGGCGGGACGCGACGGATTGCCGGGCATCCACACCCCATCATTGTTGAAGCTGAACACCGGGATCAGGTCGGTGCGCTGCGAGGCCGGCTTGATGTCGGTGATCAGGTTGTCCAGCACCAAGGGCTCCGCATCGGCGCCGGGGTAGTAGGCCAGCACCATGTGCGCCTGGCTGACCGCGCTGTTCGGTCCGCCCAGCAAGGCTCGCACGTAGGTCAGCCTGAGCTTGGCCGCGGGGACGTCCAGCAAGGTCAACGTCTTGTATTTGGCGATGACGAAATCCTCGCAGTCGCCGGCCCCGCGTCCAAGGGTCTCGATCGGCGTGGCCCAGTAGTCGTCCTGATGCCAGACAGCTGTGTCATCGGTGAACTGGATGCGGCGATTAAAGAAGGTATTGACCTCGATTAACTTGGCATTTTCAGTACGATTGCCTAAAACAGAGATAAGTGATCGCCACGCTTCATAATTCTGGATGCCTCGTGAACCGAACCGCTGGATGGCCTGGGATTGCCGGGCAAAATCCAGTGCTACCCCGCTCTTCGTGGTCGCACACGCGGAGAGCAGGCTGACGATGAGCCAGACCAACACGGTCGGCCGGGCTCTCCATAACAACGGGGTCTTTTGACGAATAAGGCGATGTCGGGAAGAACGCTGTGCCATCAGGGGCTGTCCTGGTTCCAATAAGCATGCGGTAAATGAGGGCTTGCAGCACGTAACTGGTTTTCATAATAGGACGTAGCCATGAAACTGCGGAAAATATGCATCGCGTTGTTCGGGCTGGGCCTGGCCAACGGGGCATTCGGCGCCGAAGTGAGCGATATAAGAAGTGCCGTCGAAAATACCGTCATGAACAATCCCGAAGTGCAGGTGAAGTGGCGCACCTTCCGTCAGTCTGCCGAAGAAATCGGCATTGGCCGTTCCGAGTTCTTTCCCACCGTCGACGTGAACTATAAGTACGCCCACGAAGATCACAAAGAGCCCCCCTTATCGGGAGGAAATCAGGATTTCGAGCGTTATGGCTGGTCAGCCGCGCTGGTGCAAAACCTGTTCAAGGGCTTTTCCACGGTGAACCTGGTGCGCCAGCTCGACCACACCCGTCGTGCCAACTATTTCGATTTCCTGGCCGAATCCGAAAACCAGGCGCTGGAAGCGACGCGCGCCTACCTCGACGTCGTGCGTTTCCGCCAGTTGCTCGAGCTGGCCCAGTACAACTACGCCGTGCACAAGGGGATTCACCAGCAGCTGATGCAGAAAGTCGCCGCCGGGGTTGGGCGCCGCGTCGACCTGGAACAGGCGACCGGCCGCCTGGCCTTGGCGGAATCCAACCTGATCACCGAAGAGGCCAACCTGCACGACGTGACGGTGCGTTTCACCCGCATCGTCGGTATGCCCCCGCCGATGGCGCTGGGCAAGCCGGCGCCTTTCAAGCTGGCGCAGCAGGAGCCCAGTGAAATGTTCAAGCAGGCCTTCCAGCGCAATCCGCAGTATCTCTCCGCCGTCGAGAGCGTGCGGGCCGCCTCGGCGGAGGTCGACGTGCGCAAGGGCGCCTTCTCCCCGACCGCCGACCTGCGCGCGCAGTATGAGCGCACCAACAATCTGGAAGGGGTGGACGGCGTGCACAAGATCGGCGTCCTTGAAGTGGTGCTCAACATGAACCTGTTCCGCGGCGGAGCCGACCGTGCCCGGCTGCGGGCCGCGGCCGAGCGTCGCGAGGCGACGCGCGATCTTCAACTGAAGGCCTGCCGCGACATCCATCAGACGGTGCAGATCGCCTACAACGACATCCGCCGTATCGGCGAGCAGATCGATCCGCTGCGGCTGCACGCCCTGTCCACCGAAAAAGCACGCGATGCCTATCGCAGCCAGTTCGAGATCGGCCAGCGCACCCTGCTCGACCTCTTGGACAGCGAGAACGAGCTGTACGACGCCAAGCGTGCCGTGGTCAATGCCGAGAGCGACCTGCTGCTGGCGCAGGCGCGGCAACTGGCCGGCTCCGGCATGCTGCTGGAGGCGCTCGAGGTCAAACCGAAAGAGTCGCTCAGTTTCGAGGGCAGCCCTGCCGACGAGTGGCAGGTCTGCGATACCACGCTGGTGCCGAGCGCCACCGTCGACAAGAACGCCATCCAGCCGGTAGTGCTCTCGGCACCCAGCCCCAGCACCATGGATGCCCCGCCGACCATCGTCCCGGAAGCCACCAAACCGAAGCAGGCCCCTGCCAAGAAAACCCCACCCAAGACGAGCGGCTGATTTCCACCTGCTGTTGTCCTTGGAAGCCCCCGTGTTGCACGCAATTGGCACGGGGGTCATTTTTTGCCTGCTTGCTGGCCACGTCCCGGGTGGGGCGGGGCTCAACCGAGCCCGAGGACCTGCAGGGTATTGTGGTGGGTGGCTGCCCGGACGGTTTCCGGTGAGGTGCCACGCAATTCGGCCAATATCTCGGCGAAGCGCGCCAGGTTGGCGGGTCGGTTCGGCACCGCCTGCGCCCACTCCGGCCGCATGTCCGGCGCATCGGTCTCCAGTACCAGCGCCGACAGCGGCAGCGTCGCCGCCAGCCGACGGATGCGCTGCGAACCGCGAAACGTCATCGCCCCGCCGAACCCCAACTTGAACCCCAGCGCCATGAAGGCCGCCGCCTGCTGTTCGCTGCCGTTGAAGGCATGGGCGATGCCGCCCACGACAGGGAACTGGCGCAGGTATTTCAACAGCCGGTCCTGCGAGCGGCGCACGTGCAGCAGCACCGGCAGCTCGTACTTGCGCGCCAGCTTGAGCTGTTCGACGAACAGGGCTTCCTGGCGCGCCGCGTCCAGGCCGGGCAGGTAGAAATCGAGCCCGATCTCACCCACCGCCACCGGCCGGTCTTCCGCCAGCCGGCGCTCCAGGTCGGCCAGGTGCTCGTCCAGATGCTGTGCCAGGTAGATCGGATGCAGTCCGAAGGCCAGCCAGCAGCCGTAACGCTCGCGCATCGCCAGCGTCTGGGCGAACGTGGCCTGGTTGACGGCCGGCACCAGAATCTGGCCGATACCGAGCCGGACCGCCTCGGCCACGACCTCATCACGGATGCCGTCGAACTCGGCCGCGTCGAGGTGGCAGTGCGAATCGATCAGGCAATCATCGTCGGGCAGGAAACGGAACATGGCGGGACAGGGGGATCTGTAGAGAAGAGAGTTTCAGCCTAGTTGCAGTAACAAGCAAGCATGCTATGGCGAGAACCAGGAATCCCGGCGATTTGAGTCGATTTGAGAAAGCATTCATCGGTATTTCGTGCTTTGAGACGATACCAAATCGGCAGGGACAGGTGTTGGGTATGGCGATGGGATTGAATCCGCCGCGGCTTACGCTATATTCCACGTCCGAAATGTGGGAAGCCAGCACAGATTGTTTGCTATGAACAGAGCCATAGCGATTAAAAACATGTCAAACATTATCTGAATTTAATAATGCTGGACGTGCAAATACCCAATGGGATATTTAAATACAATATTTTTCATTTTCAAAAATGAATTGCAAAGACTAAAGCATATTCTAACAATTAAATTGTTGTGAACGTTGCGTAGTTGGGTTTTTTTCTGGCGTGATGCATGCAATCGTGCCGCGAGGGTTATATCTTCGCCAAACAGCCCTCATAGGGCATGGTCATGACATTTGTGCGTTCGACCGCCTTGGGCCGACCACAGCGACTGCTCATGCTTGGGAATCTTGGGGAGGGAAAGAAAAATGAAGTTCTCCCGACGAGCTTTTCTGAAATACATTGCCGGTGGCACGGTGCTCACGCTATTCGATTTCGACAAGCTCACCGGCATAAGGAGGGCGCTGGCACAGATTCCCGGCGGGACACTCGATCCCTTGTCGGTTCCGAAATTCATTACGCCATTGCTGATCCCTCCGGTGATGCCGCGGGCGGGCAGCATCAGGCAACGGAATGGCAAGAAAGTCGACTATTACGAGATCGCACTGAGGCAATTCGCGCAGCAGATCCTGCCGGAGGGACTTCCTTCGACCACCGTGTGGGGGTATGGCGCCATCAAGGCGGCCAGCAAGAACGGTCTGCTGCTCCACCACGCCCCGTCACTGACGATCGAGGCGAGATGGGGTGTGCCGGTGCGGGTAAAGTGGTCGAATGAGCTGCGCGCAGACCCTGCCGATCCGGCGTCCGCGTTCTTGCCCCACTTGCTGCCGGTCGACCCGACGCTGCATTGGGCCAACCCGCCGGGTGGTACAACTGGGCGGGATGGGCGCCCGACCTTCGCCAGCACGCCCGACGCCTACGCCGGCCCGGTGCCGATGGTCACCCACCTTCATGGCTCGGCCGGCGTGGGCGACGAGAGCGATGGCTACGCCGAGGCCTGGTTCTTGCCCGTCGCGGGCAATCTGGCCGGCAATGCTACCGATGGCACGTGGTATGACTTCTTCAAGGCCAAGGCGGCAAGCAAGGGCTATCTGGCTCCGGGTACAACGGCCTGGGAGCCTGGCACGTCGGTCTTTCAATATCCCAATAGCCAACGCGCTTCCACCCTTTGGTACCACGACCACACGTTGGGTATGACGCGGCTCAACGTTTATGCCGGTCCGGCGGGTTTCTATCTCATCCGTGGCGGCAATGCCGGTGATGACGCCGTGCTCGACAGCCGGTCCGGTAGGGGGGCCGTGTTGCCTGGCCCTGCGCCGCACGAGAACGACAAATTTCCGTCGACCAAGACCTATTACGAGATCCCGATCGCCATCCAGGATCGCTCGTTCAATCAGGACGGGTCGCTGTTCTACCCGAACACGAGGGCCTTCTTCGACGAGGTTGCCGGTCCGTACATTCCCGGCTCCGACATCTCTCCGATCTGGAACCCCGAGTTCTTCGGCAACACCATCATGGTGAATGGCAATACGTGGCCGTTCCTGAATGTGGAGCAACGGCGCTATCGCTTCCGTTTCCTGAACGGCTGCGACGCGCGCTTCCTGATCCTCGATTTCGGCCGCATCCCCGGTATCGATGCGTGGATGATCGGTAACGAGGGAGGCTTCCTTGCCACGCCGGTCAACCTGACCGAGGTCAACGGCAACCGACTGCTCATGAGTCCTGCCGAGCGTGCGGATGTGATTGTCGACTTTAGCCACGTGCCGGTGGGAAGTTATGTCCTCGGCAACGTGGGGCCAGACGAACCGTTTGGAGGAGGGGAGCCCGACGACGACTTCGATATCGCCGACCCCTACACGACAGGTCAAGTGATGCAGTTCAACGTTGGACCTGCGTTGTCCCCCGATGCGACGACTCCTCCCGCATTTCTGACGCTGCCACCGATCACGCCGCTGCATGGTGGTACGAGGAGGCAGCTCGCCTTGCTTGAGGAGATGTCGCTGTTTTTCGACGACGCGCCGGCGGAAGCGTTGCTGGGTACGGTCGCCAGCGACCCGAACGCCGGCGTCCTCACGTGGGTGGCCAGGAAATGGGAGGATCCGGTCACCGAGAGTCCGGCCGTTGGGACGACCGAGGTGTGGGAGATCTACAACGGTACCGCCGACGCCCACCCCATCCATATCCACGAACTGCTCTTCCAGGTCGTTGACCGGCAGCCGATCTCCGTCAATGAGGACGACAAGACCTTTCAGCTCGTACCGGGGTCGGCACCGCTACCGCCCGAGCCCTGGGAGGCGGGGTGGAAAGACACCGTCATCGCCTATCCAGGCCAGGTCACGCGGCTCCGATTGAGATTCGATGTAGCAGGCCAATACGCCTGGCACTGCCACATCGTCGAGCATGAGGATAACGAGATGATGCGGCCGTACCGTATCGGGCCCGAACAGCCTGGGCAGCCTGATTCATAGCGCGGCAGGCGAGGTAGGGAAAACGGCCGGCCCGCCCTCGGAGGGCGGTTGCCTGTGGCGTGTCCCCGTGCCCTGTCGAGGCACGCATCCGAGGCCGATTTCGGTCGTTTGCCCGTGATGCATGAAGATTCGCGCAACCTGTGGGAAGATACCGCCGGCAAGTTCATGTCCTCCCATTCCCGCTTCATGAGATCAACAGCGGTCGAATTCACCGTCTATAGTTCCAAGCACCAGTAGCCGACGGCGGCGCTTCGCAAGACGGTGCTCTCCCCTTCGCCGGGGATTCCCTGTTTCCGAAAAATGCCGAGTACGGTCGATTGTCCCGCCGCCCGCTCGTCGTTCCCATGGCCGCCCCGCTTGCCGGCCCCGGTTCGTGCTGCCCACCAGCGCGCTGTACGACGACCCCACCCCATTACCCCAACGCGTGAGAAGGAGATGTCATGCAAGTCCAGACCTATCTGTTTTTCGATGGCCGCTGCGAAGAAGCAATCGAGTTCTATCGCAGTGCGCTCGGTGCCGAAGTGGAGATGCTGATGCGCTTCAAGGACAGCCCCGAACCGCCCCAGCCGGGCATGGTGCCGCCCGGCGCCGAGGACAAGGTGATGCACGCGAGCTTCCGCATCGGGGAGAGCATGGTGATGGCGTCCGACGGCCGCTGCCAGGGACAGCCCAGCTTCCAGGGTTTTGCGCTGTCGTTGTCGGCGGCCGATCAGGCCGAGGCCGAGCGGCTGTTTGCGGCCCTGAGCGAGGGCGGCCAGGTGCAGATGCCGCTCGCCAAGACCTTCTTCTCGCTGTGCTTCGGCATGGTCGCCGACCGCTTCGGCGTATCCTGGATGATCATCGTGCCCGCCTGAACGCCGTGCCGGAGGGCGAGGACAGGCCGGTCCAGACCGTGCCGCCTTGTCCGCCACCGCAATCAATCACAAGGAGCCACACCATGCGATTCATGATGCTGATGATCCCCAAGGGCTACGAGAACGCCGACCCGGGCGCCATGCCGAGCGCCGAGGCTGTGGCCGCGATGATGAAATACAACGAGGAGCTGCAGCAGGCCGGCGTGCTGCTCGCGCTCGACGGCCTGCATCCGCCGTCGATGGGCGCGCGCGTCTCGTTCGAAGACGGCCAGCCCAAGGTGACCGAGGGGCCGTTCCCCGACGTGCAGGAAGTGCTCGGCGGCTACTGGATGATCCAGGTGAAGTCGCGGGAAGAAGCCGTCGAATGGGCCAAGCGCTGTCCGGCATCGGCCAACGAGGTGGTCGAGGTCCGACAGGTGCAGGAGTTCGAGGACTTTCCGGCGGACGTGCAGCAGGCGGCGGCGGGTTTCGCCGAGATGCAGGCACAGGCCGGGCAGCCGCGCGGGGGATGACCACCCCGGTCTCCATCCGGACAACAAAAAACCCGCAGAGCCTTGTGCTGTGCGGGTTTTCTGGACTTTCCTGAACATCCTCGAACTTGGATGTGGTGCCCGGGGTCGGACTCGAACCGACACGCCTTGCAGCGGGGGATTTTGAGTCCCCTGCGTCTACCGATTTCGCCACCCGGGCAGGAAAGAGAACGCAGTCTACACAATGCCGCTGCGCTTGTAAATGCGCGGCGGCTCAGTCCTTGTCCGCGTTCTTCAGCGCCAGAGCGCGGTCGTACAGCAGTTTGCGGTTGGCGCCGGTGATCTGCGCTGCCAGCGTGGCGGCCTGCTTGGTCGGCAGTTCGGCCGCCAGCACCGCGAGCGTATGCAAGGTCTGCTCGTCCAGCGCCTCCGGCTCCTCCTGCGGCGGCGCGGCATCGATGATCAGCACGATCTCGCCGCGCTGCTGGTTGCTGTCGGACGCCACCCAGTCGCGCATCGCGCCGGCCGGCAAGTGGCGCAGCGTCTCGAAGGTCTTGGTCAGCTCGCGCGCCAGCATCAGTGGCCGCTCCGGTCCCAGTTCGGCGACGATATCCTCGAGCGTGTCGAGCAGGCGGTGCGGGGCCTCGTAGCAGGCCACGCAGAACGGTGCATTGCGCCAGTCGGCCAGCACCCGGCGCCGCTCGCCCGACTTGGGGGGTAGGAAGCCGTGGAACAGGAAAGACGTCGCGGTGAGGCCGCTGGCCGAGAGCGCCGCCACCACGGCCGAGGGGCCGGGTATCGGGCACACCCGCATCCCGGCCCGGTGCACCGCTTCGGCCAGGCGGGCGCCGGGGTCGGACACCGCCGGGGTACCGGCGTCGGACACCTGCACCACGATCTTGTCCTCGGTCAGCCAGCGGATCACCTGATCGGCCATGGCGCGCTCGTTGTGCTCGCGCAGGCTCACCAGCTTGGCGCTGATGCCGTAGGCGGACAGCAAGTGGCCGGTGACGCGGGTATCCTCGGCGCAGATCACGTCGGCCACACTGAACGCGGCCAGGGCGCGCGCGGTGATGTCGGCCAGATTTCCAATGGGCGTGGCCACCACATATAATGTGCCGCGAGTGAAACTTTCCCGAGCAGATTCAAGCAAGTGAGCAAACGACGTATGCAAAGCATGGCCTCGTTGTTGGTTGGCGTGTTGACGGCCTGGCTGGGCGTGGCCCAGGCGCAGGTACCGGACTATATCATCCAACTCAACGCCGCGCCGCTCAAGGCTCAGGCGGGTGCCAAGGAGCCGGCGCAGCCGGCCGCGCCGGCGGCCAAGCCTGCCGTCGCTCCGGCCGCCCGCGGCAAGCCGCGCATCGCTGTGTTGCTGCCGCTCGGGTCGCCCCGGCTCGGTGAGGCGGCCGAGGTGGTGCGCCAGGGCGTGGAAGCCGCCGCCGCCGTCGACGGCAAGGCCGAGGTGCTGGTGGTGGCCGCCGACGAAACGAACGTCGGCGCACGCTATCAGGCCGCGCTGGCCGACGGCGCCAACGTCGTGATCGGCCCGCTGACCCGGCAGGGCATCGCCGCCGTGGCGCCGCTGGTGAAGGTGCCGACGCTGGCGCTCAACGCGCTGGAGCCGGGCCTGCCGGCCAATCCCAAGCTGTACAGCCTGGCGTTGGCGGTCGAGGGCGAGGCGCAGCAGATCGCCGGGGTGATGTACGAGGACGGCCGCCGTGCCCCGCTGGTGGTGGCCTCGCCAGATGTGTTGTCGGCGCGGCTGCGCAAGGCCTTCGTCGAGCAATGGCAGGCGGTCGGTGGCAAGAACGCCCGTGTCGTCGAACCCGGCGCCGGGCTGGCCGCCGCCGCCGCCCAGGCCGATGCGGTGTTCCTCGCCGTCGACGATCAGGAGGCCGGCGCGATCCGCCAGGCGCTGCCGCCGGAGCTGCCGGTGTATGCCACCTCGCAATTGAACAGCCGCCATCCGCCGGCGGCGCTGGACAACGTCCGGCTGATCGACATGCCGTGGTTCCTGATGCCGCAGCACGAGGCGGTCAAGCGCTACCCGCGCCCGGACAGCGCGCTGACGATGCAGACCGAGCGGCTGTATGCGCTGGGCATCGATGCCTACCGGCTGGCAGTGCTGCTGGCCAATCCCAAGACGCCTGTGGCGTCACTGCGTCTCGACGGCGTGACCGGCGACCTGCAGCTGGGCCGCGACCGCCAGTTCACCCGCCAGCTGCCGCTGGCGGTGCTCGGCGCGGGTGGTCTGCAATGAACGAACTGGGCCGGCAGGCGGAGGACCGGGCGCTGGCGTTCCTGCAGCGGCAGGGACTGCGGTTGGTCGAGCGCAACTGGCGCTGCAAGGGCGGGGAGATCGACCAGGTGATGCGCGAGGGCGCGTACTGGGTGTTCGTCGAGGTGCGCCACCGCGCCGACCAGCGCTTCGGCGGGGCGGCCGCCAGCATCACGCCGGCCAAATTGCGGAAACTCACACTGGCGGCCGGGGTCTACCTGAGTTCCAAGGGTATCGATGCCCCCTGCCGCTTTGACGCCGTGCTGTCGCACGGTAACGGAGCCCCCGAGTGGCTCAAGAACATACTGGCGTAGCTACGCCGGATACAAAAGGATGGACATGGACCTGATCGAACGCGTCAACGGACACTTTCTGGAAAGCATCGCCGCCAAGCAGGAGGCGATGGAACAGTTGTCGCCGGCAGTGGCCGCCGCCGCCGAACGGATGGTGGCCTGCCTGATGAACGAGGGCAAGATCCTGGCCTGCGGCAACGGCGGGTCGGCCGCCGACGCGCAGCACTTCGCCGCCGAGATGGTCGGCCGCTTCGAGAAGGAACGCCCGGGCCTGGCCGCCTTGTCGCTGGCCACCGACAGCTCGGCGCTGACCGCGATCGGCAACGACTACGACTTCGACATGGTGTTCTCCAAGCAAGTGCGCGCCTTGGGTCATACCAACGACCTGTTGCTGGCGATCTCCACCTCGGGCAATTCGGCCAACGTGATCGAGGCGATCTACGCCGCGCACGAGCGCGGCATGGGGGTGATCGCCCTGACCGGCAAGGACGGCGGCAAGATCGGTGAAATCCTGACCGCCGACGACATCCAGCTGAACGTGCCGGCGGGACGCACCGCGCGTATCCAGGAAGTCCACATCCTGCTGATCCATGCGCTGTGCGACGCCATCGACTACATGCTGCTCGGGGGGGAATGACATGCAAGGCAAACTTCGGGTGTTGGCCGGCGCCGCTCTGTTGAGCGTGGGCCTGAGCGCCTGCGTGCCGTTGGTGGTGGGCGGTGCCGCCGGCGCCGCCGCGGTGGCGACCGACCGTCGCACGACGGGGGCCTACGTCGACGACCAGGCCATCGAGTTGAAGGCGTCCAGCCAGGTTTCCGCCAAGCTGCCTTCGTCCCACGTCAACATCGCCAGCTACAACCGCGCCGTGCTGATGACGGGCGAGGTGCCGTCGGAAGCCGCGCGCGAGCAGGCCGAGCTGATCGTGCGCGGCACGCCCAACGTGAGCAAGGTCCACAACTACACCGTGGTGGCCGGCTCCTCGGCGCTGTCCGAGCGCAACAACGATACCTGGATCACCACCAAGGTCCGCGCCCGCCTGCTGGACGGCAAGGGTTTCTCGCCGCAGAGCATCAAGGTGGTGACCGAGCGCAGCGTGGTCTACCTGATGGGCTTGGTGACCCAGGCCGAGGGCGAGGCCGCCGCCAAGGTGGTGAGCCAGACCGCCGGGGTGCAGAAGGTGGTGACGTTGTACGAGTACATCAGCGAAGTGCAGCCCTGAGCGGGTCGTATCGCCCCCATGAGAAACGGACCGCTGGCGGTCCGTTTTTCATGAGGGGTGAGGGCAGATTCAGCTACGCGCCACCAGCACGTCGGCGCACAGCACGTGCATCGCCTCGTCGATCTCGATCGCCATCGACAGCGTCACGCAGTTGCGGGTGTCGGTCATCGATAGGTAGGGATCGCTCATGTACAGCACGCCGGGTTGGTCGATGGCGTGCTGGAAATAGGCGCGGCGTGACCAGATCGCGCCGGTGGTGTCGGTCAGCGGGGCGAGCTTTGGATCTTCCTGCGCCGGCTGCTGCAGCGAATTGAGGTTCTGGCCGATCTGGCGGCCGGCGCTGTCGAGCAGGAAGCAGCGGATCACGTCCGGCATGTTCAGCATCGGTGTGGCCGCGTGCAGGAACGGCGTACCCTGCATCAGCGCGATGGCGGTCTGCACGAAGGATTGGCGTGCCAGTTCCAGCTGGCGCCGCGTCAGTTTGCGCTTGAGCAGCTCGCGCACCATCAGCTCGTCCCAACGCGCGTCGATACGGGGGGTGATGACGGCGTCGCTCTCCGGCTGCTCGTGCGGGCGGGAAATGTAGTAGCCCTGGACCAGGTCGCAGCCGGATTCCAGCGCCACCAGCACGTCCTTCTCGGTTTCGATCCCTTCCTCGACCACCAATGCACCAATTTCGTGCATCAGGTGGACCAGCCTCGCCAGCAGGTTGCGCGTGCGCGGCTGCTTGACCGCGCTCCTGAGCAGGTTGCGATCGAACTTGACCAGATCCGGCTCCAGCATGCATACCCGGTCCAGGTTGGAATGGTTGACGCCGAAGTCGTCGATGGCGATCAGGAAACCCGCCTGGCGCAGCAGCTTGACGCAGTCGACCAGCCGGTCCTGCGATTCCAGCGCATGCTCCGGGACTTCCAGTACCACGCTGTGGGGAGGCAGGCCGGCCTGGATGATGGTGCGGGCCAGGGCCTCGGCACGGGCCGGCAGCGCCAGCGAGGCGGCATCCATGTTCAGGAACAGCCAGCGGTTTTCATGGGGGAACGAGTTGAATCCCTGGATGTGATGCTGGCACACCGCCAGGTCGAGGTGGTGGCGCTGCTCCATCGAACCCATGCTTTGATAGGCTTCGGGCGGGCTGAGCGGACTGTCGTCACGGCTAGCCCGCAGCAGTGCCTCCATGCCCACGGTACGGCGGTGCGGCAGGCTGTAGATCGGCTGGAAATGGCTGCCGAGACTCAAGCCGGTCAAGGTCGGGGTAGGGGGGGCTGAGAGGGTCATCGAGAGCTATCCTTCGTTCCTGTCTGCACTATCAAGCAAACGGTATTCCAGTCTAGCCCAGCCGGGGTGCAAATGAAAAACGGGCACCGCCGGGTGCCCGTCCAGATCAGCCGTTCACACGGCTCAGTCTTGCTGGATGCCGGCCAGCAGCCAGCGGCTGGCGTTCTTGTCCTTGACGTAGTGCCAGGTCTCGCCGAACGGCACCGGCGCGGCGTTGACCGTCTCGCTGACGCGGCCGGTAAAGCGCACGCTGGCGATGTAGCGGCCGCCCTCTTCGACGGCTTCGATCAGCTGGCAGTCCAGCTGCGGGAAGTCAGCCACGTCGTCGTTGCCGGCGATGTCGGCGCGCAGCGCCTCGAACAGATCCGGCGTCAGGTACTTGCGGATTTCCTCCAGGCTGTCCGGCGTGTTCAGGCTCTGCAGATGCAGGAAGGTGGCCTTGGCCTGGCGCAGGAAGTTCGGCGTCTCGGTACCGTCAGGCAGACGGGCGAGGCTGGCCGCGGACATCGGGCCGGCGCCGTAGGACGGGGCCGTGCCGAAGCCGGAACCGATCTTCGGAATCGGCTCGAAGCGCGCCGGTTCCTGCGGCATGCCGGTCGGCAGGCCGGCCGCCTGCGGGGCGCGCATGGCCGGGGTGGCGTTCTTGCGACGGAACAGCATCAGCCCACCGACCAGCAGCAGGCCGAGCAGGGCGATGGTGCCCCACGGCATGCCGGAGCCGGCCGGCTCGGAAGCCGGTGCCGAAGCATTGTTGTTCATGGCCGAGCCGATCATGTAGCCGGCCGCGGCACCGGCGGCGCCGGCGGCAATGGCGGTGCCCAGACCCGGACCCTTGGCCGGCGCCTGCGCCGGGGCGGTTGGCAGTGGGCGTGGGGCCGGTGCCTGATAGGAAGGCGTAGGGGCCGAGCGCATCATGCCGGAACTGCGGCTTTTGCCCAGGCGGGCGGCTTCGGCAAAGGGCGCCGCCAGCAGCGTAACCAGGGTGAAGGCGAGAACGGTCGTCTTCGCACGAGGTATCATGTTTGTTTCTCCAGTGAGAGGGGCTGTGTTGCCCCAGTTCGACCGGGGCAGCTTACTTTAGTTCTGGTCGACGCGGTCGATTTCAAGTACCTCGGCGACGCCGCCGGCAATGCGGAAACGGACATCGCAGTGATAGAGGCGTACGCCGTACACCCGCTCCGGGTCGTCCTGGTAGGCCGGGCGCGGGTCCTGTGCCAGCACCTCCTCGATCAGGGTGGCCAGTGCCGCGGCCTCGGGCTGCTCGGCCAATTGTTGGCGCGCGAGTTCGTTCCAGCGGACTTGCAGCGTTGGCGGCGGGCCGTCGACAAAGCCGCCGCGTGCCTCGGGAATGGCCTCGACGAACGGAATGTAGGGCTTGATGTCGAGTACCGGGGTGCCGTCGAGCAGATCGGCGCCGGCCAGCTGCAGCGTCACGCCGGCACTGGTGTCGACGCCGAGCAGCTCGACCAGCGACAGCCCCAGCGCATTGGGGCGGTGGGTGGAGCGGCTGGCGAACACGCCGACCTTGGCGTTGCCGCCCAGGCGCGGCGGGCGCACCAGCGGCGACCAGCCGCGCGCCAGCGTGTCGTGGAATACGAACTGCAGCCAGACGTGGGAAAACGCTTCGAGACCGCGCACGCAGTCGGGCTGGTCGAATGGCGGCAGCAGTTCCAGCGTCATGTGCGCCGATTTGGCCAGCGCCGGCTGGCGCGGAATGCCGAACTTTTCCTTGAACGGCGAGCGGATCAGTCCGATGGGGGTGAAGGTGTAGGGCTGCATGGCGCCATTGTAGGCCCAGCCGCGCCCCGTTTCACCGGTGACGTGCAAGGTTGGCCGAGGTGCCCTCGGCCAACCTCCGTGTCCGCTGCGCTCCCGTCAGCCGACGAAGTGGCGGCTGTGGCGGCCGTTGAGACGGTCCATCGGCAGCAGCATGAAGAAGTCGGCGCAGTTGAAGTCCGGGTCCCACGCCGGCTCGCCGCAAACGAAGGCGCCGGCGCGCAGGTAGCCCTTGATCAGCGGCGGCAGCGGTGCCGGCGGCGCATCGTCGTGCACGCGGTCGAGCGGCAGCGCCAGGTGCGGCGTGACGCGCCACTCGGCCGGCGCCAGATGCTTGGCCTCGATCTGGCGGTACAGGCTGACCGCCTGATGGCCGCCGTCGGCCAGGCTGACGCTGGCGCAGCCGGCCAGGTAGTCGCAGCCCTGCTGCTGCACGTAGTCGGCCAGGCCGGCCCACAGCAGCGCGATCACCGCGCCGGAGCGGAAGTCCTGGTGCACGCAGGAGCGCCCGACCTCGAGCAGGCGGTCGCGCACGTGCGCCAGGCGGCCGAGGTCGAACTCGTGTTCGGAATAGAGGCTGGGGGCGCGCCGCGCCGCCGCCGGTGGCAGCATGCGGTAGGTGCCGACCACCATGCCGCTGGCGGCATCCTCGACGATCAGGTGG
This sequence comes from Pseudogulbenkiania sp. MAI-1, assembly GCF_000527175.1. Taxonomy (NCBI): domain Bacteria; kingdom Pseudomonadati; phylum Pseudomonadota; class Betaproteobacteria; order Neisseriales; family Chromobacteriaceae; genus Pseudogulbenkiania; species Pseudogulbenkiania sp. MAI-1. The sequence continues at coordinate 3,988,608 of NZ_AZUR01000001.1, read as the reverse complement.
TCGCACAGCGCATCGTAGTCGTCGCAATCGATGCCGAGGTGGCTGGAAGCGAGCCGGGCGCCCATTTCGCCGGCGAACACGTCGAAGCGCAGCTTCTGGGCGCGGCGGATATCCTGCGGGTTATCGGCAAGCCGCACGCTCAGGCGCGGTTTGCTGCGGGGGGCGAGGTTCTCTTTGAGCAGCATGGGGGGTCTCCCTCGTGACATGGGACCATGCTAAAGCGCCTGTTTGACGAAACCGTGTCGTCCTCGTGACAGTGGCGTGACGATGGGCGGTCAGCGCCATGACAGAGGAGAATCAAGCAAATCAATCACTTATCAGGGCGGCGGTTTTGACGTAAAATACGCCGTTTTTCGTTCGCAGCGCGCTCTCCAGCCATGATATATCCGACAACCTTCGACGTCATAGTGGTCGGCGGCGGCCACGCCGGTACCGAGGCCGCGCTGGCGGCGGCCCGTATGGGACGCAGCACCCTGCTGCTGACCCACAACATCGAGACGCTCGGCCAGATGTCGTGCAACCCCTCGATCGGCGGCATCGGCAAGGGGCACCTCGTCAAGGAAGTCGATGCGCTGGGCGGCGCCATGGCGCTCGCTACCGACATCGGCGGTATCCAGTTTCGTACCCTCAACGCCTCCAAGGGGCCGGCGGTACGTGCCACCCGCGCCCAGGCCGATCGCGTGCTGTACAAGGCGGCGATCCGCCAGATGCTGGAAAACCAGGATAACCTGACGCTGTTCCAGCAGCCGGTGGACGACTTGCTGATCGAAGGTGACCGTGTCGCCGGCGCCATCACTGCCATCGGCATCGTCTTCCGCGCCAAGACCGTGGTGCTGACCGCCGGTACCTTCCTCTCTGGCAAGATTCACGTCGGGCTGGAAAACTACACCGGCGGCCGTGCCGGCGACCAGGCCGCCTCGACGCTGGGCGCGCGCCTGCGTGAACTCGACCTGCCGGTGGGCCGGCTCAAGACCGGCACGCCGCCGCGCATCGACGGGCGCACGGTCGATTTTTCGGTGATGGAAGAACAGCCGGGCGACACGCCCGAACCGGTGTTCTCCTACCGCGGTAGCCGTAGCCTGCACCCCCAACAGCTGCCGTGCTGGATCACCCACACCAACGAACGCACCCACGACATCATCCGCTCGGGCTTCGAGCGCAGCCCGATGTTCACCGGCGTGATCGAAGGCGTCGGCCCGCGCTACTGCCCGTCGATCGAAGACAAGATCAACCGCTTCGCCGACAAGGACAGCCACCAGGTATTCCTGGAGCCGGAAGGGCTGACCACTCACGAGTTCTACCCCAACGGCATCTCGACCAGCCTGCCGTTCGACATCCAGCTGGCGGCGGTGCGCTCGATCCGCGGCATGGAGAACGCCCACATCCTGCGCCCCGGCTACGCCATCGAGTACGACTACTTCGACCCGCGCGGCCTGAAGGCCACGCTCGAAACCAAGAGTATCCAGGGCTTGTTCTTCGCCGGCCAGATCAACGGTACTACCGGCTACGAAGAGGCCGCCGCGCAGGGCTTGCTGGCCGGCCTCAACGCCGCGCTGTACAGCCGCGACCAAGAAGGCTGGTGCCCGCGCCGCGACGAGGCCTACCTCGGCGTACTGGTCGACGACCTCATCACCAAGGGCGTGTCCGAGCCCTACCGCATGTTCACCAGCCGCGCCGAATTCCGCCTGCAGCTGCGCGAAGACAACGCCGACCTGCGCCTGACCGAAACCGGCCGCCGCCTCGGCCTGGTCGGCGACGCACAGTGGGACGCCTACTGCCGCAAGCGCGACGCGGTCGAGGCGGAAAAGGCGCGCCTGAAGGCCACCTTCCTGCATCCGGCCAAGGTCGATATGGCCGCGGTGCAACAGTTGCTGGGCAAGCCGATCGAACGCGAATACAACCTGCACGACCTGCTCAAGCGCCCCGACGTGAGCTACGCCGCGCTGATGACGTTGGCCGAGGCCGGCGGCGGCGTCGATGACGACGCGGTTGCCGAGCAGGTGGAAATTCAGGTCAAATACCAGGGCTATATCGACCGCCAGAACGACGAGCTGGCCCGCCGCGACAATCTCGAGGACGTGCGCCTGCCGGCCGACATCGACTACAGCCTGGTCAAGGGACTGTCGAAAGAGGTGCAGCAGAAGCTCAACAGTCAGCGCCCAGAAACCCTGGGGCAGGCCTCGCGCATCCAGGGCATCACCCCGGCAGCGGTCGCCCTCCTCATGGTTCACCTTAAACGTGGCTTTGCCGACGCGAAAAAAACCGCATGACACATACCGCAGAACTGACCCGCGGTCTGGCCGAACTGAAGCTGGACCTGACCCAAGAACAAATCGCCCGGCTCGAGGCCTACCTCGCGCTGCTGGCCAAGTGGAACCAGACCTATAACCTCACCGCCGTGCGTGAAGAAGAGCGCATGGTCAGCTACCACCTGCTCGACAGCCTGACGCTGGTGCCGCACCTCAACGGCGGCACGCGCCTCTTGGACGTCGGCTCCGGCGGCGGCATGCCCGGCATCCCGGCGGCGATCGCGCGTCCCGACCTCAAGGTCGTGCTGCTGGATTCCAACCACAAGAAGACCACCTTCCTGCGTCAGGCCGTGATCGAGCTCAAGCTCGACAACGTCGAGGTGATCACCGACCGCGTCGAAGCCTACCAGCCGGCGGAAAAATTCGACCGCATCACCAGCCGTGCCTTCGCCGAGCTGGCCGAGTTCGTCAAGCTCACCCGTCACCTGCTGACGCCGGGCGGCCAGTATGTCGCGATGAAGGGGGTTTACCCGTACGAGGAAATCGCCCAGTTGCCGGAAGGCTTCACCGTCGCCGAAGTGGTGCCGCTCACCGTGCCGGGCCTCGACGCCGAGCGCCACCTGGTGAGGATCGTGGCGCAATGACCTGCCGCGTCATCGCAGTCGCCAACCAGAAAGGCGGCGTCGGCAAGACCACCACGGTGGTCAACCTTGCCGCCGGCCTGGCGGAAATGGGGCGGCGCGTGCTGATCGTCGACCTCGACCCGCAGGGCAACGCCACCATGGGCAGCGGCATCGCCAAGGGCGCGCTCACTGCCTCGGTCTACCAGGTGCTGCTGGGCGACGCCGGCGCGGCCGAGGCGCGCCAGCCGGCCAAGGAGGGCGGCTACCACGTGCTGCCGGCCAACCGTGATCTCGGCGGTGCCGAACTGGAGCTGGTGCACGAACTGGCGCGCGAGGCGCGGCTGAAGAACGCGCTGGCCGAAGTGGCCGGCGACTACGATTACGTGTTCGTCGACTGTCCGCCGTCGCTCAACCTGCTCACCTTGAACGGGCTGGTCGCCGCCGAGAGCGTGCTGATCCCGATGGTGTGCGAGTACTACGCGCTGGAAGGCTTGTCCGACCTCGTCACCACGCTGCGCAAGGTGCGCGTGGCGGTCAATCCCAAGATCGAGATTCTCGGCCTGTTGCGCACCATGTTCGATGCGCGCAGCAACCTGTCGCAGCAGGTGTCGCAGCAACTGGCGCGCCATTTCGGCGACAAGGTGTTCGACACCGTCATCCCGCGCAACGTGCGCCTGGCCGAAGCGCCCAGCCACGGCCTGCCCGGACTGGTGTACGACCGCAACTCGCGCGGCGCCCAGGCCTATCTCGCGCTGGCCGCCGAGCTGACGGCTCGGCTAGAATCCGCAACCCCCTCACTCTCGCACTGACACATGGCCAAACTCAAAGGACTCGGGCGCGGCTTGGACGCGCTCTTAGCCACCGTTGACGGGGCGGACGACCGCCTGCAAACCCTGCCCATCGACAGCATCCGCCCGGGCAAGTACCAGCCGCGCACGCACATGAGCGAAGACGCGCTGGACGAACTGGCGGCCTCGATCCGGGTGCAGGGCGTGATCCAGCCGGTGGTGGTGCGCGAGATCGGGCTCGGCGACTACGAACTGATCGCCGGCGAGCGGCGCTGGCGCGCCTCGCGCAAGGCCGGCCTGGCCGACGTGCCGGCGGTGATCAAGGCGGTGCCGGACGAGGCCGCGCTGGCCATGGCGCTGATCGAGAACATCCAGCGCCAGGAGCTCGACCCGATCGAAGAGGCGCGCGGCCTGCAGCGGCTGATCGACGAATTCGGCCTGACCCACGAAGCCGCCGCCGACGCCGTCGGCCGCTCGCGCAGTGCCGTTTCCAACCTGCTGCGCCTGTTGGCGCTGCCCGAGCCGGTGCAGACCATGCTGCACCAGGGCCAACTGGAAATGGGGCACGCCCGCGCCTTGTTGTCGCTCGAGGTGATCGACCAGATCGCGCTGGCGCAGCAGACGGTGGAGCAGGGCTGGTCGGTGCGCGAGGTCGAGCGCCGCATCCAGCGCCTGAACGCGCCGCGTCCCGACGCCAAGCCGCAGCCGCGGCTCGATCCCGACATCCAGCGCCTCGCCGAAACCCTGTCCGAGTCTCTCGGCACCACCGTCAGTATCCGCCACGGCGCACGCGGCCACGGCAAGTTGACGATCGAATACGCCAGTCTCGACGAACTGGACGTCGTCCTGGAAAAACTGCAAGCAAAATCAAGCGCCTGATTCGCAACGGCGCGAGTATGTCAATTGGGGATTTTGTTGACTGGCATCAAGCTCCAAGTCTATAATCGGTCGATTTTTTTGCATTGCTGACATGATCAATCGGGAAGTAAAGCGTGTCGTACGCCTGCAGGTGATGCTGACCCTGCTGGCGGTACTGGTGGGGGCGGTGATCGGCGGTTTTTCCCCGATCCTCCCGGTTTCGATCATGATCGGCGGGCTATGTGCCATCATCCCGGCGCTTCTGTACGGCAAGATCGCTTACGCGCGCCGGCATGAGCCTCCGGCAGTGTTGATGAGGGCGCACTTCAAGGCCGAGGCGGTGAAGTTCGTCACCACTCTCCTGATGTTTGGGGCGGCCCTGGTGTTTTTCAAGGATTTATCCGCAGTCGGACTGTTTGGTGGATATATGACAGCCACTTCCGGCTACTGGTTCGGGCTTCTAATCAAAAATTGAGAAAGTGCAATGGCAAGCAACGCAACTGATTACATCAAGCACCACCTAACGTTCTGGAATTCGTCGCCCGAAGGCGGTTTCTGGAGCCTCCACGTTGACACCTTCACCATCTCGCTGCTGCTTGGCTTCGTGTTCGTCGGCGTGTTCGCCTCGGTGGCGCGCAACGCCACGGTGGAAAATCCGGGTCGTCTGCAGCTGTTCGTCGAATCGCTGATTGAGCTGGTCAACACCCAGGTCACCGAAATCTTTCATGCCAAGAGCAAAGTAGTTGCTCCGCTGGCCCTGACCATCTTCTGCTGGGTGTTCCTGATGAACGCCATGGACATGCTGCCGGTCGATCTGCTGCCGTGGATTGCCCAGTGGATTGGTGCCACCTTCTTCGGCGCTGACCCGCATCACGTCTACCTGCGCGTGGTGCCGTCCGCCGACGTCAACGCCACCTTCGCCATGTCGTTGTCGGTGATGCTCTACATCATCGGCTTCTCGATCAAGGCCAAGGGCCTGGGCGGCTGGGGCAAAGAACTGCTGACCGCCCCGTTCCATGCCCACAACCCGGTGCTGGCCGTGATTCTGGCCCCGATCAACTTCGCGTTCCAGATGGTCGAGCTGGCCGCCAAGCCGATTTCGCTCTCGCTGCGTCTGTTCGGCAACATGTACGCCGGCGAACTGATCTTCATCCTGATCGCGCTGCTGCCGTGGGGCGCCCAGTGGCTGCTCGGCGCGCCATGGGCCATCTTCCACATTCTGGTGATCACGCTGCAGGCTTTCGTGTTCATGATGCTGACCACGGTGTACCTGAGCCTGGCAGTCGAAGCGCACTAAACGATTTCTCAAACCCTTTTACCAACCATCCTTGTAATACCTTTTAGGAGATATATAAATGGAAGCTCTCGTTTCTCAGATTCAGTCGATGACCGTTCTGGCTGCTGCCCTGATCATTGGCTTCGGCGCTATCGGCACCGCTCTGGGCTTCGCCATCCTCGGCGGCAAGTTCCTGGAGTCCTCCGCTCGCCAGCCGGAAATGATCCCGGTTCTGCAAACCAAGCTGTTCATCATCGCTGGTCTGCTGGATGCGATCTCCATGATCGGCGTGGGTGTTGCCATGCTGTACACCTTCAACAACCCGTTCCTGGCCGCTGCTGTTGCTGCCCTGAAAGCTGGCGCTTAATCCTTAAGCGAAAACGGTTGTTGTAGTCACCACACTGGAGGAAAACAAGCGTGGAATTCAACGCGACACTACTGGGTCAGGCGATTACCTTCGCCATCCTGGTATGGTTCACCATGAAGTTTGTTTGGCCTCCGCTGACCAACATGATGGATGAGCGTGCCAAGCGTATCGCTGATGGCTTGGCCGCGGCAGAGCGTGGCAAACAGGATCTGGAAGCGGCTGAAAAGCGTGCCGGCGACGAGCTGCGCAAAGCCAAGCAGCAAGCGACCGAAATCGTGATGGCCGCCGAAAAGCGCGCTGCCCAGATCGTGGAAGAGGCGAAGGAGACGGCCCGCACCGAAGGTGCCCGCCTGATTGCCGAAGCCAAGTCCGGGATCGATCAGGAAGTGCTGCGTGCCAAGGAGACCCTGCGTGAGCATGTGGCCGACCTGGCGGTGGCCGGCGCCGAGAAGATCCTGCGCCACGAGATCGACAAGGCCAAGCACGCTAATCTGCTTGCCTCCATCAAAGCGGAGTTTTAATTAACTCATGGCAGAACTCATTACCGTAGCAAGGCCCTACGCCCAAGCGGTATACAGCCTTGCCACCGAGCAGCAGCGACTGGACGCCTGGTCCGAGGCGCTCGGTTGGCTGGCTGCCATGGTGAGCAACCCGGACGTGGCCCAGGTGGTCACCAATCCGAAACATACCGCACAAGAGGTTGAGGCGCTGATGCTGGGCGTACTCGGCGAGCGCGCCAGCGAAGACGTCAAACGCTTCGTCGGCACGCTGATCGAGAACCAACGCCTGACGTTGCTGCCGTTCATCGCCGAACAGTTCGAGCTGCTCAAGGCTCAGGCGGAAGGGGCTATCGACGCCACTGTCGAAAGCGCCTTCCCGCTCACCGACGAGCAGAAGACCGAACTCACCACCATGCTTTCCAAGAAGTACGGCAAGACCGTACGTCTTGACGTGCATGACGCCCCCGAGCTGATTGGCGGGGTGCGGGTGCTGATCGGCGACGACGTCATCGACGCATCCGTGCGCGGCAAACTGCACACCATGGCAGCTAGCCTCAAGAATTAGGAGAGATCATGCAGTTGAACCCCTCTGAGATCAGCGATCTGATCAAAGCCAAGATCCAGAACCTGGCCGAAGGCTCCGAGACCCGTACCAAAGGTACCGTGATCTCCGTGACCGACGGTATCGTTCGTGTCCATGGCCTGGCAGACGTGATGCAGGGCGAAATGCTCGAATTCCCGGGCAACACCTTTGGCCTCGCCATGAACCTGGAGCGTGACTCCGTGGGCGCCGTAATTCTCGGCGAATACGAGCACATCTCCGAGGGCAACGAAGTCAAGTGTACCGGCCGCATTCTGGAAGTTCCGGTTGGTCCGGAACTGGTAGGTCGCGTGGTGAACGCGCTGGGTCAGCCGATCGACGGCAAGGGCCCGCTGAACGCCAAGCTGTCCTCCCCGATCGAAAAGATCGCTCCGGGTGTGATCGCCCGTAAATCGGTTGACCAGCCGATGCAGACCGGCCTGAAGTCGATCGACTCCATGGTTCCGGTAGGCCGCGGCCAGCGTGAGCTGATCATCGGCGACCGCCAGACCGGCAAGACCGCCGTGGCACTGGACGCGATCATCAACCAGAAGGGCACCGGCGTTATTTGTATCTACGTCGCCGTCGGCCAGAAGGCTTCGTCGATCGCCAACGTGGTACGCAAGCTGGAAGAGCACGGCGCCATGGGTCACACCATCGTCGTTGCCGCTGCCGCTTCCGAAGCCGCTGCCCTGCAGTTCATCGCACCGTACTCCGGCTGCACCATGGGCGAATACTTCCGCGACATCGGCGAAGACGCGCTGATCGTGTACGACGACCTGTCCAAGCAGGCCGTTGCCTACCGTCAGATTTCGCTGCTGCTGCGCCGTCCGCCGGGCCGTGAAGCCTACCCTGGCGACGTGTTCTATCTCCACTCCCGTCTGCTCGAGCGTGCCGCTCGCGTCAACGAGGAAGAGGTAGAGAAGCTGACCAAGGGCGCCGTGAAAGGCAAGACCGGTTCGCTGACCGCCCTGCCGATCATCGAAACCCAGGCCGGTGACGTGTCCGCCTTCGTTCCGACCAACGTGATCTCGATTACCGACGGTCAGATCTTCCTGGAAACCGACCTGTTCAACGCGGGTATCCGTCCGGCCATCAACGCCGGTATCTCGGTATCGCGCGTCGGTGGTGCGGCTCAGACCAAGGTGATCAAGAAGCTGGGCGGCGGTATCCGTCTGGCCCTGGCCCAGTACCGCGAACTGGCGGCGTTCTCGCAGTTCGCTTCCGATCTGGACGAAGCCACCCGCAAGCAGCTGCAGCACGGTGAAATTGTTACCGAACTGATGAAGCAGAAGCAGTTCGCCACCCTGTCGACCGCCGAAATGGCGCTGACCCTGTGGGCGGTGAACAAGGGTTACTACGAAGACGTGCCGGTCAAGAAGGCGCTGGCGTTCGAAGCCGCGTTCCTGGCCTACGTCCGTGCTAACCACGCCGACGTTCTGAAGGCGACCGACGCCTCCGGTAACCTGTCTGACGACCACGAGAAGGTACTGGCCAAGGCGATCGAATCGTTCAAGGCTGGCTACAGCTTCAACTGAGCCTTTCGGCCAACGTTGTAGTCAACTGAAAGGTTCAGGAAATGGCAGTCGGAAAAGAGATTCTCACCAAGATCCGAAGCGTGCAGAACACGCAGAAGATCACCCGCGCGATGCAGATGGTGGCAACCTCCAAGATGCGCAAAACGCAAGAGCGTATGCGCGCTGCCCGTCCTTACGCCGAGAAGGTGCGTACCGTCATGGCGCACCTCGCTCAGGCGAATGCGGATCTTGAGCATCCACTGCTTGCCCGTCGCGACGTCATCAAGCGTGCCGGCATCATTGTCGTCACCTCGGACAAGGGCTTGTGTGGCGGTTTGAACGCCAACATCCTCAAGCGCTTCTTCTCCAAGGTGAAGGAACTGCAAGATGCCGACATCAAGGTCGACGTGTGCTGCCTCGGTCAGAAAGGTCTTTCTGCCGCCCAGCGCACCCGCCTGAACGTGACGGCGAGCGCGGTCCATCTGGGCGACGTGCCCAAGATGGACAAACTGATTGGCCCGCTTACAGTGCTGTTGAAGCAGTACGCCGAAGGCGAACTGGACGCGGTCTACATCGTGTATTCCCGCTTCGTCAACACGATGAAGCAGGAGCCGGCCCTGGAACAGCTGCTTCCGCTGTCCCCGGACAACATGGTGGTCGAGCACACGCACTCGTGGGATTACCTCTACGAGCCGAATGCGGTAGACGTCATGGAGTTCCTGGTGAAGCGCTACATCGAATCGGTGGTGTACCAGTCGGTGGCCGAGAACATGGCCTCCGAACAGGCGGCGCGTATGGTGGCGATGAAGTCCGCCACCGACAACGCCGGTAACGCCATCAAGCAGCTGCGACTCGTGTACAACAAGTCGCGCCAGGCAGCGATTACCAAGGAACTGTCCGAAATCGTGGCCGGTGCCGCAGCGGTGTAAGCCGGAAACAGACTGTAAAAGTTTATTGAGTTAGGAACCGATAATGAGCCAAGGCAAAATCGTACAAATCATTGGCCCGGTGATCGACGTGGAGTTTCCGCGCGACGCCATGCCAAAGGTTTATGATGCCCTGCAGCTGGTCGACGCCGACCTGACGCTCGAAGTCCAGCAGCAGCTGGGCGACGGCGTGGTGCGTACCATTGCGATGGGCAGCTCGGACGGCCTGAAGCGTGGCATGGCAGTCAACAACACCGGCGCGGCGATCTCCGTACCGGTGGGCGCCGCCACCCTGGGTCGTATCATGGACGTGCTGGGCAACCCGGTGGACGAAGCCGGCCCGGTGGCGACCGAATCCCGTCGTGCCATTCACCAGCCGGCCCCGAAGTTCGACGAACTGTCGAGCGCGACCGAACTGCTGGAAACCGGCATCAAGGTGATCGACCTGCTGTGTCCGTTCGCCAAGGGCGGTAAAGTGGGTCTGTTCGGTGGTGCCGGTGTGGGCAAGACCGTGAACATGATGGAGCTCATCAACAACATCGCCAAGGCGCACTCCGGTCTGTCCGTGTTCGCCGGCGTGGGTGAGCGTACCCGTGAAGGTAACGACTTCTACCACGAAATGAAGGACTCCAACGTCCTCGACAAAGTGGCGATGGTCTACGGCCAGATGAACGAGCCGCCGGGCAACCGTCTGCGCGTGGCGCTGACCGGTCTGACCATGGCCGAGCATTTCCGTGACGAGAAGGACGAAAACGGCAAGGGCCGTGACGTGCTGTTGTTCGTGGACAACATCTACCGTTACACCCTGGCCGGTACCGAAGTGTCCGCTCTGCTGGGCCGTATGCCGTCCGCGGTGGGTTACCAGCCGACCCTGGCCGAAGAAATGGGCCGTCTGCAAGAGCGTATTACCTCGACCAAGGAAGGTTCGATCACCTCCATCCAGGCCGTTTACGTGCCTGCGGATGACTTGACCGACCCGTCCCCGGCGACCACCTTCGCCCACCTGGACGCTACCGTGGTACTGTCGCGTGACATCGCCTCGCTGGGTATCTACCCGGCCGTGGACCCGCTCGACTCCACCTCGCGCCAGCTGGACCCGCTGGTGGTGGGCGAAGAGCACTACGGCGTTGCCCGTGGTGTGCAGTCGACCCTGCAGCGCTACAAGGAACTGCGCGACATCATCGCGATTCTGGGTATGGACGAACTGTCCGAAGAGGACAAGCTGGTCGTGGCCCGTGCTCGTAAGATCCAGCGCTTCCTCTCCCAGCCGTTCCACGTGGCCGAAGTGTTTACCGGTTCGCCGGGCAAATACGTGTCGCTGCGTGACACCATCAAGGGCTTCAAGGCCATTCTCAGCGGTGAGTACGACCACCTGCCGGAACAAGCGTTCTACATGGTTGGCTCCATCGACGAAGCTGCTGAGAAAGCCAAGTCCCTGTAACCAAGGAGAGGGCTCATGGCCAAGATGCATGTGGAAGTGGTCAGCACCGAACAGCTCATCTACTCGGGTGAGGCCGAATTCCTCGTGGCTCCGGCCCAGGAAGGCGAGATCGGTGTGTATCCGCGACACGTGCCGCTGCTGACCCGTATCAAGCCCGGCGTGCTGCGTCTGACAGTGCCGGGCTCCAAGGACGAAGTGCTGGTGGCGGTGTCGGGGGGCATGATGGAAGTGCAACCGACCCACATCACCGTTCTGGCCGATACGGCGATTCGCGGTGAGGATATCGACGAGGCTCGTGCCAACGAAGCCAAGCGTGCCGCCGAGGAAACGCTGAAGAAGTCGGTCGACAGCCTGGATACGGCAAAGGCCCACGCCGCTCTGGCGGTGGCGATTGCCGAACTCAAGGCGCTCGACTATCTGCGCCGTCGTGTCCACTAAAAGCACGCGAGCAAATCGTGTATAGTGCAAGGCTGCCACAATGTGGCAGCCTTTTTTCATTGTTTAACACATAATCACACGCCCATGGCCCGACTCAGTATCGTCATTCTCGCTGCCGGCAAAGGCAAGCGCATGTACTCCTCCCTGCCCAAGGTGCTGCACCCGATCGGGGGCGAACCGATGCTGGCGCGGGTGATCCGCACCGCCCGTTCGCTCGATCCGGAAACGCTGGTGGTGGTGTACGGCCATGGCGGCGACAAGGTGCGCGCCGCGATCGGCGAAGAGGCGGTGACCTGGGCCGAGCAGGCCGAGCAGCTGGGCACCGGCCACGCGCTGAAGATGGCCTTGCCGGCACTGCAGGCCGACGGCAAGACGCTGGTGCTGTACGGCGACGTGCCGCTGATTTCGCACGTCACGCTGGCCGATCTGATCGCGGCGGCGGGCGACGAAGTGGCGCTGTTGACCGACGTGCTGGACAACCCGTCCGGCTACGGCCGCATCGTGCGCGACGGCGACGGCAGCATCCGCGCCATCGTCGAAGACAAGGACTGCGCGCCGGAGCAGCAGGCCATCCGCGAGATCAACACCGGCATGCTGGTGCTCCCCAACGCCCGGCTGGCCGGCTGGCTCAATGCGCTGTCCAACGGCAACGCCCAGGGCGAATACTATCTGACCGACGTGATCGAACTGGCGGTGCGCAACGGCGTGCGCGTGCACGGCGTCAAGGTGCCGGCGTCGTGGCAGGCGGCCGGGGTCAACAACAAGGTGCAGCTGGCCGAACTGGAACGCATCCTGCAGCAGAATCAGGCGCGTGCGCTGCTGGAAGCCGGCGTCACCCTGGCCGATCCGGCGCGCATCGACATCCGCGGCGTGCTGCGCCATGGCCAGGACGTCAGCATCGACGTCGGCTGCGTGTTCGAGGGCGAGGTCGAGCTGGGTGAGGGTGTCACCATCGGCGCGCACTGCGTGCTGAAGAACGTCAAGGTGGCGGCGGGCAGCAAGATCGCGCCGTTCTCGCACCTGGAAGACGCGGTGGTCGGCGCTGGCTGCAAGATCGGCCCCTACGCCCGCCTGCGCCCTGGTGCCGAGCTGGCCGACCAGGTGCACATCGGCAACTTCGTCGAAGTGAAGAAGAGCAAGATCGGCCTTGGCAGCAAGGTCAACCACCTGACCTACATCGGCGACGCCGAGATCGGCCGTGGCAGCAACGTCGGCGCCGGCACCGTCACCTGCAACTACGATGGCGTGAACAAGTTCAAGACGGTGATCGGCAACGACGTCTTCGTCGGCTCCGGCACCATGCTGGTGGCGCCGGTGACGGTGGAAGACGGTGCCACCATCGGCGCCGGTTCGGTGGTCAGCAAGACCGCCCCGGCCGAGGCGCTGACCGTGGCGCGTGCGCGCCAGACCACGATTGCCGGCTGGAAGCGCCCGCAGAAGAAGGGCTGATTTCTTGCGCTCGGTTTCCACCGAGTACACGGCGCCCGGTTTTCTCCGTCGGAGGAGGAAGCCGGGCGCCGTTTTCATTTGGGCGGCTGGCGACAGCTCGCGATACCGGGGTGGTTGCGTCATGAAAGCGACTGACCTCGCATCTCCCGAGCGTTCTTGCCAGTGGCGATTCCACGCTGTTATCATCTCGAAACTTTCGAAACGAAACAAGTGAATGACGAAACGAAATACTCAACAGCGACGCCATGCCATTGCCGCCCTGGTTCAGGAGCGCGGCGAGGTGAGCGTCGACGAGCTGACGAAACGTTTCTCGACCTCCGAGGTGACCATCCGCAAGGACTTGGCCTTGCTGGAAACGGGTGGACTGCTGCTGCGCCGTTACGGCGGGGCCGTCTCCCTGCCCAGTGAAATGGTGGTCGAAGAGGATGCCGAGCAGGTTTCACAACGAAAGATCGCCATTGCCCGTGCCGCCGCCGAGCGGATTCGCGACCATAACCGCGTCATCATCGACAGCGGCACCACCACCAGTGCCATGATTCCCTTGCTCGGCAACAAGCGCGGGCTGGTGGTGATGACCAATTCGCTCAAGGTGGCGGGAGCGCTGTGCGAGCTGGAAAACGAACCGACGCTGCTGATGACCGGCGGCACCTGGGACCCGCATTCCGAGTCTTTTCAGGGGCAGGTGGCGGAGCAGGTGCTGCGTTCCTATGATTTCGACCAACTCTTCATCGGCGCGGACGGCATCGATCTCGAGCGCGGCACCACCACCTTCAACGAATTGGTGGGCCTCTCTCGGGTGATGGCGGAAGTGGCGCGCGAAGTGATCGTCATGGTCGAGTCGGAGAAGATCGGCCGCCGCATCCCCAACCTGGAGTTGCCGTGGGAGCGGATTCATACCCTGGTGACGGACGACGCCCTCGCCATGGAGGCCAGGGAAAAGATACGGGCGAAGGGCATCACGCTGATTTGCGCGCCTTCGCCCAGTGACAATTCAAGGAGAAAATAATGTGTGGCATTGTCGGCGCGATCGCAGCGCGTAATGTGGTTCCGGTTCTGGTCGAAGGCCTCAAGCGCCTCGAGTACCGTGGTTACGACTCGGCCGGCGTGGCCGTGCTGGCGGGCGACGAGATCCGCCGCGTGCGCCGTGTGGGCCGCGTCGCCGAGATGGAAAGCGCCACCGTGGCCGAAGGCCTGGACGGCCAGCTCGGTATCGGCCACACCCGTTGGGCGACGCACGGCGGCGTGACCGAACCCAATGCCCACCCACACATCTCGCACGGCCAGATCGCCGTGGTGCACAACGGCATCATCGAAAACCACGAAGAGCAGCGCGAGCGGCTGCGCGCCTTGGGCTACAGCTTCGAATCGCAGACCGACACCGAGGTCATCGCCCACCTGGTGCACCACTATTACCAGACTGCAACCAACCTGTTCGAGGCGGTGCGCCGCGCCGTGCGCGAGTTGACCGGCGCTTACGCCATCGGCGTGATCGCGCTGGACCGTCCGGACGAGCTGATCTGCGCCCGCATGGGCTGCCCGCTGCTGGTGGGCCTGGGCGAAGGCGAGAACTTCATCGCCTCCGACGTCTCCGCCATCCTGTCCGCCACGCGCCGCGTGATCTTCCTGGAAGAGGGCGACCTGGGCCATATCACCCGCGACGGCGTCAGTCTGATCGACAAGGACGACCAGCCGGTGGAACGCGCCGTGCACGTCTCGGACGTCTCGCTGGCCTCGCTGGAACTGGGCCCGTACAGCCACTTCATGCAGAAGGAAATCCACGAGCAGCCCAAGGCCCTGTCCGACACCATCGAAGCGGTGCTCGACGCGGGCTTCGCGGCCGAGCTGTTCGGCCCCAACGCCGCCGCGCTGCTGCCGACGCTGGAAGGCGTCAAGATTCTCGCCTGCGGCACCAGCTACTATGCCGGCCTGACCGCCAAGTACTGGGTCGAAAGCATCGCCGGCGTACCGTGCGACGTCGAGATCGCCAGCGAATACCGCTACCGCGACGCCTGGGCCAACCCCAAGCACCTGGTGGTCACCATCTCGCAGTCGGGCGAAACTCTCGACACCATGGAAGCGCTGAAGTACGCCAAGTCGCTCGGCCACAGCGCTGCGCTGTCGATCTGCAACGTACGTGAATCGGCCATCCCGCGCGCGTCCGAACTGGTGTTCTACACCCGCGCCGGCGCCGAGATCGGCGTGGCTTCGACCAAGGCCTTCACCACCCAGTTGGTGGCGCTGTTTGCGCTGGCGGTAACGTTGGGCAAGGTGCGCGGCCGCGTCAGCGACGAGCAGCAGGCGCAGTACCTTGACGAACTGCGCCACCTGCCGGGCAGCGTGCAACATGCACTCAACCTCGAGCCGCAGATCAAGGCCTGGGCCGACAAGTTCGCCGCCAAGAACGACGCGCTATTCCTCGGCCGCGGCCTGCACTACCCGATCGCCCTGGAAGGCGCGCTCAAGCTCAAGGAAATCTCCTATATCCACGCCGAAGCCTACCCGGCGGGCGAGCTGAAGCACGGTCCGCTGGCGCTGGTCGACAGCAACATGCCGGTGGTGGTGATCGCGCCGAACGACAGCCTGCTGGAAAAGGTGAAGTCCAATATGCAGGAAGTGCGCGCGCGCGGCGGCGAGCTGTTCGTGTTCGCCGACCTCGACAGCCACTTCAGCGAGTCGGAAGGCGTGCACGTGATCCGCACCCCGCGCCACGTCGGCGTGCTGAGCCCGGTGGTGCACGCCATCCCGGTGCAGCTGCTGGCCTACCACGCCGCGCTGGCACGCGGCACCGACGTCGACAAGCCGCGCAACCTGGCCAAGTCGGTGACAGTCGAATGATTTTGTCATTCTTCGCGGACTATGTTCGGAAACAATAAAGCCTGTCACGAGGTAATGAAGTCTGTCATGTCGTTGACATGAATGGCTTGTTGCTGAGTTGCCTAGACAAACAAAGAGGCCCTTCGGGGCCTCTGTTTGTTTTGGGATTAAGAAAGCTGTGGCTTTCAGCCTAGACGTGGGTCTGTAGCCTTGGTGCTGATGGGAGGCACTGATGGCCGCAGTTCGGCCACGGTCTGCTGCATCATCCGCCCTGAGCGTCTGTTCAGGACCACATACCAGCCATTTCCCTTTCGCCAATCCCGAAGGTCGCCTTTTCGGTTCGGGAATGCGTACTTTCGCCCCAATCCGGCCGCTCAAGGCGGCGTTGCTCTAATGGCAGGTCTCCGAGTGTCAGGCGACATCGTAAATTGACCCCCTAGCGACACGAAGAACTGACCCCCTTGTTTGCAAGGAGGCAGTCGTTGGAAACGCAGTATTCAGCGAGTCATCCTGTACCCCGTGAGGTTTGTGGAGTACGGGAGATGTTGGAGCCGGAAGCAGTAACGGCAATCGTTCGACTGGGGCAATCCGGCTGGGGGGCGAAGCGGATTGCCAAGACGCTGGGGATCGCCCGAAATACCGTGCGGCACTATTTGCGTGCCGGCGGCCCGGTGCCATACCAGCAGCCGCAACGCAGCGGCGTGCTCACCGGGCACGAGGCCTGGCTACGTGAGCAGTTTCTAACGCACAAGGGCAACTGCGACGTGGTGCGTCAGCTACTGGCTAAGGAACACGGTATTGCCACCAGCCTGCGCACCGTTGAACGCGCCTGCCGGCCATATCGGCAGGAGCTTGAAGCCCGCCGGCGAGCGACGATCCGGTTCGAGACTGCTCCTGGCGAGCAGATGCAGATCGACTTCGGCCAAGTGCGCATCCAGATCGGTGGCGAACTGGTGCGTGTGTACCTGTTCGTGGCGACGCTTGGCTACTCGCGCCGTGGCTTTGTTTGCCCATTCCGTCACGAACGGCAGAGTGCTTGGTTTGGCGGTATCGAAGCGGCGTTCGAGCACTTCGGTGGACGGGTGCAGACTCTGCTGATCGATAACGCCAAGGCCCTCGTGGTCGAGCACGACATGCAGACCCGGCAGGTCCGCTTCAACAGCCGCTTCGAGGCGTTCTGCCGGCATTGGGATGTGCGCGTGAAGGCCTGCGCGCCGTTCCGTGCGCGCACCAAGGGCAAGACCGAGAACGGCGTTGGCTATGTGAAGAAGAATGCTATCGCCGGTTACACATTCGAGAGCTGGGCCGCATTGGAGGCTCACTTGACCCGCTGGCAGCGGGAGGTGGCCGATACCCGCATCCACGGGACGACCGGCATGGCGCCCAAGGAGCGGTTCGACGGCGAACGTCCGCATCTGCGTCCTGTTGCCGGCATAGTGCCGTTCCTGCAAGTGCGGGAGCTGATCCGTCGCGTCAATGCCGAAGGCTGTGTCGAGCTCGATACTAATGCCTACAGCGTGCCCTGGCGGCTGATCGGCGAGATGGTCACGGTCGTTGTACGAGCAGGCACGGTGACGGTCCATTACGCTGGCCAGGAAGTAGCGCATCACGCCGAGTTGGCCGGCAGTCGCGGACGGCAAATTGACCGCGCCCATCTGCTTGGGGTCGTGCCGCCGCTATCCGAGCCGGTCCCGCCACACGGCGGCGCTTTGCTGCGCCCGCTGGCAGAGTATGAGGAATTGGTCGGAGGGGGCTGGTGATGATCGAACCCGACCGACTGGAAGAACTGTTGACCCGGCTGCACTTGACGGCGATCCGGGATCAGCTGGATAGCCTGCTGGACGAAGCGAGCCGTGCCCAAATGACACTGCGCGAAGCGCTGCTGCTCCTGGCCGAGCGAGAGGTGGCCCGGCGCGATACGCGACGCATCCAGATGGGGATGAAGCTGGCTCGATTCCCCTGTGTACGCACGCTGGAGGGCTTCGACTTCGATGCGCAGCCGTCGATTGATCCCGGCCAGGTCCGGGATTTGGCCACCGGGCGCTGGATTGGCCACGGTCAAGCGTTGTTGCTGCTGGGACCGCCCGGAGTCGGCAAGACGCATTTGGCGGTAGCACTCGGGCGTGAGGCGGTAGAACGGGGTTACACGGTGCTGTTCAGTTCTGCTGCGTCTCTGATGGCTGGACTGACGAAGGCGCATGCCGATGGGCGCTTGGAGGAGAAGCTGTTGCAGCTATCGAAACCCAAGCTGCTGATCGTCGATGAATTGGGCTACCTGCCGCTGGAACCGGCGGCAGCGCACCTGTTCTTCCAGCTGGTCTCGCGGCGCTATGAGCGGGCAAGCCTACTGATCACCAGCAACCGCCCGGTGGGGGAATGGGGCCAAGTGTTTGGTGACGCAGTGGTGGCAACGGCCATCCTGGATCGGCTGCTGCATCACAGCCAGGTGGTCACGATCCGGGGAGATAGTTACCGGCTACGCGACAAGCGACGGAGCGGCCTGCTGCAGAAGGCGGCGGCCGAACCGATTACATCAACTATTAACCCGGCCCTTAAATTGGCTGTCATGGTATCATGTTTGCATGGACAAGATCGATGCACGCAAGCTGGGTTCCGAGGGACGCGAAACGTTGCGCAAGATGGTGCTGCGTTTGCGCACGCAATCGGGTATGAACGGTGTTGAACTGGCGAAGATCGCCGGGGTGCATGTACGTACCGTACAGAAATGGTTGAGAGTGGCGCGTGCAGAAGGGGCCGGGGCGCTGGTCGAGAAACCGCGTGGGCGCCCCCATGGCGCCTGCCGCAAATTGACGATGGCACAGGAGGTCTGGGTGCGCCAGCGCATCGTCGGCGCCGTTCCCGAGCAACTGAGCCTGCCCTTTGCACTGTGGACCCGGCGTGCGATCCAGGCTTTGGTGGAAATTCAGTTCGGCCTGCAATTATCCGATCGCCTCGTCGGCAAATATCTGCAGCGCTGGGGCTATACCGCACAGAGGCCAGTAAAGAAAGCGATTGAACAACGAAGCGAGTTGGTCCAGGCTTGGCTGCGCGAGCAGTATCCCGCCATCGCTGCGCGCGCCAAGGTGGAAGGGGCGCTGATCTACTGGGCCGATGAGACGGCGGTCAAGGAAGACACGAACTGGGTGCGCGGCTTTGCCCCAGCCGGACGCACGCCGGTGTTGGAGGCGTCGGCGCGCTGGCCCAAGCTGTCGATGATCTCGGCCATCACCAACCGGGGTGAGATTGCGTTCCAGATCGTCGAAGGTACGATCAATGCGGAACGCTTTATCGAGTTTCTCGCGCGACTGATCGACGGCGCCCCCGGCAAGGTGTTCCTGATTGTCGATAACTTGCGGGTCCATCACGCCAAGCTTGTCCGTGCTTGGGTCGAACCGAGGAAGGACAAGATCGAGCTGTTCTACCTGCCGCCTTATGCACCGGAGTCCAATCCGGACGAATACCTGAATCATGACTTCAAGACATCGCTGCGCCTGGAACCAGCCAGTCGTAACGACTTGGATCTCATGGAAAAGGCGATGCGGATCATGAATCGCATCGCCCAATTGCCGGAACGCATCCGGTCATACTTTCGGCACCCACATGCAACTTACGCGGCAATATAAGTGTATTTAAGGGCCGGGTTAATAGTTGATTAACCCTGGGGGTCAATTCCAGATGTCGCCAGGGGGTCAAATCCTCGTGTCGCTTGACACCGAGCGAAGCGGTCACCCAGTGTGGCTACTCATGGGCAGCAGTTTCACCGAAGCGGCCCTGATTAGTATGCATTCCACAATGGAATTCATGAATGCCAAACCTTCGTTTGTGAATTTGCTGTAATGGATTGAAACTTAAGCAAATTTAAAAGGAGGCTGGTCATGCACAAAGTACGTAGACTCCCTCGGGTTGACGGTGATCTGGGGTGGTATGAAACCGCGCCCAATCGCCAGGCGCAGCTCGGCAAGCGCCTCAAGGGCGCCCACCAATTCGATGTGGCGATTATTGGCGCGGGCTATACTGGCGTCTCGCTGGCGTATCGTTATGCCGAGATCCATCCGGGCGCCCGCATCGCCTTGATCGATGCCCTGCGGGTTGGGCAGGGGACGTCCGGCCGCAATTCGGGATTCATCATCGACCTGCCGCACAACCTGGATGCGGGCAAGCCCGATGTCGAGCACGACCGCCGCCTCTACCAGTTGAACACGTTCGCGATCGAACGGCTGCGGCAGTTCAAGAATGCTCTCGGCATCGACTGCAGTTGGCTCGACGCGGGCAAGTACATGGCGGCCCACGAGGAACGCAATCTGTCGGGGCTGGATAGCTTCATCAAGACCCTGAAGGCATCGAACTTCGAATACGAGGTCGTCGAGGGCAAAGCGCTGCAGAAGCGTCTAGGCACCAGCTATTACCGGTCGGCTGTTTATACGCCGGGCAACGTCCTAGTCAATCCTTCCGCGCTGATCCGCGGCTTGGCCGCCGGCTTGCCTAAATCCGTCACGCTGTTCGAAGAGAGCCCGGTCATGGCTTGCGAATACGGCTCTCCCCATGTTTTGAAATTCGTTGGCGGCACGATCAAGGCCAAGGTGGTCGTGCAGGCCGCCAACTCGTTCAACGAGGAGTTCGGCAAGCTGTCCAACCGGATTGCCCCGGTCTTTACTTATGCGAGCCTCACCGAGCCGTTGACGGATAAGCAATACGCGGAACATTTCAAGGCGGTCCAGCCTTGGGGGGTGACCTCGGCGCACCCGGCCGGCGCAACCGTGCGCTTTACCGCGGATCGCCGCATTTTCGTGCGGAACATGCTCGACTTCGAACCCGGCCTGCACGGCACGCAAGAGGGGTTGCACAATGCCTGGCTGCAGCATCGCCGCTCGTTCGAGGCGCGCTTCCCGCACCTGAAGTCGATGGCGTTCGAATTCACCTGGGGCGGCATGCTGTGCATGACGCTCAATCACGAGCCGGTGTTCAAGGACGCCGGCGACGGCGTGTATCTGCTCGGCGGCTGCAACGGCGTCGGCGTGGCGAAGGGCACCTACCTGGGTTACTACATGGCGGACCACATGAACGGGATCAAGAGCGACAACCTCAGTTTCATCCTCGCCAATAGCAACCCGAGCTGGGTGCCGCCCGATCCTTTCCGCACGGTCGGTGCCCGCCTGCGTCTCAAGTACGAAGCGGGCAACGCGGGTGGGGATATCTAAGCGGATGGGGCTGCTATCTGGATTGACTGCTACCCGTGCGCATTGGACGGCTCTTCCTGCAGATCGGCCAGCAGCCAGTCCCTGAATACGGTGGCGGAAGGGTTGAGCGGCCGGCTTTTGCCATAGACCAGGTAGTCGCACTTGCCCGGCGCGTAATAAAACTCGCTGACGCGCTTGATGTCCTTGTTCGCCAACAGGGCATGGGTCATGAACTCCCAGCCCAGGCCAATTCCCATGCCTTGCACGGTCGCGTCCAGGGCCAGCGTGACCTGATTGAATAGCTGGGCATTCTTGGGAATGGTGTACGCAATGCCGAAATGGGCGAACCAGTCGATCCAAGTGGGCCAGCGCCACGCACTGGGGTCGAGGTGGATCAGCTTCTGCTGGAGCAGCTCTTCCGGCGTCAGTAGTTTCTCGACGGGATAGTCGTAGCGGCTGATGGGATAAATCCGTTCCTCAAACAGCATGTGGCTGTGCATGGGCACGCGCCAGTGGTTGTCGCCATTGAGAATGCCAAGATCGAAGCGCAGGCAGGACATTTCCGTGATTTCGTTCGTCGCATAGATGTTGACGGTGATATCCGGATGCTGCGTGTTGAATCGCGCAATGTGCGGAAACAGCCAGTAGTGCGATACCGCCTGCGTGCAGGTGATGGTGACGCTCTGGCCTTCCGCCCAGCTGCGGATACGGCTGATACTCTCGGTCAATTGCTGGAGCATGGCATTCACATCGCTATGGAGCTCCTTGCCGGCGTCCGTCAGTAGCAATTGCCGCGCTTCCCGTCGGAACAAGTCGAAGCCCAGACTTTCTTCCAGAATCCTGATCTGCTTGCTGACCGCGCTCTGGGTGATGAACAGCTCGTCCGCCGCTTTGGTGAAGCTGCGGTGTCGTGCCGCCGCCTCGAAAAACACCAGGGTATTCAAGGGCGGCAGGTGCCGAAACGTGGTTTTCATGGCAACGATCCCGTAAACGGACTATTCAGAGGTTCTTTGGGAACAGTCTACCCCTTCTCAGCAAGTTTATGCATTCCATTATGGAATGTGTTGATGCCAAGAAATCCTTTGTTGCAAGAAACCGGCTGGTTCATATTTCCCTCACGAAAACCGCAGCTTATCGAGCCTTGCAAAAGGTTTGACGAGGCCGCGCGGCCCATGATGCAAGGGGCGGGATGGAATCGCCGAGTGCGAACCTCTCGTCCCGCTAACCGGAAATCGCTATGCATTACTCCGCTTGGCAGTTATTCAAAGAAGGGCTGGCACGCCATCAGCACTGGCCCGAAACCTGGCCCGACGCCAGCCCGAAGCCTCGTTACGACGTCGTCATCGTCGGCGGCGGCGGGCATGGCCTGGCGACGGCGTATTACCTCGCCAAAGAACACGGGGTGCGCAATATCGCCGTGCTCGAGAAGGGATACATCGGCGGCGGCAATTCGGGGCGCAACACCACCCTGGTGCGCTCCAACTACCTGTGGAACGAATCGTCCCGGCTTTACGAGCATTCGCTGAAGCTGTGGGAGGATCTGACCCAGGAGATCAATTACAACGTGATGTTCAGCCAGCGCGGCATCTACTCGCTCGGGCACGGGCTGCAGGAGATGCGCGACATGGAGCGCCGCGTCAACGCCAACGTGCTGAACGGCATCGACGCGGAAATGCTCAGCGTGGCCGAGCTGCGCGAGCGCATCCCGTACCTGAACCTGTCGCCCAAGGCCCGCTACCCGATCATGGGGGCGGCCTATCAGGCCCGCGGCGGCACGGCGCGCCACGATGCGGTGGTGTGGGGCTTCGCCCGCGCCGCCAGCCAATACGGGGTCGACATCATCCAGGGCTGCGAGGTGCAGGGGTTCGAGAAGGAGCACAACCGCATCAAGGGCGTGCTGACCAGCCGCGGCGAGATCCGCGCCGACAAGGTCGCCTTGGTGGTGGCCGGGCATACCTCGGTGCTGGCCAACAAGGCCGGCGTCCGGCTGCCGATCAGCAGCCACCCGCTGCAGGCCTTCGTCTCCGAACCGATGAAGCCGGTGCTCGACACGGTGGTCATGTCGAACGCCGTGCACGGCTACATCAGCCAGTCGGACAAGGGCGACCTGGTCATCGGTGCGGGCATCGACGCCTACAACGGCTACTCCCAGCGCGGCAGCCCGCATGTCATCGAACACACCGCCCAAGCGATTCTCGAACTGTTCCCCTGTTTCAGCCGGGTACGGATGAACCGGCAGTGGGGCGGCATCGTCGACACCTGCCCGGACGCCTGCCCGGTGATCGGCAAGACGCCGGTGAAGGGGCTGTACGTCAACGGCGGCTGGGGCACCGGCGGCTTCAAGGCGACGCCAGGGTCGGGGCATGTGTTCGCCTACACCATCGCCAACGACCAGCCCCATCCCTTGGCAGAACCGTTTGCTCTCGAGCGTTTCTACAGCGGCCATCTGATCGATGAGCACGGTGCGGCCGGCGTGGCCCATTGACGTCCTCTGCTTTATAGGAAGCTCACATTCATGCTCAAGATCTACTGTCCGCACTGTGGGGAAGTCCGCGAGGAGGAAGAGTTCACCTATCGCGGCGAAGCCTTTCTGGCGCGCCCTGCCGACCCCGATGCTCTCGATGACAGGGCGTTCGGCGACTACCTGTTCATGCGCGAGAACCCCAAGGGACTGATGTACGAGAACTGGTACCACTCCGGCGGTTGCCGGCACTTCCTGTTGGTCGCGCGCGACAACGTTACCAATGAGATTTTCAACAGCTGGAGCATGGCTGATGCCTCTCGGGAAGCGCGGATGAATGATGCCTCCCGCCATGCCGCTCAGGCCACCGCTGTGCAAGGAGCCCCGCTATGAGTGCTACACCGCACCGTCTGGCCAAGCCCGGCGCGCATGAAGTCATCGACCGCCAGCACGTGATTCACTTCACCTGGAATGGCGAGGCGATGCAGGGACTGGCCGGGGACACCCTGGCTTCGGCCCTGCTCGCCAACGGCGTGCGCGTCGTCGGGCGCAGCTTCAAGTACGGCCGCGCGCGCGGCGTGGTCTCGGCCGGGGTCGAAGAGCCCAATGCGCTGGTGGCGCTGGAGGACGGCGGCCATTTCGTGCCCAACATCAAGGCGACCGAAGTCGAGTTGTATGAAGGGCTGAACGCCCGTCCAGCGACCGGCCGCCCCTCCTTGAAGATGGACTACAAGCGGCTGTTCTCGCCGCTGCACCGCTTCATGCCGGCAGGGTTCTACTACAAGACCTTCCAGCAGCCGAAAAGCCTGTGGCCGCGCTACGAGCACTTCCTGCGTCAGATGGCGGGCTTCTCCGTGGCCCCGGTCGAACCGGACGCGGAAGCTTACGAGCACAACAACCTGCACTGCGATCTGGCCATCATCGGCGGTGGCGTGGCCGGTCTCGCCTCTGCGCTGGAGGCCGGGCAGGCGGGCGCTGCCGTGATTCTGATCGATGAGCGGCCCGCGCTCGGCGGCAACTGGTTCACGGAGGCGGATGCCAAGATCGACGGCGTGCCCGTGCGCGAGTGGATCGCGTGCACAGAGGCGCATCTGCGCCAGTTGCCGAACGTCCGCATCCTGACCCGCACCTGTGCTTATGCCTTGCACGACTACAACCTGATCCAGGCCCTGGAGCGGGTGCAGGATCATCTGCCGCTCAAGGCCAGGGCTGGCGGCGTGCGCCAGCGCCTGCACAAGATCCGTCCCCGGCGTGTCCTGCTGGCGACCGGTGCCCACGAGCGCTTGATCGCTTTCGACAACAACGACCTGCCCGGCATCATGCAGGCTAGCGCCGTGCAGAGCTATGTGCATCAGCACGGAGTCCTGCCCGGCCGCGACGTGGTGATTTTCACCAACAACGATAGCGGCTATGGGCTGCTCAAGGATTTGCAGGCGCTGGGTCGTCCTGTCCGCGCCATCGTGGACTGCCGAGCCGAGGTGCCCCGGCAACCCCGCGCCTTGGCGCAACACTACCGCACGCCCTTGTTCAGCGGCGCGGCCGTCGTGGCGGCGCAGGGGCGCGGGCAACTGGCGTCGGTCACCGTGCAAGGGGTGGTCCATCTGGACGATTGCCGCTGGGGCGTGACCGGTGCGCCGCAGACCATTTCGGCCGACCTGCTGGCCGTTGCCGGCGGCTGGAGCCCGGTGGTGCACCTGGACTGCCATACCGGCGCGAAGCCGACATGGTCCGACGAGGTTTGCGCCTTCCTGCCCAAGGCCACCGGCAAGGATCGCGATTACGCCGGTTCGCTGCTGGGGCTGGCTCGCCTCGATGATTGCCTGGCCTCGGGCCGCCGTGCGGCGCGCCAAAGCCTGGCGGCGCTGGGGTATCGCGTTGAGCAACTGCATGCCGTCGATTCGCCGGTGTCGCTGCATACCGCCCCGTTCTTCCGCGCGCCGGACTGGGACGGCAAGCAGTTCGTCGACCTGCAGAACGACGTGATGGCCAAGGACATCCGCCTGGCCATCCGTGAGAACTTCCGCAGCATCGAGCACATCAAGCGCTACACCGCACTGGGTTTCGGCACCGACCAGGGCAAGACCGGCAACGTGATCGGCATCGCCATCGCCAGCGAGGTCATGGGCAAGCCCATGGCCGAGGTCGGCACCACGACGTATCGCCCGGCCTATACCCCGGTGACCTTCGGCGCCATGGCCGGCGAGTACGTTGGCGAGCTGTTCGAGCCCGAGCGCCACACGCCGATGCATTTCTGGCATCTGGAGAACGGCGCCGAGTGGGAGAACGTCGGTCAGTGGAAGCGCCCCTGGTACTTCCCGAAGGCCGGCGAGGATCTGCACACGGCGGTTCAGCGCGAATGCCTGGCGGCACGCACCGGCGTGGCGATGATGGACGCCTCCACGCTGGGCAAGATCGACATCCAGGGGCCGGATGCGCGCGAGTTCCTCAATCGCGTGCTGCCGAACGACTGGAGCGCCATCAAGCCGGGGCAATGCCGCTACACCGTGATGCTGGACGAGAACGGCATGGTCAAGGACGACGGCGTCACCGCCTGCCTGGGCGAGCAGCACTTCCTGATGACCACCACCACCGGCGGTGCCGCCAGCGTGTTCCTCAACCTGGAGTCGTGGCTGCAGACCGAATGGCCGGACCTGCGCGTCTACCTGACCTCGGTGACCGACCACTGGAGCACCACCGCGGTGGTCGGCGAGCACAGCCGGGCGATCCTGCAGACACTTTGCGCCGACGTCGATTTCGCCAACGAGGCCTTCCCCTTCATGCACTGGCGCAAGGGCCGCATTCTCGGCGTGCCGGTGAACATCATGCGCATCAGCTTCTCCGGCGAGCTGGCCTACGAAGTCAACGTGCAGGCCAACTACGGCCGCGCGATCTGGGAAGCGATCCACCAGGCCGGCCAGCCGTTCGGCATCACCCCCTACGGCACCGAAAGCCTGCACGTGCTGCGCGCCGAGAAGGGCTTCCCCATCATCGGCCAGGATACCGACGGCTCGGTGTCGCCGGTCGACCTCGGCATGCAATGGATTCTGTCCAAGAAGAAGCCGCACAGCTATCTGGGCAAGCGCGCGCTGGCGCGCCCCTACATGAACCGGCCGGACCGCAAGCACTACGTCGGCCTGCTCACCGACGACCCGGCCGAGGTGATCCCGGAAGGGGCGGCGCTGATCGTCGCGCCGGACAGCCGGCAATCGCAGGGGCACGTGACGTCGAGCTACTTCAGCCCGATCCTCGGCCGCTCCATCGCGTTGGCGCTGCTCGAAGGTGGCCACGGCCGCGCCGGAGAGAAGATCTTCGCCGCGCATCATTCTGGCAAACGTATCGCTGCGCGCGTATGCGGTACGGTTTTCTACGACAAGGAAGGGGAACGGCAACATGTCTGATTCCGCTCAATACCGCACGGCGCTGG
The DNA here is from genome assembly GCF_000527175.1 of Pseudogulbenkiania sp. MAI-1. NCBI lineage: Bacteria > Pseudomonadati > Pseudomonadota > Betaproteobacteria > Neisseriales > Chromobacteriaceae > Pseudogulbenkiania > Pseudogulbenkiania sp. MAI-1. The sequence continues at coordinate 3,961,720 of NZ_AZUR01000001.1, read as the reverse complement.
AGCCGTTCCGCGCCCCGCTGCGGCCGGCATCCGTGCCGTGGCTGCAACTGTGCGAACAGCGCGGTCTGGCTTTCATCACCGTACGGGGCCAACTCGCCGCAGACGATATTCGCCAAGCCTACGCCTCGCTCGGACTGTTTCCGCCGCCGGCACTGGGCATGACGCAGGCGGGGGAATGCCGCCTGCTGTGGCTGTCACCCAACGAGTGCCTCTTGCTGTGCCCACTGGCGGCGCAGGAACACTGGCTGACCCGCCTGCGGGCCGCCTTTGCCGGCTGCTTCGCCGCCGTGGTGGACACGTCCGGCACCTTCAGCTGTGTGGAGCTGCACGGTTCGGATGCCGCTACGTGCCTGGCCAAGGTCTGCCACTACGATTTCAGCGGGCGCAATTTCCCGGTGGGCAAGGTGGTGACCTCAGTCATCAAGGGCATTCCCTGCCAGTTCATCCGGATGGAGCAAGGTGTGATTCGGGTGCTGATGCGTTACTCCTTTGCGCATTACCTGTATCGCCTGCTGACCCACGCCGCAGCCGAATTCCAGAACCCGGGTCGTCAATGATGAGCCCCCCGAAAACTTCCACCCAAGCTTTCCTTTGGAGCCAACCATGAGCGTCAAGAAATTCGTTCTCACCCTTGCCTGCGACGACCGAAAAGCGATCGTCGCGGCCGTCGGCAACTGCATCGCGGCACAAAGCGGCAACATCATGGAGAGCGGCCAGTACGTGGACCCCGACAACCACCGTTTCTTCATGCGGGTGTGCTTCGAAGTCCATGAGAAAATGACTGTCGAAGATTTCAAGCAAGGCTTCGCTCCGGTGGCGCTGGCCTACGGGATGGATTGGCATGTCTACGATCTGGATGTCAAACCCCGGGTAATGATCATGGTGTCGCAGCTGGGGCACTGCCTGAACGACCTGCTTTACCGCAACAGCATTAACCAGCTGCCGATGGAGCTGATTTCGATCGTCTCCAACCACGAAACCTTCCGCCGGCGCGCCGAGCATGAAGGCATCCCGTTCCATCACTTGCCCATCACGGCAGAGACCAAGCTGGAACAGGAGGCAAAACTGCTCGAGCTGGTTCGTGAACAGAAAATCGATCTGGTCATCCTCGCCCGCTACATGCAGGTGCTGTCCGACGACCTGTCGCGCGAGCTGGCCGGCCACGTCATCAACATCCACCACTCGTTCCTGCCGAGCTTCAAGGGCGCCCGTCCCTACCATCAGGCGCACAAGCGCGGGGTCAAGCTGATCGGCGCCACGGCGCACTACGTGACGGCCGACTTGGACGAAGGTCCGATCATCGAGCAGAACGTGCAGCGCGTCGACCATTCGGCCACCGCCGACGACATGGTTGCCATCGGCCGCGACACCGAGTGCCAGGTGCTGGCCAAGGCCGTGAAACTCCATCTCGAACACCGGATTCTGCTCAATGAAGATCGCACCGTCATCTTTCACTAACCAGCCTTGCCTCATCGACGGCAAGGCGGCGGCCCAGGAGGTCGTCGCCGCGGTCAAGGCGGCGGTAGAGCAGGAGGGGTTGCGCCCCGGCCTGGCCGTGATCCTGGTCGGAGACGATCCCGCCAGCGCCGTGTACGTACGCAACAAGAGCCGCCGTGCCGAAGAGTGCGGCTTCCTGTCGCAGCAGTTCAGTCTCCCGGCCGACACTCGGGAGGAAGCGTTGCTGCAGCTCATTGCCCGGCTCAATGGCGATCCGGCCGTGCATGGCATCCTGGTGCAGCTGCCGCTACCCGGCCACATCGATGCGCACAAGGTGATCCAGGCCATCGATCCGCGCAAGGACGTGGATGGTTTTCATTATGAAAATGTCGGCCATCTCGCCACTGGTGGGCTGACAGAGGCCTTGGTGCCCTGCACGCCGCTGGGGGCGCTGTTTCTGATCAAACAGGTGCTCGGCGAGAGTCTGCGCGGCCTGCACGCCGTGGTGATCGGACGTTCCAACATCGTCGGCAAGCCGATGGCCAGCCTGCTGCTGCAGCACGATTGCACCGTGACCATCGTTCACAGTCGTACTTTGTCGCCCGAAGCGGTGTGCCGCCAGGCCGATATCGTCGTCGCCGCTGTCGGGGTGCCGGGCCTGGTCAAGGCTGACTGGGTCAAACCGGGAGCCGTGGTCATCGACGTGGGCATCAACCGTATCGACCAGCCGGGGGGCGATACGCGGCTGGTGGGGGATGTGGACTTCGACGGGGTGAAAACCGTGGCATCGGCCATCACTCCCGTTCCCGGTGGCGTCGGCCCGATGACCATCGCGATGCTGATGCAGAACACGCTGAATGCCGCCAGGAGAAGCCGTATCCAGCAGGCGACGGCGGGCTGAGACCATGGACCCCGCGCTCTTTTGCCCCGGCTTACTACGGCCGACGCAGATGAGCGATGGGGCAGGCCACCGCACGACCACAACGACAAAGAATGCCTACCCTGCCGCGATGCAGCTTGCGTCTTGCCATGAGGGCATGGCAGGCAACGGCAAGACACTACAAGGGATGAGCCGGGTTTCCGGCTACGACCGGTCGCGGTATCGCGGCCAATCTTCAAAACTGAAATAGTGGAGCGCAAACATGAAGCAATCGACAATGGGGATATGGGTTGCAGGGGCCTTGCTGGCCATGTCCACGGCAGCTTTGGCCGACACCGTAGTGAAAATCGGATTTTCCTCGCCGCTCTCCGGTCCTCAGGCGCATTACGGCAAGGATAACGAGAACGCCGCCAAAATGGCGATCGACGATCTCAACGCCAAGCCCATCACCATTGCTGGCCAGAAGGTGAAGTTCGAACTGGTATCCGAAGACGATCAGGCCGACCCGCGCATTGGCACCCAGGTGGCGCAACGTCTGGTCGACGCCGGTGTGAAGGCCGTCATCGGCCATTACAACTCCGGGGTGTCGATTCCGGCCTCGCGCATTTACGCTGACGCCGGCGTTCCGCAGCTGTCGGTATCCACCAATCCGGCTTACACCCAGTCCGGCTATAAGACCACCTTCCGGCTGGTGGGCAGCGATAGCCAGATCGGCGGCGCACTCGGTCGCTACGCCATCCAGCAGCTGAAGGCGCAACGCATCGCCGTGATCGACGACCGTACCGCTTACGGCCAGGGCATTGCCGACGAATTCATCAAGGCGGTGCAGGGTATGGGCAAGAAGCCGGTCCGGCGTGAATTCACCAGCGACAAGGCCACGGACTTTACCGCCATTCTCACCTCGCTCAAGGCGGTCGCTCCGGACGTGATCTTCTACGGCGGGGCCGACGCGCAGGCGGCACCAATGGCCAAGCAGATGAAGCGCTTGGGCATTAACGCCCACTTGATGGGAGGTGACATGCTCAACACCCCGACCTTCATCCAGCTGGCGGGGCCGGATGCCGCCGGTCATTTCGCGGCAGTGGCCGGCAGCGAACTGAGCGCCCGTCCGGCGGGTAAAGACTTCGAAGCCCGCTACAAGGCTCGTTTCAAGCAGGAAATCATCTCGCTGGGGCCGCAATTCTACGACGGTGTGATGCTGGTGGCGGATGCCATGAAACGCGCCAACTCCACCGAGCCGGGCAAGTTTCTGCCGATGATCGCCAACACCACCTACAAAGGGGTGACCGCCGATTTCAGCTTCGACGGCTCTGGCAACCTGAAGAAAGCGCCCGTCACCATCTCGGCGGTGGAAAATAACGACTGGAAGGTGAAGTCTACTGTGTACTGACTTGGCGCTCTTCTCCCCTGTGTAGCTTGAGTCGATTTGGCCGGTGTAAACCGGCCATTTTTTACGAATCGAACGATTATCAAGCTGCAGAAATGGGCGTAAGCCAAGCATTCCTGCAGGCAAAGCAGTGAGGCCCTCTTGGGCCTCATTATGTTGGGCCGGGAGGGTCGATAAACAAAATTAAACTATTCAAGAAAAACATTCAATTGGATTTGGCTATTATGATGCGGCACTATTCACCCGTCGACAACGACTGACCGCTGCAGACAAACCGGGCGATGCAACTGAACAAGACAACACAATGATCCAGGTTTGGCAGCACCTAACCCAATCAAGGAGTGAAGCATGTCCATCATCAACAGCCAGATCAAACCGTTTGCCACCAAAGCCTTCCATAACGGCCAGTTCATCGACGTCACCGAGCAAACCCTGTTGGGCAAATGGTCGGTCGTGTTCTTCTACCCGGCGGACTTCACCTTCGTCTGCCCGACCGAACTGGGCGACCTGGCCGACCTGTACCCGGAATTCCAGAAGCTGGGCGTGGAAATCTACGCCGTGTCCACCGACACCCATTTCACCCACAAGGCCTGGCACGACACTTCCGACACCATCAAGAAAATCCGCTACCCGATGCTGGCGGACCCGACTCACCTGATCTCCCGCAACTTCGGCGTGCTGATCGAAGAAGCCGGCCTGGCTGACCGTGGCACCTTCGTGATCGATCCGGAAGGCAAGATCCAGATCGTCGAAATCAACGCCGGTGGCGTTGGCCGCGATGCTGCCGAGCTGCTGCGCAAGATGAAGGCTGCCCAGTACGTGGCGGCCCACCCGGGTGAAGTATGCCCGGCCAAGTGGAAGGAAGGCGATGCCACCCTGGCGCCGTCCCTGGACCTGGTAGGCAAAATCTAAGCAAAGCTGCTGCGTGCCCGTGATTGCGGCTTGGGCGCTGCTCGGCATCCTCAGGTACTCAACGTACATTCCGGTGCCTGCGCTGCGGCCGCACCGCACTGACGGGCACTCACGACGCTTTGCCGCGTTTCCACATCTGGCGGAAACCACGTGGGAGAAAGACCTCCCCCCACCCGACATTCATTGCCGGGTGCCCCGGAAAGCCCCTGAGCCCAACCCTGCGGCGGTTTTCCCGGGTACCCGAAATCAAGGAGACGTACCATGCTGGACACCACGATCAAGAGCCAACTGCAAGGCTATCTGACCCACCTGCAACACCCGATCGAACTGGTGGCCTCGCTGGGCCATGGCGAAAAAGACGAAGAAGTGCGCGGCCTGCTGACTGACATCGCCTCCCTGTCCGACAAGGTGGCCATCCGTTTCGATGGCGGCGATGCGCGCAAGCCGTCGTTCACCGTGGCACGGCAGGGCGAGGCAGCCGCCCGGGTGCAGTTTGCCGGCGTGCCGATGGGCCACGAGTTCACCTCGCTGGTGCTGGCGCTGCTGCAGGTGGGGGGCCACCCGTCCAAGGCCGGCCAGGAGCTGATCCAGCAGGTGAAGGACCTGTCCGGTGAATTCAGTTTCGAAACCTATATCTCGCTGTCGTGCCAGAACTGCCCGGACGTGGTGCAGGCGCTGAACCTGATGGCGGTGCTGAATCCGAACATCCGCCACACCATGATCGACGGCGCGCTGTTCCAGGACGAGGTGGCTACCCGCCAGATCATGTCGGTGCCCGCCGTGTACCTGAACGGCGAAGCCTTCGGCCAGGGCCGCATGGGGCTGGAAGAGATCGTCGCCAAACTGGATACCGGCGCGGCCGAGCGTGAGGCCGCCAGGATCGCGGCCAAAGACACCTTCGACGTGCTGGTGGTGGGTGGAGGCCCGGCCGGCGCCGCCGCCGCCATTTACACCGCGCGCAAGGGCATCCGCACCGGCGTGGTGGCCGAGCGGTTTGGTGGCCAGGTGCTGGACACCATGGGCATCGAGAACTTCATCTCGGTGAAGGAGACCGAAGGCCCGAAACTGGCGATGGCGCTGGAACAGCACGTCAAGGAGTACGACGTCGACGTTATCAACCTGCAGCGCGCCAGCAAGCTGGTGCCGGCCAGCGCAAGCGGCAGCGGGCTGACCGAGGTGCAACTGGCCAGCGGCGCCACGCTCAAGGCCAAGTCGGTGATCATCGCCACCGGGGCGCGCTGGCGCGAAATGAACGTGCCGGGCGAGAAGGAATACCGCAACAAGGGCGTGGCCTACTGCCCGCACTGCGACGGCCCGCTGTTCAAGGGCAAGCGCGTGGCGGTGATCGGCGGCGGCAACTCCGGCGTGGAAGCCGCCATCGACCTGGCCGGCATCGTGTCCCACGTCACCCTGCTGGAATTCGGCGATGCCATGCGTGCCGACGCTGTGCTGCAGAACAAGCTGCGCAGTCTGCCCAACGTGACGGTGATCGTGCAGGCGCAGACCAGCGCAGTGACCGGCGACGGCAGCAAGGTGAACGGCCTCGACTATATCGACCGTGCCAGCGGCGAGGCGCGCCACATCGAGCTGGAAGGCATCTTCGTACAGATCGGCCTGCTGCCGAATACCGACTGGCTGAAAGGCAGCGTGGAGCTGTCCAGCCGCGGCGAGATTCTGGTCGGCCGCCACCAGGACACCACCGTGCCGGGCGTGTTTGCCGCCGGCGACGTGACCGACGTGCCGTACAAGCAGATCATCATCGCCATGGGGGAGGGCGCCAAGGCCGCGCTCGGCGCCTTCGACCACCTGATCCGCAGCGGCGTCGCTGCCCACTGATCCGGCCACCCCGGCCGCGACGCCTGGCCGGGGTTCTCAAGCGAGCTTCATTGCCCGCTCGCCCTTGTCCGTGCGCCGAAACGCCCGCGCCCGGTCTTAACCCGCCGCAGCGTCCCCCCACAGGGAGGGCGGGCAAGGAACACCGAGATGTCGCTAGCGCGCCGTGTCTTCTTACCTACACTTGAACGGTGCTTTCCGGCAGAGTGCGGGGAAGAGCGATAGCTAAGGAGAACGACATGGATGACGCCCCCAAGATTCTGGCCTTCGCCGGCAGTGCGCGTAAGGATTCCTGGAACAAGAAGCTGGTGCAGATCGCCGCTGCCGGGGCGCACGCCGCCGGGGCGGATGTCACCCTGATCGACCTGCGCGATTTCCCCATGCCGCTGTACGATGGCGACGACGAGAGCGAGAACGGCGTGCCGGCCAACGCGCTCCGCTTGCGCGAACTGATGCTGAGCCACCAGGGCCTGCTGATCGCCTCGCCGGAATACAACGGTTCGATTTCCCCGCTGCTGAAAAACGTCATCGACTGGACCTCGCGCCCGGTGGGCGGCAGCCCTGGCCTCGCGCCGTACTCCGGCAAGGTGGCCGCCTTGCTGAGCACCTCGCCCGGCGGCTTCGGTGGCCTGCGCGGCCTGGTCCATGTGCGAGCCATTCTGGGCAACATCGGCGTGCTGGTCATGCCGGAGCAACTGGCGGTGGGCGTGGCGCATGAGGCATTCGGCGCCGATGGCTCGCTGACCAATCCCAAGCAGCAGGCCGCGGTGGAGGAACTGGGCGCCGGCCTGGCGAGACTGCTGGCCAAGCTGCATGGCCTGTCGCTGGCGTCCGACTCCACCGAGCGTCGTCACGACCTGACCCGCTTCCGCTGAATCACGGTTCGGCCGCCCTCCCGGCCATGAATGATCGGCGGAAGCAGCGTGCCAATTGATTCAGAAAGCGCGTTGGCAATCGTCCGGGGCTGGACAACTAGCCGAGTTTCTCCAACTTGGCCAGCAGCTCGCCGCAGCGTTGGTTGTCGGGGGTGTAGCGGCGTGCGGTCTCGATGGCTTTGCGCGCCTCGCTGGACATGCCGTGATGCCAGCCATTCTTCTCTTGGTATTGGATCAGCAGATAGGCAAGGTTGAGTAGCAGGCGGGAGTTGTGCGGCATCAGGGTATAAGCGGCACGCATGGCCTCGATGGCTTCGTCGAGCTTGCCCTGGGCGCCGAGACGCACGCCTTTGTCCATGGTCTCGACTGCGGTACGGCGCGCCGATGCGACAAGGTCGGCGCCTTCCTCGCCCATATCCGCCTTGGTGTAGATGTCTTGGGCGCGGCTAATCAGCGTTTCGTCCTCATGGTGGTTGCGGACCACGAACTGAATCAGTTGACTGCCTACCTCCTTGTTACCGATTTCCATGAGCGATTCAGCCAGTTCCAGTGTGACGGACGGGGGCATCCCGTGCACACCGCTTTGGATCTGGGTTGATAGGGCTTCCGCACAGAGCCTTGCCTGCTCGGTATCGCCGGTTTTATGGAAGACCCGGACCTCGGCTGCCTTGGCCTGGAGCTTGATCGAATTGCCTTCGACTTCATGGGCAAGCCTCCCCAGCACGGCCAGGGCCTCCTTTGGGGCGCCTTTTTCCGTGTAGACTCTGGCCAGGCCCAGGTAGGGCCCGGCTTTTTTCATATTGGAATTGGCTCCTAGAGTAAGTGCCTTACTGTAAGCCTGCTCCGCAACATCGAGGCTGTTGCAGCGGAGCGCCACATCTCCCAGTGACTGCTGTCGGCCGATCGAATTGGGCGAGAGTGCCGTGGCGCGCTGGAGCAGGGCCTCCGCCGAACTCCACTCCTCCATGCAAACCAGCGTGCGGGCCAGCCAGTCGTAAGCTTCCAGCAGGGCGCGGTTGGTTTCGATGACCTGCTCGAGAAGTTCCCGGGCTTGTTGGTATCGGGCTTTCTGGAAATACAATTTTGCCAACCCCACTTTGGCCCAGGGGGCGTCTCTGACCGCAAGCTGCCTGTCGTAAGAGGCGCGTGCCTCTTCAAAATTACCGGTCAGCATCAGCAGGTCACAGCGAAGCCGTGCCAGATGGGCGTCGCTTCCCTTGTCTTCAGCCAAACGCTGATCACACAAGGCAATCGCCTTGAGGTATTCCTTGGAGCGAATGGCCGCCTCAATGGCCGCTAGCTGTGTCTTTTTCTGCGCCAGTTTCGCCAGTCGGGTCTGGAGAATGGCCTCGGTCAAGGGCTTGATCAGATAGTCGTCAGGGTGGTGCTCGATCGCCCCCATCACCATGTCCGAATTCTTTTCGGCCGTAATCATGATCCATATCGTGGCTGGGCCGATAAGCTTCTGGTGGCGGGCCTCTTCCAGCACCTGCTGACCGTTCTTGCCGCTGCCCAAATAGTAGTCGCAGAGCACCACGTCGTAACTGTTGCGGGTGAGGGCTGTGATTGCCTCGCGACCCTTGGTGACGGTATCGATCTGGCGGGCGCCACACTTGCGCAATAAATCGCGGAGGATGTTGCACATTCCTTCGAAGTCATCGACGATGAGAAAACGCTTTTTGGCGAAATCGATTTTGTCCGACTGATCTACCGACATGGTTGGCTCCCCGGCTTAAGGCAAGGTCATCACAAAGGCTCCACCGCCCAGTGTGCCCCCGTTTTCGAGTCGAGTTGTTCCGTGCCGGCCGCGATGTTGGTGCTGCTCGGCAACTATTGATGAGAAATAGAGGCCCAGGCCGGTGTTTCCGGTGGTAAAGCTTATGCCTCGGGTCGCAGGCAACTGCTCTTCAAGCATGCTCGCAGGGTAGCCAGGACCGTTGTCTTCCACCCTGAATTCCAGCATGCCATCCTTGATGCCTATCTGGAGGCAGACTTTGCTGCTGGTGTAGCGCACGCCATTGTTAAGAGCTTGCACAATCGCGCCGAGGACCAATTCTCGATCAAAGTACCAGTAGAGATCCGGTGCGCATTCGACATGGATATTCACCGCCCGGCATTGAGCGAGATGGGTGACGCGGGAGATGGCTTCGAGCGTGAAATCGGTGAGGTCGTGTTCTTGAGGGTCGAAGGGGTAGAGTCCCTTCCCCAACTTGTAGATGACCAGAAGTTGAAGCAGGTTGGCGGCGACACGCTGTGATTCATAGAGAACTTGGCCCACCGACTCGTGAGCAGGGCAGCAGTGATCGCTGGTTTGATCGATCACATCCTCCAGCATGGCATTGATCACGCAAAGCGAATTTTTCATGTCGTGAATCGATGCGACGAGGAAGGTGCTGATATCCAAGGGGGAGTTATCGCTCTCCAACATGGTTTCCCCTTTGCTGCGTATCCCGAGGCCCTGTCGGCCCAAGTCAGAATTCTTGTCGCTCAGGCTGGTATCTGGCCATCATCAAAGTCGATCAGACTCGGGTGCGATGCCGTGGTGAGCGCCAATTTGGCGGGCTATACCCGAGCGGCCTTCCCGGGCTTCTGGCGGAAAGCGCGTCGTCGGTCAGCGTAGGCCACCACCTGGCGTGGCGCCGAGACAGGGGGATCTTTCCTCTAACAATCTACAAGAGCAGCATGACTTTGAAATCGGCCGATGCTCTTGACCGTGGGGCTGCCTCGTCGACATCGCGGCTATCGGTGCTTGAGATGATGAATCAAGACACCAGCTTTCATGATGACATGATACTACATAGGTATCTTATTCGCTAATAAATAATGCGTATGGGATTGATATAGTTATTTGTCATTCACTGGGTGCCGCATCGTGTGAGCCTGAAATTCAACGTCATGCGATAGTGAGCTTGGGTGTGCCGCTATGTGGGAGCCGGACAAATTCATCCATGAAATGTCGTCAAGGCCGCTTATTGATCTGGAAGGCCGCGCCGCCATTGGGCGGTGGCTCGCACACCGGTCTCGGAATGATGTGAGCGCCATTGCGCTCGGACTGCTCATGGATAAGCCGGCCGGTCATGTCCGGCCAGTTGCCGTTGCCGAGGCCGAGCGTCGTCACGACCTGACCCGCTTCCGCTGAGCACGCCTCCCGCTCGTCCGGCTGCCGGCCTGCGCCGGGCTTCATGACAGGCTCCACCGGCGCCAATTCCCGAAAAACCAGCCGGCGAAGCTCTTGGTATCGTGCCAGAGCAGGGTGTGGCGCTGGGCGATGTAGAGCTGCTTGGCGCAGAGATTCGGCAGCGGCCGGCCATACTGATCAAACTGCATTTGCCTGATGTGGAGCGAGTGGCGCAGCACGGTCAGGTAGTGGTCCGTCCACGGCCAGACGATGCCGGGGATGCCTGAACCGTCTTTTGGCGGGGTGAATCCGAAAAGATCCAGCGGGGCCGTCCGGTTGATCAGGCCGGCCATCGGCCTGGCAATAGCTTGGTCATGGAGGAATTTTTCGAACGGAAGGGCCAGCAGCTCGGGCTGCTGGCTGAAGGTGACTTGCCCGATCACGATGGAGAACGGCAGCCCGTTCTGATTGCCGTCGATGCAGCACACGATGTGGCGGCAGTGGGTGACCAACTCGGTAAAAGAGGCTGCCAAACCCGACAGGGAGGGCAGAGGACTGGGGCTCAATTCCAAGGCTTGGCTCCTTTGTGCTGTGCGCGGAACGTGGGGCGGCCTGACGTTTCGCCATGTCATGGGCGCGCAGCGTCACCTGCGGTGGTGTATCCGCAAGGCGTGCGATGTTAGCATGTGAGGAAATGTGCAACTCAATACGGATGTTATGAGGAATAACTCATAACGTCAACATAAATGAGCAGAAAACCTCAAATTGGTCAGCGTCTTTATGAGGAAAGACGCAGGTTAGGGCTTTCCCAAGCCGACTGTGCCGAGGTGTGTGATGTCGCCTTGCGTACCTATCACACCTATGAGGCCGGTACGGCCACACCGAATGCAGAATCGCTCTCAAAGCTTTCTGATGCAGGATTTGACGTCCTTTATGTCGTGGCTGGCGTGCGCAACGTGGGTCAGTTGTCGGAGGAGCAACAGGCCCTGCTGACGGAGTGGGGTCTGTTGGACGCACGGGGCAGGGCGGTGGTCACGGCAGTGATGCAAACCTACAATGAGCAGGATGCCGGCGGCGGAAACTGAGTCCACAAGGTGGGCACACTCGTCGCCTGCCGCATCATGCAGCGTGCCCTCCCGCGACAGACGACGTCCCCCTCACTGATTCCACTCCAAGCATCCGGTCAGCGCAGATTTTGCTCTGGCTCAAGCCAAGCCATTCCCCTAGTAGGAATCCCCTTTAAGGTGCATTAATATGCTTACGTATTAATGCATATAGGGTAAGCCTATGGCCCGGCGCAAGGAATCCCTGTTCGAAATCCTGATGGAGATCGCGGCCAAACTGCCGTGGCAGGCTGGCCTCGCCTTGGCCCTCCTCACTTACCTCGTCTTCCATCACTTCGCCTCGCTGCCTCCCATCGTTCCCGCTCCTCTAGGCAGCAACGGCCCTGGCCCCACAGTGGGCGACAGCATGGTCCGCCAACTGCTGGTGTCCTTTTCCATGTTCTTGCAGTACATCGTCCCGTTCTGCTTCGTCCTGGGCGCTTTCGTCTCCTACCGCACCCGCCGCCGGCAAGCCGAACTGCATCGCAACGTGTCGGGCAACCCGAGCCGGGAGGCGCTGGAGAAGCTGTCGTGGAGAGAGTTCGAGCACCTCACCGCCGAACTCTTCCGGCGCGAGGGCTTTCGCGTCGTGCAGCAGGGCGGGGATGGCCCCGACGGCGGCGTGGACCTCGAACTGTACATGGGCAAGGACAAATACCTGGTGCAGTGCAAGCAGTGGAAAACCAGCAAGGTCGGCGTGGCCATCGTGCGCGAGCTGTACGGCGTCATGACCGCTCGCCAAGCGGTGGGCGGCTACGTCGTGGCGTCGGGCGAATTCACCGAGGACGCCAAGAACTTCGCCGAAGGGCGCTCCATACGCCTCATGCCCGCGCAAAAGGTGCTGGCCATGGTCCAGCAGCAGTCGGGCCAGCAGATCACGCCGCCACCGACCGTCTCCTCTGTGCCGGCGTGCCCTAGCTGCGCCAGCCCCATGGTGCTGCGCACGGCGCAGAAGGGCGAACTGGTGGGATCGAAGTTCTGGGGCTGCTCGCGATTTCCGGCGTGTCGGGGGATTAGGAAGGTGGGGTAGGCCTGATGTCGGCAAGGGAGGCGTTCAGGCCGGGTGATGCAACTGGCCCGCTCTCGCCAAGGCTCTCGGTTGAGTCCCAGAAGAATGGCGGCCGACTCATCCCTAAGCAGCTAAGTATCTAGAGAACGTGGAGTAATTCAGAGGCTTGGTGGCGCAACCATGCGCGAATACCTGATGCCTGGCAATGCTTTATGCCGTCGCGTCGATGTGCTTTACATCGTGACCGGCGTGCGCAAGAGCGCCTCGCAGTCCAATGATGAGACGGTGTTGCTGGAGCATTCACCGGGTCGAGCCGAAGATGCAGCAAAGCGTCCTGTCCATGCTGCAAACTTACAACAGCATCTGATCCGACCCTTAACATGACTCAAAAGCGGCTACGTGGCGCTTTTTGCATGTGTTACACACTATGCCAATGTGATGCCTTGTGTCATTATTTTTCGCGGGGCACCACATGCTGTGCTCTGGCTGTCTTCCACTACAAGTTGCAGCGGCAGCGCCCGCAAGTCATGGAGACACCGTGGGCATGCAAGAGGAGGCAAGGACAGATTGAAATTTATTAACGCGGGCCAAATGTGTACAATGCAACTGAAATCTAGTTGCAAGGGGTGGAGCATGGGGCTGAAGCTATCAGGGGACTCTGTATGTCCAAGGTAGACAAGGCCCTTAAGCGTTTGTGCGGCAACCCTAGGCCGAAGGATTTCATGTGGGACGAGCTTGTGCTTGTTGTGACGAACCATGGGTTCGAAGAGCAGCCAAGCGGAGGTGGATCTGGTCGCAAGTTTATCCATGTAAAGAGTGGGTATCCCTTGAGTTTGCACAAGCGCCACCCAAAGCCGTACTTGCTTGCATATGAAATTGACGCAGCAGTAAAGGCTTTAAAAGAAACGGGAGAAATACCAAATGAGTGACCTTCTTGAGTACAAAGGTTTCTTTGGCTCGGTTGGCTACAGTGCTGAAGATGCGTGCTTAACCGGAGAAGTTTTGTTCATCGATGGCACTATTGTGTATGGCGGTGAAAGTGTCGATGAAATAAAGGCCATGTTTGAAGAAGCCGTTGATGGTTATCTTGAAATGTGTGCTGCACGTAATATTGAGCCTCAAAAACCATTTAAAGGAACATTTAACGTTAGAATTGATCCAGAATTGCACAAGCAAGCTGCGATTGCGGCTAAGCGTGAATGCATTTCTTTGAATCAATTTGTGGGCCTCGCATTAAAAGAAAAATTGTCTCCTGCAAAAGAAGTGCATAACCATAGCCATATGCATGTTCATGAGGAGACTGTTTTTGAGACTCGTCGCCAATATATTGCTTCCCGCAGTGGCGCAAGGTATGTTTCTAATGAAATTGAGAAGAGCCCATGGATAATCCCATCGCATCATTGACCGAGGTTCGTCTCGATAAGCTTGCTCTTGAAAGTGGCATGAACTCAGGCCCTGCCTATGTTGAAGGGAATGTTGCGTTTGCTATTTCGACCAAATCAACCTTTACCGTTGGCGGCGAGCAAAGCGAGCCATCCTATCTTCTTGGTCGAGTTTTAATTGACGCCAATGCAGTAGTCGATAAAGATCAGAAAATCCTCAATGTGGTTGCAGAGTTTATTGGTCGGTATGAGTTCGATATTTCTGTTGACGATTCTGCGGCATCGGAGCTGGTTAAAAACAGAGATTATTGCGAGCTCCTGGGGCTGCAAATGCAGTCTTTTGTAAGTGCGAAGTTTTCAGAGCTGGTTGGCTTGGTTGGTCTGGATTTGCATTTGCCACTAAATATTATCAGGCTGGGACGGCAGCCCAAGGATGATACATCAACGTCTTGTTGATTGATTTGTCCTAGAAAGCGGGTTTTTTTATTGCGGTTAGAGATGGTGTAGCAGCGCGCTGCCAGCTGCGTGCTAAATTATCGTAAAGACAGGTGGTTATTTGATGATTCGCATTCGCTGGTCAATGTTAATAAAGGGAGATTATGCGGGCAATCAATAATGCTCTACTTAAATTGGCAAAGCGAGCAGAAACACATGACCGGCAGCATCTTATCGACTCATTTGTTGATGTTGGTCCGGTTTTTACCCTGCTTTCTAACCCCGATAACCAAATCGTTTTTGGTCGTCGCGGAACCGGAAAGACTCACGTCTTAGGTTATTTGAATAATGAAATCATCAAAGGCGGCACGGTATCTGTTCAGCTTGACATGAGGACGATCGGGTCTACCGGCGGAATCTATGCGGATACTCGATTAGCTCTTGCTGAGCGTGCTACACGTCTGCTAGTTGACACCCTACAGGCTATCCATGAAAAAATATTGAACGAAGCGATTGAGCGTGAGGCCCAAATCGATCTTTCCAAGCTTGGCCCTCACCTTGATGCCTTTGCGGATGCTTCCTCAGTTGTTGTAGTAGATGGCAATGTTGAAATAAAGGAAGGCGATACCGATACAAGCTCTAAATCAAGTTCGTTTAAGTTTGTATTTGGCGCCGGCTCGAAAGGAGTTAAGGCTTCCGCTGATGCATCTGCTGAAGATAAGGTCGGCTTTTCTCATAGTCTTGAACGCAAAAGGAATGGAGTTGAAAAACTTCGTGTTCATTTTAGTTCAGTGATGCGAGAAATTCAGAAGGTGGTTGACGAGCTGCCAAATAAAAAGCTATGGATATTGTTCGATGAATGGAGTGAAATTCCTTTAGACCTCCAGCCCTACTTGGCCGATCTGCTTCGTCGTTGTGTTATCCCTGTAAGAGGGGTGACTATCAAAATTGCGGCTATTGAGCAGCGCTGCCAGTTTAGAATTCCAGATGAGGATATCGGTCATATTGGTATAGAGATTGGTGCAGATGCCGCAGCTAGCATTAATCTTGATGAGTTTCTTGTGTTTGATAATGACACCGAACTTTCCAAGAAATTCTTTTTGGATCTTCTTCATCGCCATGTAAGCGCGTTGCTCGCTGGTGATGCTATCGTCAAGATTCCATCTACTTCCAGTGGCTTTATTGGTGAGTTGTTTACACAGGTCACGGCATTTGAAGAGTTTGTCCGGGCTGCCGAAGGTGTGCCGCGTGATGCAATTAATATTATAAGTCTTGCGGCTCAAAAGGCGCTATCGGATAAAATATCTGTCCCAATTGTCCGGGTCGCAGCAAGAACATGGTATACACGAGCTAAGCAACAAGCGGTAAGTACAAAGCCTGATGCACAGAAATTGCTCGCATGGGTTATTGATGAGGTGATTCAGCATAGAAAGGCTAGAGCTTTTCTTCTTGAGGCAGATTCGCGAGATGAGCTTATCGAATTTTTGTATGATGCGAGAGTGCTTCACCTCATAAAGCAAAGCGTTTCCGCAAGGGATGAGCCTGGCCGTCGTTATAATGTTTACTCACTTGATTATGGTTGCTATGTTGAGCTAATTAATACGTCAAGTGCACCGGCAGGGTTGTTCGAGGTCGATTTAGATGAGGCTCCTGGCTATGTGGATGTGCCACATACTGACTATCGCTCGATTCGTAGGGCAATACTAAAGCTCGATCCGTTTTATAAATCTCTTGAGCAGATAGAATCTGTCCAAAGCTTAATTCAATTGGGGTAGTTGATGTGGGAACACTCTGCCAGTTGCGGTGCAACAAAAATCAAGCTCAATCTTGATGAGCTCTGCCTTGATGTAGAAGTGACGCCTCACATGCTGGGAGGCGTTTTATTTAAAAATTGAAGCACTAAAGTATTTGGTCTATCCGCATTTCCAGCTTGCCCCCCGAGTTCGACAGTTCGCCCCCAAAAACAGGTGTCTTTGGGGGCGAACTGTCGAACTCGGGAGAGCCTGCCCCCAGACTCCCCACACCGCTGAGCACTACCGGCAATGGCTGCAGTTTTTCCCCGTCGTCCTGACGATGGCGATCGTGCCGCTGCCAGCCCTACATGGTGGCTTGATCAAAAAAGATTGAGGACATGTACGTCACTGACGTATGATTGACTCATGTACACTATTGCAGAAACTCCCATATTCACTCGGTACACAGCTGATTACTGGACTGAGGAAGGAGACGATTGATGCTAACTGAAAAGGATTTGGCGAAGCGCGATGCCAATCGAGATATCGACGCGGAGCTGCTGGAATCTGTACGCGCCATGAAGGCGGGTCAAGCTGCCCGCAAGACCCAGGTCGAGCCCACCCTTGCCTCCAGGGCTCGGGCCAAGGTTGGGGTTTCCCAAGCCGATTTGGCCCTGTTACTGCATGTCAGCAAGCGTACGCTGCAGGAGTGGGAGCAGGGGCGTCGTGAGCCGACCGGCGCGGCTCAAACGCTGTTGCGGCTAGCAGTGCAGCACCCCGAGGCGCTGAGGGACTTGCAGCCCATGTGACATCCATCTTGATGGATGAGCGAAGCCTCCCGAGTTGGGAGGCTTTCTCTTTTCTGCCAGCTCACTCCAGCAGCTGGTCTATCCCCATTTCCAGCTTTTCCCCCGCCTTCTTTGGTAAAGTCCCCGCTACGGTCTCAGCCGTAGCGGCGGGGCCTTTCCTGCCGCGCCTTTCTTCGCCCCGCCGTGTCGGGGCCGGGCATCTGCTTTGCGATGGGTCGAACAACAGCGGATAACAACACCATGCAGATCCCTTCTTCCTGGCAGGGCCGTGCTCGGGCCTTGCTGCGCATCGCCTTGAGCTATTACGTCGCCAACGGCCTGTCGGCGGCGCTCGGCCTGATGCTGATTTCGGGGGGTGTGCATCTGTTTTTGGGGGCGGCCGCCGCCTCGGCGGCGTCGGTGGGGGTGATCGTCTGTATTCCGCCCGACCTGCCGGGCCCCAAGCGCGGCAAGTTCTTCCATCTGTTGCCGGCGGCGCTGATCGGCCTGCCGCTGTTTTTCGGCGTGCAGGCGCTGCATGCCTCGCCAGGTTACCTGGGGCTGCTGCTGGTGCCCGCCAGCTTCATCGCCTTCCTGGCGGCGGCCTGGGGCAAGCGCGGGCTGCCGATTTCGATTTCGGTGATGTTCGCCATGGTGTTTTCGATGGCGGCGCCGGAGTACACCAAGAGCGGCGCGGCGCTCACCAGCACCTTGTATTTCGCCCTGGGCGCGGGTCTGTATCTGGTCTACGCCACCATCGCCCATGCGCTGCTCAACCCGCTCTACCGGGTGCAGATGCTGGCCGATACCTTGCTGACCCTGGGCGAGCTGATGCGCACGCAGGCACAGCAGTTCGCCACGGCCGGTGCCGGGGAGGAGACGGGGCGGCTGCCGCTGATCGGCCGCTTGCTGAAGCAGCAGGCGGCGCTGGCCGATCATCTGCAGTCGGCGCGCGATCTTCTGCTCGAATCGCCGCGCACGCCGCGCCGGCAGCAGTTGGCCGGCATGCTGATGCTGGTGCTGGAGTTGCGCGACCATCTTCTGGCCTGCGAGCTGGATCTCGATACCCTCAAAACCCACCCCGGCCATGAGCCGTTGCTGGACGAGCTGCGCGGGGTGTTGGAGACCCTGGCCGGCGAGGTGGAGCAATTGGCCGATGCCTTGCTGTACAACCGTCTGCCGGAACCGCTCGCGAGCCTGCGTCCGCGCCTGGCGGCCTTGCACTGGGGGGATGAGACGGCGCCGCCGGCCAGCGCCGGCATGCCGTCGCCGGCGATGCTGGCGCGCGGGCTGGCCAACCGCATCGGCCACATCAACGACGAGGTCTTGCGCCTGATCGCGCTGGCGCGTGGCGAGGCCGAGCCCGATCTCGCCGTGGTGCGTGCCGCCTGGCAGATGTTCGTGAGCCCGACCGCCTGGTCGTGGCGGCCTTTCGCCGCCTTGTGGCGCTGGGACGCGCCGCCGCTGCGCCATGCCATCCGCGCCGCGCTGGCCATCGGCACGGCCTACGCGCTGTCGCTGGTGCTGCCGTGGGGCACGCACGATTACTGGATCTTGCTGACCATCGTGGTGGTGCTGCGCGGCAGCCTGGCCCAGACGCTGGAGCGGCGCAACAGCCGGGTGGCGGGCACGCTGATGGGGTGTGTCCTGGCCGGGGCCTTGCTGGCGGCGCATGTCCCGCCGCTGGGGTTGCTGGTGGTGGTGACGCTGGCGCAGGCGGTGGCCCATGCCTTCACGATCCGGCGCTACCTGGTGACGGCGGTGGCGGCCACGGTGCTGGGTCTGGTGCAAGCGCACATGCTCAGTGCCGGTGCGAGCCCGGCCTTTGCCATGGTGGAGCGCATGGCCGATACCTTGATCGGCGTCACTATCGCCTGGCTGTTCAGTTACGTGCTGCCGTCGTGGGAGCGCCATCAGATTCCGGCGCTGGTGCGGCGCACGCTGGCGGCCCAGGCGCGGCATGCCCGCGTGGCGTTGGGGCTGGGGCAGTTGCAGGCGGTGGACAACGAGCCGGAGCTGGCCTGGCGGCTGGCGCGGCGCGAGGCCTACGATAGCCTGTCCGCCCTGGTGCAGGCGACGCAGCGTTCCTTGTCGGAGCCGCGCGCGGTGCGCCCGCCGCTGCGTCCGCTGAGCCGGCTGATGGCGCACAGCTACCAGTTGCTGGCCCAGCTCACCGCGGTCAAGACCATGCTGTTGCTGCGGCGTGATCGGCTGAACCTGGAGCAGATTCGCCCGTCGCTGCAGCAGAACGCCGAGCTGATCGGGGCGACGCTGACCGGCAGCGAGCCGGCGGCGAGCGCCGATTCCGCCCGCGAGGAAGCCGCGCCGGGGCCGGTGGCGCTGCCGGACCCGTTCGAGCACGATCTCAGTCTGTGGCTGCTGCGCCGGCTCGATCTGGCGTCGGATATCGCGGTGAAGCTGCGCGAGGAGGCCCGCCAGGTGCTGGGGCCGCTCGCCAGGTAGCGGTGCTTCTCCACGGTTGTCGTGCTTTCGATGCTGGCGGCGCGGCGGGGAGGGGGCCCCGCAGGTCGACGCTACGTCCTGCCGTCCTCGTTTGAGTTCGCGGGGCGAGTTGCCTACACTTTTCCCTGCGGCTTCCGGCCGGCGGCGGGGATGCTGCCGGTTCTTCACGCCGCCTCACTCGGCCCTGTCCGGGGGGATGGGGCATTCACTTTCTCCGAGGCTCACATGCCGACCGATCCGTCGCGCCAGGATGGCGCCCTGAAAATGACCGCCGCAAGACCCGTCATTCCGCGCACGGTGTGGGCGCTGGGCTTCGTCAGCCTGTTCATGGACGTGTCGTCGGAGCTGACCCACAGCCTGTTGCCGCTGTTTCTGGCCGGCACGCTCGGGGCCAGCGCCCTGGTGATCGGGGTGATCGAGGGCATCGCCGAGGCGACGGCCCTGATCGTGAAGATCTTTTCCGGGGCGATCAGCGATTTCATCGGCCGGCGCAAGGGCTTGCTGCTGGCGGGCTACGGGCTGGCCGCGCTGACCAAGCCCTTGTTTCCGCTGGCGTCCTCGGCCGAGACGGTGTTCGCCGCGCGTTTTCTGGACCGCATCGGCAAGGGCATTCGCGGGGCGCCGCGCGATGCGCTGGTGGCCGACGTGGCGCCGCCCGAGATCCGTGGTGCCTGCTTCGGCCTGCGCCAGTCGATGGACACGGTGGGCGCCTTCCTCGGCCCCTTGCTGGCGATCGCGCTGATGGCGGCGCTGGGCGGGGATATCAAGCTGGTGTTGTGGTTCGCGGTGCTGCCCGCCGTGGTGGCAGTGGCGCTGATCGTGGCCGGCGTGGAGGAGCCCGAGCGGGGGCCGTCGGCGCATCGCTTCCGCTCGCCGATCCATTGGGGCGTGCTGCGGCAGTTTTCCGGGGCGTACTGGTGGGTGGTGATCGTCGGGGCGGTGTTCACGCTGGCCCGGTTCAGCGAGGCGTTCCTGGTGCTGCGCGCCCAACAGCTTGGCTTGTCGGCCACCTGGGTGCCGGCGGTGATGGTGGTGATGTCGCTGGTGTACAGCCTGTCGGCCTATCCGGTGGGGCGGCTGTCGGACAGCATGAGCCGCACCGCTCTGCTGGGGGTGGGGCTGCTGCTGCTGGTGCTGGCGGACGTGGTGCTGGCGCGGGCGGGGTCGGTGACGGGCCTCTTGGCCGGCGTGGCCTTGTGGGGGCTGCACATGGGGTTCAGCCAGGGCATCCTGGCCGCGCTGGTGGCCGATACCACGCCGGACGAGCTAAAGGGCACGGCGTTCGGCGTGTTCAACCTGGTGAGCGGCGGCTGTATGCTGTTCGCCAGCGTGATCGCCGGCTGGCTGTGGCAGGTGCACGGTTCGGCGACGACTTTCTACGCCGGGGCGGTGTTCGCCGCGTGCGCCTTGCTCCTGCTGTGCGGCCGGCACGGACGGCGTTGAGTCTTGTCGTTTTATGACGATTATCGGTCGTTTTTGAGCGCGTTTGGGGCGGGGCAAGGGTCATGATGGGCGCATCGTTGCGCCTTTCCTGCCGCCGCACGCCGCCGCCTTCCGGGCGGAGGCGTCTTTGCAATGCGCACCCGCTGTGACGGGTGCTTTTGGTTTGTAATCCTGATGACGAGTTTTCCTGTGCAGGCGCCGGCCGTGAGCGGCTGGCGCACCGTCCTGCGCTCGGTGGCGGCGCTGCTGCTGGGCTATACCATCCTGATGGCCGGCAACGGCCTGTTCACCACGCTCACCGCCTTGCGGCTGATCGGCAGCGGTTTGTCCACGACGCTGACCGGTCTGGTGCAGTCGCTTTACTACGTCGGTTTCTTCGCCGGAACCTTCGCCTGCGGCGGCTTGATCCGCCAGGTGGGGCATCACCGCGCCTTCGCCGTGATGGCGGCAACCATCACCTGCGTGGCGCTGGCGCAGTCGCTCGGGGTCAGTCCCTGGCTGTGGGCCTTGTGCCGCTTGCTGACCGGCATGGCGCTGGTGGGCATCTTCATGGTGATGGAGAGCTGGCTCAACGGCTGCGCCGCCAACCATCTGCGCGGCCAGGTGATGTCGGTGTACATGATCACCGGCTATCTCGGCATCAGCGCCGGGCAGTGGCTGCTGAACGTGCCGCTGTCGGCGAGCGGCAGCCTGTTCAGCCTGGTGGGCATCTTGTTCGCGCTGTCGGCCATCCCGGTGACGCTGACCACGCCGGGGACGCATCTGGGGGTGTCGCCCAATCTGCTCGAAACCATCTTCCGCCTGCTCGCCACGGTGCGCCAGATGGCGCGGCTGGCGCCGATCGGGCTCGGCGCGACGCTGGTGGCCGGGGGGCTGAACGGGGCGTTCTATACCATGATTCCGGTGTTCTTCGCCCGCCACGGCTACGGCGAGGCGGACATCGCCGAGTTCATGGGGCTGTCGATGCTGGCGGCGCTGTCGCTGCAGTGGCCCTTGGGGCGGTTGTCGGACCGGGTGGACCGGCGCACGCTGCTGGCGCGGCTGTGCCTGGCCATCGGCAGCATCTCGCTGGTGATCGCGCTGAGCGGCAAGTCGGCCTGGCTGTTGTGGCTGATCCTGGGCTACGTCAGCGTCACCTTCACGCTGTACGGCATCGCCAGCGCCATCGTCAACGACGTGATGCCGCCCGAGTCGCGCATCGACACCAGTTCGGTGCTGCTGCTGGCCTTCGCCGCCGGGGGCATCGCCGGTCCCTTGCTGGTGTCGCTGTTCATGGACGGACTGGGGCCGGCGGGCTACTTCTATTGTTCGGCGGTATTGAGCTTCGGCCTGCTCGCCTGCATGACGGGGCGCCGGCCGACGGCCTTCGGGGGCTGAGCGGCGGGCCGGCTTGCCAGAGGCAGGGGCGGCGGCAATAATCGCGGCTCGTTGGCGAACAGGGAGACGGAGATGGTGATCGGCGAGGCGAGGGTGGAGCGGCTGGTGGTGCACCGCGTGGGCAATCCGGCGCGCGGGGAGCCGCTGCAGTTGTCGGAGCGCACCACGGAGGTGAACGATGAGGTGTCGGCGCTGATTCTCGAGGGCTATCTCAAGGGCATCGTGTCGGACAAGAAGAAGTACCAGTTCGTGCACGAGTCCGATCTCAATCTCAACGAGCTGTACCACTACTCGCGCCAGTTCTTCCGCGACGAGCTGGATTTCCTCGAGCTGTCGCGGCGCATTGCGCGCCATCTGTATGCGCGTTCGCAGCATCCCAACATCAGCGCCGGCGACTTGCTGGTGGTGTTGTTTTCCGGCCTCGCGGAGGGGGAGGAGCCGCAGCGCGCGCTGGGCGTGTTCAAGTCGGAGATTCGCGACGATTTCCTGACCGTAATCGAGTCTGGCACGGTGTTCGACCTGGGCCACGCGTCCGGCATCAACCCGAGGCTGATCGACAAGGGCGCGCTGCTGTTGGAGCACGGCCCGACGGTATACGCGGTGGACCGGCTGGGCCAGCAGGCCAAGTTCTGGCTCGACGATTTCCTGCAGGCGCTGCGCGTGCCCGATAGCGGTTCGCGCAGCCGCATGGTGGCCGAGGTGGTGGAGCAGATTTCCGGCGGGATCGACGACCCGCTGGAGCAGGCGCGCTTCAAGGACGAGTGCTTGGCGCTGTGCCAGGCGGAGGAGGCGGTGTCGGCGGGACAGGTGAGCGCGGTGGCGGAGCGCTTTGTGCCGCGCGAGCAGGTGTCGCAGGCCTTCGACACGGCCGCCGAGTCGTACGGCTTCGCGCTCGACGACAGTTCCGAACTGCCGGCGCAGGGCATGGCGAAGCGGCTGGAGCGCATGCTGAGCAAGGTGGGCGTGGGGCACGGCATGAGCCTGCTGCTGCCGTCCTCGTTCGGGTTGCAGAATTTCCACTCGCTCGACGACGGCGAGGGCGGACTGACGCTGACGATCAAGCTGCGCCGGCGCGAGTAGGGCCGGCCTCTTGGCTATAGCCCGGCGTGGCGGCCGGACTATGTCTAGACAAGTTTGGCGCGTGCTATAGTGTCAAGCATTCCCATTCTTCATCTAGATCGCGCCTCCATGTCCCAAACCGCCACCAAACCCGTTCCTGCCTACGTGCAAATCAAGGACTACGTCCGTCGCCAGATCGAGAGCGGCACCTGGCCGATGGGTAGCCTGATCCCGTCCGAGCACGAGCTGGTCAAGCAGTTCGGGGTTTCGCGCATGACGGTGCACCGCGCCTTGCGTGAGCTGACCGCCGAGCAGGTGCTCAACCGGGTGCAGGGGGCGGGCACCTTCGTCACCGGGCAGAAGTACCAGTCGACGCTGATCGAGATCAAGAGCATCGCCGAGGAGATCAAGGGACGCGGCGACGAGCACAGCAGCGAGGTGCTGATCCTGGAACGCACGACCGATCCCAAGGCGCTGGCGGCGCTGGAGCTGCCGGCCGACGCCTATGCCTTCCACTCGCGTATCGTGCATTTCGAGAACAGCGTGCCGATCCAGCTGGAGGACCGCTACGTCAACCCGCGCCTGTACCCGCATTACCTCGAGCAGGACTTCCGTCTCATCACCCCCAACGAGTACATGACGCAGGAGGCCGCGCTGCAGCGCGCCGAGTACGTCATCACCGCGCGCCTGCCGGACGCCGTGGCGCGCCATCGGCTGCAGATGGACATCGGCGACCCCTGCCTGGTGCTGCACCGCCGTACCTGGGCGCACGAGCAGGTGGCGACCGACGTGACGCTGTGGCATCCGGGCTCGCGCTTCCAGTTCAGCGGCCGCTACTGAGGTCCTTCCCTTCTTTTTCCGCCGTCTCTGCATGCGGTTCCGCACTTGTATATACAATAACGCTGCGCTACACTGGCTGAACTTGTATAGACATTGACGCGGCCATGCCGGCCGCTCCATGGGGGAGGCCAGATGAACAAGCCACAGCACGACGCCGGGATGACCGAGGCGCCGAGCCGGGTGCCCGATTACACGCTGATCCGCGGCGCCGCACTGCAAGCGCGGCCGTGGAAGAACGGCGGCGGGGTGACGCGCGAGATCGCCGCCGGGCCGGACGACGCCGGGCTGGACGATTTCGCCTGGCGCGTGAGCCTGGCCGACGTGGCCCAGGCCGGGCCGTTTTCGCGTTTTCCCGGTGTCGACCGCACCCTGGTGCTCTTGGCCGGCGACGGCATGCGTCTCGAGCAGGACGACGGCACGGTGTACGCCTTGTGCCAGCCGCTGGCGCGTGCCGTGTTCGCCGGCGAGGCGGCGATCGAGGCCACGCTGCCCGGCGGTGCCACGCGCGACTTCAACCTGATGCTGCGCCGCGATGCCGCGCAGGGCCGGGTCGAAGTCTGGCAGGGGGCCGGCCGGCACGTGCTCGACGGCGACGTGGTGCTGCTGTTCTGCGCGCAGGGCCGGGTCGAGCTATCCCTCGGCGGCGACGCGCCGCTTGCACTCGAGGCCGACGACACGCTGCGTCTCGACGCCGCCGCCGCCCTCGACTGCCGCATGGCCGGCGATGGCTCACTGCTCGCCGTCAGCATCCGCCTGCTGGCGCCTTCCTCTTCCGACCATTCCTGAGGTGGACCGATGACTTCCGCACCCCATTCCCTGTTTGCCGATCGCGCGCTGCTGCCCGAGGGCTGGCGCCGTAACGTGCTGCTGCGCTGGGACGCGTATGGCCTGCTGAACACCGTCGAGCCCGATGCGGTGCCGCCCGAGGGCGTCGAGCGCGCCGCCGGCCCGGTGATCGCCGGCATGCCGAACCTGCATTCGCACGCCTTCCAGCGCGCCATGGCCGGGCTGACCGAATACCTCGGCCACCCGCAGGACAGCTTCTGGAGCTGGCGCAGCCTGATGTACCGCTTCGCCGGGCGACTGACGCCGGACACGCTGGAGGCCGTGGCGCGCCAGCTTTACGTCGAGATGGCCAAGGCCGGCTACACCTCGGTGTGCGAGTTCCACTACGTGCACCATGACGCCAACGGCCGGCCTTACGCCAATCCGGCCGAGCATTGCGAGCGCCTGATCGCCGCCGCCGCCGATGCCGGTATCGGCCTCACGCTGCTGCCGGTGCTGTATCAGCAAAGCGGTTTCGGCGCCAAGCCGCCGCTGCCGGAGCAGGCACGCTTCGTCGCCAGCACCGACTGGATGCTCGATCTGCTGGCGCGGCTGCGCCGCGATCATCCGCAGCATGCCGGCCTGCGCTACGGCGTGGCGCCGCACTCGCTGCGCGCCGTCACGCCGGCCACGCTGGAAGCCTTGCGCAGTGGCCTGCACGGCGACGATCCCGGCGCGCCGATCCACATCCACATCGCCGAGCAGACCAAGGAGGTGGACGACTGCGTGGCCGAGCTGGGCAAGCGCCCGGTGCGCTGGCTGCTCGACAACCAGCCGCTCGACGAACGCTGGTGCCTGGTGCACGCCACCCACATGACGCCGGACGAAACCGCTGACCTGGCGGCGAGCGGCGCGGTGGCCGGCATCTGCCCGACCACCGAGGCCAACCTCGGCGACGGCATCTTCGACGGCGTGGCCTACCTCGCCGCCGGCGGCAACTGGGGGATCGGTTCGGACAGCCATGTCAGCGTGTCGCTGGTCGAGGAGCTGCGCCTGTTGGAATACAGCCAGCGCCTGCGCGACCGGCGCCGCAATGCGCTCGCCAGCGCCGACGCCCCGGTGGTGGCGGACCGGCTGTACGCCCAGGCCGTGGCCGGCGGCGCGCTGGCGACCGGGCGGCCGGTGGCCGGGCTGGCGGTCGGCCAGCGTGCCGACTTGCTGGTGCTCGACGCCGAGCACCCCAACCTGGCGCAGCGCGTGGCTGACCAACTGCTGGCCGGACTGGTGTTCTGCCAGCACGGCGAGACGCCGATCCGCGACGTCTATGCCGGCGGTCGGCGCATTGTCGCCGAGCGGCGCCACGTTTCCGAGGTGGCGGCGGCACAGGGTTACCGCCAGGCACTGGCCGAGCTGCTGGGCTGATCTCTAATCACTTCGCACGGAATTCGGACGATGGATACCCCGATCTACACCTTGCACCGCGGCAGCGCGCCGCTGTTGATCTCGATGCCGCACGTCGGCACCGAGCTGCCTGCCGAACTAACCGGGCGCCTGGCGCCGGTGGCGGCCGAACTGGACGATACCGACTGGCATCTGCCGCGGCTGTATGACTTTGCCGTCGCGCTGGGCGCGTCGATCCTGATCCCGCGCTACTCGCGCTACGTCATCGACCTCAACCGTCCGCCGGATAACGCCAACCTCTATCCGGGCCAGGATACGACGGGGCTGTGCCCGGTCGACACCTTCGCCAAGGTGCCGCTGTACCGTCCCGGCGAGGAGCCGGACGATACCGAGATCGAACGGCGCGTCGAGCGTTACTGGCGCCCTTATCACCTGGCGCTGCAGGACGAGATGGCGCGCATCAAGGCCGAACACGGCGTGGCCTTGCTGTGGGAGGCGCACTCGATCCGCTCCGAGGTGCCGCGCTTCTTCGAAGGCAAGCTACCCGACTTCAACCTGGGCAGCGCCGGCGGCGCTTCCTGCGCTGAGGGCCTGGGCGAGCGTCTGCTGGCGGTGGCGCAGGGTTTCCCGGCCTACAGCGCGGTGCTGAACGGCCGCTTCAAGGGCGGCTACATCACCCGCGCCTATGGCCAACCCGACAAGGGCCAGCACGCCATCCAGCTCGAGCTGTCGCTCGCCACCTACATGGAAGAGCAGGCGCCGTACGCCTACGACGAGGCGCGCGCGACGAAGGTGCAGCCGGTGTTGCGCGCGCTGCTGGAGAGCCTGCTGCAGTGGACTGATCAGCCGGCCTGACGGCATTCCGGAAAGATGCGCGGCCCCGTTTCCCGGCAGGGAGCGGGGCCGTTTTGTGCGTGGATGGCCTGTCGAGCGTCATTTTAGGGCGCAAGCGGCGCCATGACGGTTCTCCTCGGCGCGCTTGTCGGGCAGACTATCGCTTATCCGCCACCGCTACGCCGTTCGTTTCATGAACCCCTCGCTGTCCGTCCGCCATTACCTGCCCGAGACGCAGGCCCACAGCCACGACCACGCCCAACTGGTGTTTGGGCTGGACGGCGCGTTGCAGATGGACGTCGAGGGCCGTGCCGGCTGCGTCGCGGCGCAGCAACTGGCGGTGATTCCCTCCGCCTGCCGCCACGCTTTCGCCGGCGCCCAGGCAGCGAGCTGCCTGGTGCTGGACGTGTCGTCCGGCGTGGACGGGCTGGGTGCGTTGCTCGGCGCCGGGGCGGACGAGGCGCGCCGGTTGCTCGACACGCCGGGCACGCACGTGCTGAGCCCGGCGCTGGCATCGTTGGTGAGCGGCCTGGCGGCGCTGCCGACGCTCGACGCCGCCGTCGGCCGCCACGGGGCCGCCCTGCTGCTGGCGGGGCTGGTGCAGCAGCCGGCGGCGACGCTGCCGGGCCTGCCGCTGGCGCGGATCGATGCCTTCATCGACCGCCACTGCGCCCACCCCTTGCAGGTGCGCGACCTGGCCGAGCTGGTCGGGCTCGCGCCGTCGCGCTTTCACGAACGCTTCCTCGCCGAGACCGGGCTGCGTCCGATGGAGTACGTCCGCCGGCGCCGCCTGCGGCTCGCTCGTCTGCTGCTCACCACCACCATGCTGCCGGTGGGCGAGGTGGCGGCGCGCACCGGCTACTCTTCGCAGAGCGCCTTCACCAGCGCGCTGGTGCGCGAGTTCGGCGAGACGCCGAGCGCACTGCGCCGTGCCGCGCGGGCGGAGTCGCGCACCAAGCCGGCGTAGTCCGGCGACAGATTTTTTCTCTTTCCTTCACTACACTGCCGGGCAAATGGGGCGGAGCGCGTCCACACGCCGAGCCGCAACGGACTGACGGGAGTGAAGGTGATTCAAGGTGTGTTGTACGGCCTCGCGGCCGGTGCCCTGTGGGGCATGGTGTTTCTGGCGCCGCGCGCGCTGTCGGCGTTCTCGCCGCTGGAGCTGGCCTCGTGCCGCTACCTGAGCTACGGCGTGGTGTCCTTGCTGATGCTGCTGCCCTTGTGGCGCGGCGTGCGCGGGAAGCTGCAGCACGAGGACTGGCTGGCGCTGCTGCGGCTCTCGCTGATCGGCAACATCATCTACTACGTGCTCTTGATCAGCGCGGTGCAGCTGGTCGGCATCGCGCCGACCTCGCTGATCATCGGCGTGCTGCCGCTGCTGATGACGGTGATTGGCAGCCGCGAACACGGCGCCTTGCGCCTCTCCGCGCTGGCCTGGCCGCTGGCGCTGATCATGGCGGGCGTGGCGGCGATCAACCTCGACGTATTCCTCTACGCGCCGGACCCGGCCAACGACAGTGCCGGCTGGCTGGTCAAGCTCGGGGGGCTCGCCTGCGCCGTCGCCGCCCTGCTGTCGTGGACCTGGTACGCGGTAGCCAACGCGCGCTATCTGCGCCAGCATCCGCGTTTCAACAGCCACGAGTGGTCGCTGCTCACCGGGGTGTGCACCGGGGTGTTGGCGCTGCTGCTGGCTTTGCCGGCGGGCTGGCTGGCGCTGTCGGTGCCGGCTTCGGCCGAGCGCGACTGGGCGCTGTTCGCCGGCATCACGGTGGCGGTGGCGCTGGGCGCCTCGGTGCTCGGTACCGGCCTCTGGAACGCCGCCAGTCGCCGCCTGCCGCTGACCCTGAGCGGGCAACTGATCGTGTTCGAGACGCTGTTCGCGCTGTTCTACGGCTTCCTCTACGAATGGCGCTGGCCGCGTCCGTTCGAGAGCCTGGCGATGCTGCTGCTGCTGGGCGGCGTGCTGTGGTCGTCGTGGCTGCATCTGCAGCCCAACGAACCCCTGGCCGACGAGATGCCGGTGTGAGCGCGTGAATAAATCTGCTGCGCGCCCCGATCCCGATCCTGTGATGCTCGCCGTACCACTTGTACGGCTGTGCTTCTCGGATCGGCCTAGGGGCGCTCGCGACGATTTCTTCTACACGCTCCAATGAGGCTCAGCCCAACCGCTCGTAGCCCGGATGCTCCTGCGGCACCAGTTCCGCGGCGAGGAAGTCGATGAAGGCGCGCACTGCCGGCACCAGCCCGCGCCGGCTCGGGAACACGGCGTGCAGGATGCCGCCGGGGATGACGTAGTTCGGCAGCAGCCGTGTGAGCCGTCCTGCCGCCAGCGCCTCGTGACAGAGCTGCGCCGGCAACAGCGCCACGCCCAGTCCGGCCTCGGCCGCCTCGGTCAGCACCATCAGGTCGTCGGTGATCAGCCGCGGCTGTTCGATCTGCACGCTGTAGTTGTGGCCGACCTCGTCGAGCAGGGCGAAGTGGCCGCGTCCGTCCGGCCAGCTCATCGACAGTGCCGGCAGCGCGGCGAGCTCGGCCGGGCTCACCGGCGTGCCGTACTGTTCCAGCAAGGCGGGGCTCGCCACCAGCGCCTGGCGGGCGATGCCGAGCCGGCGCGCCACCAGGCTTGCACTGTCCTCGATCACGCTGCGCACCCGGATCGCCACGTCGATGCCTTCCTCGATCAGGTCGACGCGGCGGTTGGTCGCCTCCAGCAGCAGCCGCACCTGCGGATGGCGCTGCATGAAGCGCGGCAGAATCGGGCCAAGTTCGGTCTTGGCCAGGAGCTCGGGGCAGCTCACCCGGATCAGCCCGCGAGCCTCGGCGGTGACGCGCGAGATGCTTTCCTCGGCGGCGTCGGCCTCGGCCAGCATGGCCTGGCAGTGGGCGTAAAAGCTGGCGCCGACCTCGGTCAGCGCCAGCTTGCGCGTGGTGCGCTGGAGCAGGCGCACGCCGAGCTCTTCTTCCAGTCCGGCCACGCGCCGCGACAGGCGCGACTTGGGGATGCCCAGCACGCGGGAGGCGGCGTTGAAACCGTTGTGTTCGACCACCTTGGCGAAGAACAGCAGGTCGTTGAGGTCGCGCATGAAAATTGTCCTATCGGTGGAACAATGCTTCTTATTTTAGCCGTCTAGTGGCGATTGGCGATAAAACCTACCATGCACCTGTACCCACTTTCTACAGGAGCACCACCATGAAACTGCTGCACATCGATTCCAGCATCCTCGGCAACTCCGTTTCGCGTCAGCTGACCGCCGCCCTGGTCGACAACGTCCGTCGCCAGCATCCGGCGCTCGAAGTGAGCTACCGTGACCTGGCCGGGGCCGAAATTGCTCACCTGTCCGGCGAGATCATCGGTGCCAACTTCACGCCGGAAGCGGACTGGACCGCCACCCAGCGCAGCGAGAAGGCGCTGACCGACGAGCTGATCGCCGAGTTTCTGGCCGCCGACGTGATCGTGATCGGTGCTCCGATGTACAACTTCTCGATCCCGTCGCAGCTCAAGGCCTGGATCGACCGCGTGGCCGCCGCCGGCCGCACCTTCAAGTACACCGAGAACGGTCCGGTCGGCCTGGCCGGCGGCAAGAAGGTGCTGATCGCCTCCAGCCGCGGCGGTGTCTACTCCACCGAACAGGGCCGCCTGATGGACTTCCAGGAAGACTACCTGAAGACCGTGCTGGGCTTCCTCGGCATCACCGACGTCGAGATCGTCCGCGCTGAAGCGGTCAACATGGGCGAAGACCAGCGCGCCACCGCGATTCATGCGGCTAAGTCGGCGATTGCGGAACTGGCCGTGTAACCCATCCCATTAGGCAGCTGCGCCTGTGCATCTTGAGCGCCGGCGGTGCTCGGAATCCTCATGGACTCTGTGTCCATTCCGGTTCCTGTGCGCCGGCGGCGCTCAACCTGCTTTGGCTCGCAAGCCTACTGGGACAGGTTATATTGCCGGCGATTGTCGTCATCATGACTAAAGGGGCTTCGGCCCCTTTTTTCATGCCGTCGCCCGAGCTAGCATCAGGGGAGGAGGGCGTGGCATGGACATCCTGGCACTGATCGGCGAAAAGCGGCTGGCCGAAGCGGCGGAGAAGGGCGAACTGAGCAACTTGCCCGGCGAAGGTCAGCCGTTGCCGGAGGATGACATCAGCCCGCTGGTGCCGCCCGAGCAGCGCATGGCCTGGCGCATCCTCAAGAACGCCGGCTACCTGCCGCCGGAGCTGGAGGCGCGGCGCGAGGCGGTGCAACTGGCCATGACGCTGGCCGACGCCGAGGGCGAGGCGCTGTCGCGCGGGCTCAAGCGCCTAGCGCTGCTCAACCAGCGTCTGACCGAGGTGGGTCTCCCTCCCGTGAGTGCCGAGGGGGCGTACGGCGCCAAGCTCTTGCGCCGGCTGGAGCGCTAGCGGGACGAACGGTGCTGCCGTCGCGGCGCGCCGTTTGTTAGGATGGAGGTTTTCCAGCCATCCATCCCGTCATCCCGGTCCTGTCATGAGTCAATACTGGAGTTCCACCGTTTCCCGCCTGACGCCGTACACCCCCGGAGAG
Source organism: Pseudogulbenkiania sp. MAI-1 (assembly GCF_000527175.1). NCBI lineage: Bacteria > Pseudomonadati > Pseudomonadota > Betaproteobacteria > Neisseriales > Chromobacteriaceae > Pseudogulbenkiania > Pseudogulbenkiania sp. MAI-1. The sequence continues at coordinate 3,930,110 of NZ_AZUR01000001.1, read as the reverse complement.
CAGCCGCAGCACCAGCGCCTGATCAAGCTCAACACCAACGAAAACCCCTACCCACCGTCGCCGCGCGCCGTCGAGGCGATGGGCCGTGAGCTGGGCGCATCGTTGCGTCTCTATCCCAACCCGGACAGCACGCCGCTCAAGGCCGCCATCGCGCACCGCCATGGCCTGACCCCGGCCCACGTATTCGTCGGCAACGGCTCGGACGAAGTGCTGGCGCATGCCTTCTGCGCGCTGCTCAAGCATGAGCTACCGCTGCTGTTCCCGGACATCAGCTACAGCTTCTACCCGACCTACTGCAAGCTCTACGACATCGATTACCGCACCGTGCCGCTGGCCGACGATTTCAGCCTCGCTATCGACGACTACCTCGAGCCCTGCGGCGGCATCATCTTCCCCAACCCGAACGCGCCGACTGGCCGCCTGCTGGCGCTCGACGCGATCGAGCGTCTGCTCGCGGCCCAGCCGCAGCGCGTGGTGGTGGTGGACGAGGCCTACATCGACTTCGGTGGCGACAGCGCGATTTCGCTGGTCGAGCGCTACCCCAACCTGCTGGTGGTGCAGACGCTGTCGAAGTCGCGCTCGCTGGCCGGGCTGCGCGTCGGCTTCGCGGTCGGCCATCCGGCGCTGATCGACGCGCTGGAGCGGGTCAAGAACAGCTTCAACTCCTACCCGCTCGACCGCATGGCGATCGTCGGCGCCACCGCCGCGATCGAGGACGAGGAGTACTTCGACAGCACGCGCCGCGCCGTGATGGCGAGCCGCGACACGCTGACGGCGGGGCTGGAAGCGCTGGGCTTCGAGGTGCTGCCGTCCGCCGCCAACTTCGTGTTCGCGCGCCACCCCGGCCATGACGCCGCCACCCTGGCTGCCGCGCTGCGCAGCGAGGGCATCATCGTGCGCCACTTCAACGCCCCGCGCATCGCCCAGTTCCTGCGCATCACCGTCGGCTCCGACGAGGAGTGCCAGGCGCTGCTGGAGTCGCTGCGCGCCAAGCTGGGCTGAGCCCGCCGCGCTGTCCGCTATCCTTCAGATAGCATCATGGCCGCCGTCGCGTGAGCGAGGGCGGCCATGTCTTTTTGTACGATCGCTCGGTCCGGGCTAACGCCGCGGTGGCAGCGGCCGGCTGGCGCCGATCACCCCGGCCACGATCAGCGCCATGCCGAGCAGCGAACCGGCGCCGGGCATTTCGCCGAACAGCGGCAGCGCCAGCAGCGAGGCCAGCACCGGGGTCAGTGCGCCGGCGGCGGAAGCCGTCTCGGCGCCGAGACGCGAGATGGCGACGGCGTAGCACAGCGTGGAGACCAGCCCCACCCCCAGCCCCTGGATCAGCCCCTGCAGCGCCCACTGACCGGCCGGCAGCGTCATCAGCCCGAGCGGAGGATGCAGCAGCAGCCACGGCAAGAGCAGCACCAGCGAACCGGTCGAGATCAGCGCCGCGCCCTCCAGCGGCGACAGCCCGGAACGGCGCAGCGCCAGCGTGTAGTTGGCCCACATCAGGCTGCCCAGCAGGAACAAGGCGTAGCCCCGTCCCAGTTCGCCCTGACCGTGGTTGAGCACCAGCAGCACCAGCACCCCGGCGCCGATCAGCAGCAGGGCCGGCAGGCGCGCAGCCGGCGGGCGCTGGCGATAGAGCAACGCCCCCAGCACGGCGACCAGCAGCGGCAGGGTGCCGGGAACCAGCGTGCTGCCGTCGGCCACCGGCGCGTGGCGCATGCCGAGGCCGGCGATCAGGAAATAGGGCAGGCCGGCGCCGACCAGGATCGACGCCAGCAGCGGCCACGGCACCGCCACGATGCGCCGCCAGCGCGCGATCAACAGCGGCAGGAAGCCGAGCCCGGCCGGGGCGAAGCGGATCAGCGCCAGTTCCTCCGGGCGCAGCTGGGCGCGTGCGCCGGCGCGCAGCGACACGAAGAAGCTGGCCCATATCAGCACGGTCACCGTCAGCGCGGCGATGCCGGCGACGAGGCCTGAGCGCGGGGCGGCGGCGGGCAGGGCGAGAGTGGCGGCGGACATGGCACGGCTCCGGGAGTGGGGGACGACTCGATTATCGGCGCGTGCGGCGAGGGGTTTCCGGCAAAATGCGGCAGGTTTAGCGTCAGTCTTGGTGGAAAACGGCGTAGAACCGGCTATAGTTGGCGGATTCAAGCAATGGAGGGCAGGCCATGGACCGCATCGACCGGCGCATGCTGGAACTGCTGCAGACCGAGGGGCGGCTGAGCACCGCCGAACTGGCCGAACGCGTGGCGTTGTCGCCGACGCCGGTGGCGCGCCGGCTGAAGCGGCTGGAGGAAGAAGGCTTCATCAGCGGCTACCGCGCGGTGCTGGACCGGCGGCGCCTCAAGCTCGCCACCACGGTGTTCGTCAGCGTGCGGCTGATGCACCACCGCGAGGACGCCTCGCGGCTGTTCGAGGATGCGGTGCAGCTGATGGACGAAGTGATCGACTGCCACGTGGTGTCGGGCGCCTACGACTACCTGCTGGAAGTGGTGGTGCCCGACCTGCCCGGCTACGAGCGTGTGGTGCGCAAGCTGCAGACGCTGAGCATGGTGCAGGACATGACCAGCAACTTCGCCATCCGCACCGTCAAGAGCGGCGCGCCGCTGCCGCTCGACGCGCTGGAGTGAGGGGGAGGATTACAGCCAGTGGGTAGGATGGGTGAAGCGTAGCGCAACCCATCACCTGATGGGTTACGGTGCCTGGCACCTCCACCCATCCTACGGTTGCAGCCGGCAGGGAGGGTGAAATCTGTAGGATGGGTGAAGCGCAGCGCAACCCATCGTCCGATGGGCTACGGGTGCATGGAGCCTTAGTCTACGGTTGCGCTCTGTATGAGGAGCGCCCGCTCACAGCCAGTCGCGCGGCGGCAGGAAGCGCTCATACAACTCCGCCTCCGGCGTACCCGGCTCGGGGTGGTAACCGTACTCCCAGCGCACCAGGGGCGGCATCGACATCAGGATCGATTCGGTGCGCCCGCCCGACTGCAGGCCGAATAGCGTGCCGCGGTCCCATACCAGGTTGAATTCCACGTAGCGCCCGCGCCGGTAGAGCTGGAACTGGCGCTCGCGCTCGCCCCACGGCATGTCCTTGCGCCGCGCCACGATTGGCAGGTAGGCGTCGAGGTAGCCGTTGCCCACCGCCTGCTGGAAGGCGAAGCACTGTTCGAAGCCCCAGGCGTTGAGGTCGTCGAAGAACAGCCCGCCGATGCCGCGCGCCTCGTTGCGATGCTTGAGGAAGAAGTACTCGTCGCACCACTGCTTGTACTTGGGGTAGACCTCGGCGCCGAACGGCAGGCACAGGTCGTGCGCCACGCGGTGCCAGTGGCGCGCATCCTCCTCGAAGCCGTAGAACGGCGTCAGGTCGAAGCCGCCGCCGAACCACCACACCGGCGCCTCGCCCGCCTTCTCGGCGATGAAGAAGCGCACGTTGGCGTGGCTGGTGGGGACGTAGGGATTCTGCGGATGCACCACCAGCGAGACCCCCATCGCCTCCCAGTGCCGGCCCGCCAGCTCCGGGCGGTGCGCGGTGGCCGACGGCGGCAGCGTGTCGCCGGTGACGTGCGAGAAATTGACCCCGGCCTGCTCGAATACCGCGCCGCCGGTCAGCACGCGGCTGCGTCCGCCGCCGCCCTGGGGGCGCTGCCAGCTGTCCTCGGCGAAATGTGCGTCGCCGTCGGCGGCCTCCAGCCCGGCGCAGATGCGGTCCTGCAGATCGGTGAGAAAGGCGTGCACCACCGTGGAGGAAAATTGGCTCATTCGCGGTATCCTAGCGTGATCGTTAGCGCGGCATTGTAACCGACAGCGCCGCCCGGCAAGGAGCATCCATGATCACGTTGTATACCTGGGGCACGCCCAACGGAAGGAAAGTCTCGATCCTGCTCGAGGAACTGGGGCTGGACTACCACGTCGAGCCGATCGACATCGGCCAGGGCGACCAGTTCTCGCCGGCCTTCCTCGAGGTCAACCCGAACGGCAAGATCCCGGCCATCGTCGACAGCGACGGCCCCGAAGGCGGCCCGATCACCGTGTTCGAGTCGGGCGCCATCATGATCTACCTGGCGGAAAAGTACGGCCGTTTCCTGCCGTCAGCCGGCTTTGCGCGCTACCAGGCGCTGCAGTGGCTGATGTTCCAGATGGGCGGTTTCGGGCCGATGCTGGGGCAGACCCACCACTTCCTGCGCTACGCCCCGGAAAAGGTGCCGTACGCGATGGAGCGCTACCACAAGGAAACCCAGCGCCTGTACGGCGTGCTCGACACGCGCTTGGCCGAAACGCCGTTCGTCGCCGGCGACTACAGCATCGCCGACATGGCGCTCTACCCCTGGGCGGCGCGCCACGAATGGCACGACATTGATCTGGCCGCCTATCCCCATGTCGAGCGCTGGTACCGCGAGGTGGGAGCGCGTCCGGCGGTAGTACGCGGCATGCAGGTACCGGCCTAAGCCTACCCCATTAGGCGGCTGCGCCTTCGTATCTTGGGTGCGTAGGATGGGTGGAGGCATTCTTCCTTCGCGACGCTTCGCTTGCCTCGCTCAGTCAGTGCCGTAACCCATCGAGCAACTGCACCCATCCCATGGGCGCTCATTTCAGCAGTAACCCGATCCCCGCATTCACCACCGCGCCGCCGACGATCAGCCAGCCGCACAGGCAGGCTGCTAGCCCGAGAGGGGCGAGCCCGGCGCGGCGGATCGCCGAAACCTGGGTGTGCAGCCCCAGTGCCGCCATCGCTGCCGCCAGCAGCAGCGTATCGAGCTGCAGCAGCCCGGCGCGCCAGGCCGGCGGCAGCCAGCCCAGCGAGTTGACCCCGGCCAGCAGCACGAAGCCCACGGCGAACCAGGGGATGGTGATGCGGCGCGTCGTGCTCCTCGTGGCGCCGCTCTCGCGCCGCGCCAGGAAGGCCGACAGCAGCAACAGGAACGGCGCCAGCATCATCACCCGGATCATCTTGGCGATCACCGCGACCTCGGCGGCCTGCTCACTCACCGCGCGCCCGGCGGCCACCACCTGCGCCACCTCGTGCAGTGTCGAGCCGGCGAACAGCCCGAAGCGCCAGCCGTCCAGCCCGCTCATCCCGGCCGCCTGCGCCAGTGTGAACAGCATCGGGTAGAGGAACATCGCCAGCGTGCCGAACACCACCACGGTGGCGACCGCCACCGCCACCTTCTCCGTCCCGCCGCGCGCCACCGGCTCGGTGGCCAGCACCGCCGCCGCGCCGCAGATGGCGCTGCCGGCGCCGATCAGCATGGCGCTGTCGCGTTCCAGCCCGAACCAGCGCGGACCGAGCCAACAGGCCAGCAGAAAGGTGCTGGTCAGCATCACCGCATCGATCAGCACCCCGGCCGGGCCGACCGCGGCGATGTCCTGCAGCGTCAGGCGCAGCCCGAACAGCACGATGCCCAGACGCAGCAGGCGCTGCTTGGCGAACTGCACCCCGGCATCGCAACGCGGCGCCAGCGCGGCATAGCCGCCGTTGCCGAGCGCGATGCCACCGACGATGGCCAGCGTCAGCGCCGACAGTCCCAGATTCTGCAGCATAGGCAGCGTGGCCAGCGCCAAGGCGCCTCCGCCGAGCAGCAGCGCCAGCGCGAGGCCGGGCAGGGTGTGGCGAAAAGAGTGCATAAACATAGTGCTAAATGGAATAAAAGCGGATATCGCCACGATAGCGCGGCGTTATTCAGTGGTAAAACGGATAATATTACTGATATTCATTAGTAAAACCGATTGATGAGGCCGTGCCATGACGCTCAAGCTCACCCTGCGCGAACTGTCCGTCTTCCTCGCCGTGGCGGAAAGCGGCGGCGTCACGCGTGCCGCCGAGGTGCTGGCGATGACCCAGTCGGCGGCGAGCCAGGCGCTGGCGTCGCTGGAAGCCGGGCTGGGCGCGACGCTGTTCGATCGCGTCGGCCGGCGCCTGCTGCTCAACGAGCACGGCCGGTTGCTGCTGCCGCGCGCCCGCGCCGTGCTCGACCAGGCGCATGGGCTGCAGGGACTGTTCGGCGGCGGCGCCATCGACCTGCGCCTCGGTGCCAGTACCACGGTGGCCAACTACCTGCTGCCGGAGCGCATCGCCGCGTTCCGCCTGGCCCATCCGCAGGCACGGGTCGAGCTGGAGGTCGCCAACACCCGCGACATCGTCGAGGAAGTGGCGGCGTTCCGTGTCGACGCCGGTTTCATCGAAGGGCCCTGCCACCATCCCGAACTGGTGGTGACGCCGTGGCTGGAGGATGAGCTGGTGCTGTTCTGTGCCGCCGGACACGAGCTGGCTGGCCGTCCACTGACGGCTGACGAGCTGGCGGCGGCGCCGTGGCTGCTGCGCGAGCCCGGCTCCGGCACGCGCGAGGAGGTGGAGCGGCTGCTGTTGCCGCACCTGGGGCGCTTCAACCTGGTGATGGAACTGGGCAACTCGGAGGCGCTCAAGCGCACGGTGGCGGCCGGGCTCGGCGTCAGTTGCCTGGCACGGCGCGTGGTGGCCGATCTGCTGCAAGCCGGCAGCCTGGTCGAAATCCGCGCCCCGCTGCCACCGCTGATGCGCCGCTTCCACCGCATCGTGCACCGCGACAAGACCCTCACCCACGGGCTGCGTCAGTTCCTCGACATGGCCGGGGACTGAGCCCGTCGCTCGGCCAGCCTCGCCCGCCATGGCTCCACCCGGCCGATCACATTGTCATCGGCGCCGACACGCGTTACTGTGGGCCGCCTGCCCGGACTCTGGCCGGGCATCCCATTCCGGAGAAAGAACATGGCATTCAGGCCCGAAACCCTGGTGGTGCACGCCGATTACGACGTCACCGACGACAAGACCGTGGCACCGTCCATCCACTATTCCGCCACCTTCAAGGCGGCCGACGCCGCCGAGTTCGCGGAGATGTCGGAAGTTCCGCAGCACCCGCGCAACTACACCCGCTACGGCAACCCGGTGCATGAGCGCGTGAAGAAGATCATGGCCGAACTGGAAGGCACCGAGACCGCACTGGTCACCGCCTCGGGCATGGGCGCGGTGGCGGCGACCCTGTTGACCTTCGTGTCCGCCGGCGACCACGTCATCGGCCAGACGCGCCACTACATGAGCACCACGCGCATCATGGACGAGATGCTGCGCCGCTTCGGTGTCGAGGTGAGCTTCGTCGAGCAGGACGACCCGGAGGCGTTCCGCCGCGCCATCCGTCCCAACACCAAATTCATCATGCTGGAGACGCCGGCCAATCCGTTGTTGACGCTGACCGACCTGGAGGCGATCACCGCTATCGCGCGCGAGCACGGTGTGCTGACCATCGCCGACAACACCTTCGCCACGCCGCTCAACCAGCGTCCGCACGATCTCGGCGTCGACATCGTCATCCACAGCGCCACCAAGTACCTGGGCGGCCACCATGACCTCACCGCCGGGGTGATCTGCTGCAGCCACGAACAGGCCGAGCGCATCTGGAAGACGCACATCACGCTGGGCTCGGTGCTGTCGCCGATGGACGCCTGGCTGCTGCTGCGCGGTCTGCGCACCCTGCCGATGCGCATCGAGCGCATCAACGCCAACGCCCAGGCGCTGGCCGAGACGCTGGCAGCGCATCCCAAGATCGAAGCAGTGCTCTACCCAGGGCTCGCCAGCCACCCGCAGCACGAGCTGGCGCGGCGCCAGATGAAGGGGGGCAGCGGTATCGTGGCATTCTCGGTGCAGGGCGGCTATGCCGAGGCCGAGCGCTTCGTCTCGCTGCTGGAACTGCCGCTCAACGCGGCCAGCCTGGGTGGGGTTGATTCGCTGGTGATCCACACCGCGGCGATGTGGGCGGGCACCATGACGCCGGAGCAGATGGCCACTGCCGGCATCCCGCTCAACGCCATCCGCTACGCGGTGGGGGTGGAGCATATCGACGACATCAAGGCCGACGTGCTGCAGGCGCTGGAGCGGCTGTAAGCGGCGGTCGGGCAAGAAAAAAAGCGGCATCCCTGTCGGGGTGCCGCTCTGGGTATCGCCAAAGCCGGGCGTGGTGTGTTTACAGCCAGAAGTCGCTGCGCGCGCGGTGCGCCTCGACCAGGCGCTGGAACACCTTGGGGTCCTTGATGTAGGTGAGCTCGCCGGCCTGCGGTTGGTACATGTCGAGCAGGCGCGAGGTCCAGAAGCGCAGCGCGGCGGCGCGCAGCATCACCGGCCAGCAGCGCTTCTCCTCGGCGTTGAGCGGGCGGGCCGCCTGGTAGCCGGCCAGGAGCGCGCGCGCCAGGTCGCCGTCGATCTCGCCGTCGGGGCGGCGCGCCCAGTCGTTGACGGCGATCGCCACGTCGTACAGCAGCACGTCGTTGCAGGCGTAGTAGAAGTCGATGAAGCCGGCGATGGCGTCGCCGTCCATCAGCACGTTGTCCTTGAACAGGTCGGCGTGGACCACCCCGGTGGGCAGGTGGTCGAAGCGGTGGCTGTCCTGGAAGTGCACCTCGGCGCGCAGGCTGGCGGCGTCGGCCTCGTCCATGTAGTGGTACACCGCGCTGGCGGTCTGGCTCCACCAGCGCGGGCCGCGCGGGTTCTGCATCCGGTGCGGGAAGGTGCCGCCGGCCAGGTGCATCTGCGCCAGCATCTCGCCCACGGCGCGGCACTGCGCCGCGTTCGGCGTCTCCACGTCGCGGCCGGACAGGCAGGTGACCAGGCAGGCCGGCTTGCCGGCCAACAGCGAGGCGAAGTTGTCGGTGTGGTCGGCGATCGGCGCCGGGCAGGCCACGCCGTGGCGCGCCAGGTGGCTCATCAGCTCGAGGTAGTAGGGCAGCTCGTCGAGCTTCAGCACCTCGAAGATGGTCAGCACGTAGCGGCCGTGCGTGGTGGTGACGAAGTAGTTGGTGTTGGTGATGCCGGCGGCGATGCCCTTGAGCTCGACCAGTTCGCCCAGCGCGTAGCGCTCAAGCCAGTGTTTCAGGGTGTCGTTGTCGACGGTGGTGTAAACCGACATGCCACCCCCGTCAGAATCGGAACAGGACCCAGCGCGGAATCACCAGACGCTGGTTCGAGTCGATCTGTCTCATGCTGCCGTTGCCTTCCTCGTCCATCAGGTAGTACGGCACGCCGTGGGCGGGCGTGACCTTGATCATGTAGAGCTGGCCGTTGATGCGGTACTCCTCGATCTTTTCCGTGCCTTTCTGGATGATGCGGATTTCCGGTTCGACGGCGGCGTTGCCGTCCACCGCCACCTCGGGCGGCGGCGGGACCACCGCCTTGGCGGGGGGCGTGTCTGCCAGGGCCGGGACGGCCACAAGCAAGAGAAGGGGGAGCAGGCGGCGCATGGCGGCGTTCCTTGAGTTTGTAAAGGTTACAGATTGAGCAATTGTTCGCGTTCTTCCGGCAGAGGCTCGAAGCCACGCGTTTCGTAGTGTTTGAAGATCGCCTCGACGATCTGCTGCGGATCGTCGATCAGCTTCAGCAGATTCAGGTCGGTCGGGTTGATCAGCTGGTCGCCGACCAGCCGCTCCTTCACCCAGTCGAGCAGGCCTTGCCAGAACTCCGTGCCGCACAAGATGATCGGGATCTTGCGGCTCTTGCCGGTCTGGATCAGCGTCAGCGCCTCGAACATCTCGTCCAGCGTGCCGAAGCCACCCGGCATCACCACGTAGGCGATGGCGTGCTTGACGAACATCACCTTGCGCGGGAAGAAGTGGTTGAACTTGATCGACAGGTCCTGGTAGTCGTTCGGCTTCTGCTCGTGCGGCAGCACGATGTTGAGCGCCACCGACGGGCTGCGACCGTAGAACGCGCCCTTGCTGGCGGCTTCCATGATGCCGGGGCCGCCGCCGGAAATGACCGAAAAGCCGGAATCCGACAAACGCCGGGCGATTTCCTCGGCCAGCTTATAATAGGTGTGGTCTCGCGGGGTGCGGGCGCTGCCGAAGATGCTGACGGCCGGCTGGATGCCCTGCAATTCTTCCGCCGATTCGACGAATTCGGCCAGAATCTTCATCACGTGCCACGCTTCGCGCGAACGGAAACGCTGCATTGCGGCGTGACGGTCGCTCGTCTGCGGCAATTTATCGGACAAGCTCATAACTATTCGCCTTCTATGAAAACGTTATTATTGATCGACGGCTCTTCTTATCTGTATCGCGCTTTTCACGCCATGCCCGATTTACGTTCTCCGGAAGGTCAACCGACGGGAGCGATCTACGGCATGGTCAACATGCTGCGTCGCCTGGAGAAGGAGGTCCGGTTCGATTATAGCGCCTGCGTTTTTGACGCAAAAGGCAAGACCTTCCGCGATGAGCTCTATCCCGAGTACAAGGCGCACCGGCCGTCGATGCCGGAAGAGCTGGCCAGCCAGATTACGGCGGTGCACGACGTGGTGCAAGCGTCCGGCTGGCCGATCCTGATGGTGGACGGCGTCGAGGCCGACGACGTGATCGGCACGCTGGCGCGCGAGGCCGAGGCCGCCGGCATGCGGGTGATCATCTCCACCGGCGACAAGGACATCGCCCAGCTGGTCACGCCGCGGGTGACGCTGGTCAACACCATGACCAACGAGACGCTGGACGAGGCCGGGGTCAAGGACAAGTTCGGCGTGCCGCCCGGGCTCATCATCGACTACCTGACCCTGATCGGCGACAAGGTCGACAATGTGCCCGGTGTGGACAAGTGCGGCCCCAAGACCGCGGTCAAATGGCTCGAGCAGTACGGTTCGCTCGATGCCGTGATCGCCAACGCCGACAGCATCTCCGGCAAGGTCGGCGACAACCTGCGCGCCGCGCTCGACTGGCTGCCCAGGGGGCGCGAGCTGATCACCATCAAGTGCGACGTGGCGCTCGACGGCGAACTGCCGCAGGGCCTGGCCACGCTGCAGCATCGCGAGCGCGACAAGCCGCGCCTGATCGAGCTGTTTACTTCCTTTGGTTTCCGCAGCTGGCTGCGCGAGGTCAGCGAAGGCAATGGCGAGGCCAAGGCCGACGCCGCTCCGGCTGCGGCCAGCCCCGGCACGAACGGCGAGCTGTTCGCCGCCGCCGAGGCGGTCGACCCGCCCGCGCCCGCCGCCAAGCTTGAGCGCCGCTACCAGACCATCCTGACCGAGGCGCAGCTCAACGCCTGGCTCGACAAACTGGAGACGGCGCCGGTGGTGTCGTTCGACACCGAAACCACCAGTCTCGACCAGATGGAAGCGCGCCTGGTGGGCATGAGCTTCTCGGTCGCGGCGGGCGAAGCCGCCTACCTGCCGCTGGCGCACCATTACGCCGGCGTGCCCGAACAGCTCGATTTCGACGCCACCCTGGCCAGGCTCAAGCCGTGGCTGGAAAACCCGGCCAGGAAGAAGCTCGGCCAGAACCTCAAGTACGACCGCCACGTGCTGGCCAACCACGGCATCCGGCTCGCCGGCGTGGTCGACGACACGCTGTTGGCCTCCTACGTGGTGGAAAGCCACCTGACGCACAACATGGACGACCTGGCGCGCCGTCATCTGAACGAGAGCACGATCAGCTACGAAGACATCTGCGGCAAGGGCGCCAAGCAGATCGGCTTCGCCGAGGTCGACATCGCCGTGGCGTCCAACTACGCCGCCGAGGACGCCGACATCACGCTGCGTCTGAACCAGGCGCTGGCCGGCAAGCTCGAGGGCCGGCTCGCCGCGGTGTACCGCGACATCGAACTGCCGGTGGCCGAGGTGCTGTTCGCGATGGAGCGCCACGGCGTGCTGATCGACCGGCAACGGCTGGCCGAGCAGAGCCACCAGCTGGGCAGCCAGATGCTGGAACTGGAGCAGGAGGCCTACCGCCAGGCCGGCCAGCCGTTCAACCTCAATTCGCCCAAGCAGCTGCAGGAAATCCTGTTCGGCAAGCTCGGCATCGACACCAAGGGCGTGAAGAAGACGCCGTCCGGCGGCTACTCCACCGACGAATCGGTGCTCGAGCAACTGGCGCTTGACCACCCGCTGCCCAAGCTGATCCTGCAGTACCGGGGCCTGGCCAAGCTCAAGTCCACCTACACCGACAAGCTGCCGACGCTGATCCGCCCGGATACCGGCCGTGTGCACACCAACTATGCGCAGGCGGTGGCGATCACCGGGCGGCTGTCCAGCTCCGATCCCAACCTGCAGAACATCCCGGTGCGCACGCCGGAGGGCCGACGCGTGCGCGAGGCCTTCGTCGCCCCGGCGGGCCACAGCATCGTCAGCGCCGACTACTCGCAGATCGAACTGAGGATCATGGCGCACCTGTCGGACGACGCCAACATGCGGGCGGCCTTCGCCAGCGGCGAGGACATCCACAAGACCACCGCTGCCGAGGTGTTCGGGGTGACGCGCGAGCAGGTGACGGCCGACCAGCGCCGCGCCGCCAAGGCGATCAACTTCGGCCTGATCTACGGCATGAGCGCCTTCGGCCTCGCGAGCCAGCTCGACATCGAACGCAGCGCGGCGCAGCAGTACATCGACCGCTACTTCATGCGCTTCCCCGGCGTGGCCGACTACATGCAGCGCACCCGCGAGACGGCGCGCGAGCAGGGCTACGTTGAGACCGTGTTCGGGCGCCGGCTCTACCTGCCGGAAATCCGCTCCGGCAACCCGGCGCGGCGCAGCGGCGCCGAACGCGCCGCGATCAACGCGCCGATGCAGGGCACCGCCGCCGACCTGATCAAGCTGGCGATGATCGCGGTGCAGCGCTGGCTGGTGTCGGAAGGACTGGCGAGCAAGCTGGTGATGCAGGTGCACGACGAACTGGTGCTGGAAGTGCCGGACGCCGAAGTGGCGCGGGTCAAGGAGCGGCTGCCGCAGATCATGGCCGGCGTGGCCGAACTCAAGGTGCCGCTGCTGGCGGAAGTGGGCGCCGGCGAGAGCTGGGAAGCGGCGCACTGAGCGTCTGGTGCCGGATGGATTCCGACAGCCGCCTGCGGGCGGCTTTTTCTTGCCCGGCGCCCGGCTCCCGCACGGGACGGCACCGCTGCCGCCGGCGTGATTGGTCGTGCTCACCGGGCGTGAATGAAATGACTGTTTGAAATGATGATGGGATAATGTTATCGTATGCAAATTTAATGACGTTAAAATAATTCAGACAAGGCCATGATGCCTTACGCCGATACCCGCCGCACTGCGGCGGGCTTTACCCTGATCGAGATGATGGTGGTGATCTCCATCGTCGCCATCCTCCTGGCGCTGGCCGTACCGGCCTTCAACGCGCTGATGGCCAGTTCACGCATGGAAAGCCGCACCCAGGCCCTGCTGTCCAGTGTGCAGTTCGCCCGCAGCGAAGCCATCCGCAGCAACGGCAACGTCTATGTCTGCGCCCTCAACAGCAAGACCAATCTCGACGTGCAGGGCTGCCAGGGCAAGGCCAAGAAGGGCGACACCTCGTGGTCCGAAGGGGTGCTGCTGTTCGCCGACCAGCCCGGCGGCACCGCTGCCGGCTATAACAGCGGCGAGCGCCGGCGCCACGTGATCTTCACCGGTCAGCCGGAAGTCAGTTCGGCGCTCGACAAGTTCATGTTGACCCCGGAAGGGCGGCCGCCGACCGGCGTCAGCCCGTCCTGGGTGGTGCGCGATGCACCGTCGGGACAGTGCGCCAGCATCATCGTGCTGGCCAACGGCCGGCCGCGGCTGTGCAAGGGGGTGGACTGTGCCGGCTGCGCCTGAGTCCCGCCAGCGTGGTTTCTCGCTGCTGGAAGTGCTGATCGCCATGTTCGTGCTGCTGGTCGGGTTGCTGGCGCTGGCCGGTCTGCAGGCGCGCACGCTGATTCAGACCCGCGACGCCGAACTGCGTACGCTGGTGGCGTTGCAGGCGGAAAGCCTGGCCGAAGCGATGCGCGCCAATCCGCTGCGCCAGCGGGACGCCAGCGGCGGCACCACGCTGTCCTGGGAGCATTACGTCGAGAGCGGCTACGCCAGCCATGACGCCAGCGCCCCCGCCGACACCTGCCGTACCGCCGCCGGTTGCAGCCAGCAGAACCTCGCCGCGCTCGATCTGTGGACCTTCAAATCGGGCCTGGCCGACGGTCTCGCGGCCGGTAACGCCTTCAAGGCCGCGGTGTGCCGTGGCAGCAGTGCGCCGACATTGGCCGACGCTGGCTGTGCCGCCAGCGGGCCGCTGTCGATCCGCGTGGTGTGGTCGTCCCGGCTCGACGCCAAGAGCCGCCGGGCCGAGGCGGCCGGCGGCCTGCGCAGCGCTTCCGAGGCCGCTTCCGCCCTGGTCGAGAACCGCTATGTCCTCGTGTTCGAACCCTGAATCGCGCCAGCGCGGCATCACGCTGATCGAGCTGATGATCGCCGTCGCCATCGGCTCGATCATCGTCGCCGTGGTGTTCGGCAGTTTCGTCTCGACCCGGCAGAGCCTGCGCGCGGCCGAGATCCGCATCGCCCGTCACCAGGACGCCCGCTCGGCGCTGCAGATCCTGGCGCGCGACCTGCGCATGGCCGGCAACTTCGGCTGCGCCGCGCTGGGGGAGCGCGGCGACGACTGGCTGGTGGTCAACCGCGGCGGGTCGAGCGCCTGGCAGCAGGTCGACCAGAACAGCAACGGCCTGCGCGGCGTCAGCAAAGGCAGCAAGGATGCCGGCACCTGGCTCGGCAGCCTGACGCCGGAGAGCGACCTGCTGATCGTCCAGTACGGGCAGGGGGCGTTTTCGGTCAGCTCCCGCACCCTCAACGCCACCGGCGACGCCGTGACCGGCCTCACCTTTCAGCCGGCCGAGCAGGGCGACTGGGCCAACTGGACCCGGCTGGTATTGGCCAGTTGCACGCGGATCGACGTGCTGGCCAGCGGCAGCGGCATGACTCTGGGCAGCTCGGGCGGGTCGCAGACGCTGACGCTGGACGAAGCGCATGCCCTGCCGCTCAAGGGCGATAGCCATCCCGACGGCCACCAGCTCGGCTCGCTGGAGGTCATGGCGCTGGTGTCGCGGGCCTATTTCGTGGCCGAGGTCGACGGCGTGAAACAGTTGCTGCGCCGCGAGATGCTGGCCGATGGCAGCCTGAGCGAGGCCACCCTGGTGGCGGACGGCGTGGCTTCGCTCGCCGTCGACTACGGCGTGTTGGACGATTGCGACGCCGACTCGACGCCGCGCCTGCATTACGCCGGCGCCGGCGAGGTGGGCGATTGGCAGCGGGTCGGCACGGTGCGCCTGACGCTGACGCTGCAGCAGCCGTCGGCGGTGCGATCCGGGCAGACGGTGAGCGCGGCGTACCCGCTGACGGTGGCGTTGCGAGGAGGGGTGCAATGCGCACACCGACCGCTGGCCGACTGAACCAGCGCGGCAGCGCGCTGGTCGTCGCGCTGCTGGTGCTGGTCATGATGACCATGGTGGTGCTGGCCTCGTCGCGGCTGATCGTCGACGAACAGCGCATCGGCAGCAACCAGAACGACCGCCAGTCCACCTTCCAGCTGGCAGAACTGGCGCTCAAGGCGGCCGAGGCCAAGGTGCTGGAGCTGGACGAGTCGCTCGGTGTGGCGAGCAAGAGCGACGAAGCCCTGTTCGGTTCGGCGGGCGTGTTCAGCGAAACCTGCCGGAACGACGCCAACCCGGCCGGCTGGAGTCGCGGGCTGTGCGCCGACAGCCAGCAGCTGGGGCGGGAGGTGGCCCAGTCCTGGGAGCGTACCGTCAGCGTCGGCGAGAAGACCGTACCGACACTGCACCCCTGCGGCAACGCGCTGGAATATCCGTTCAAGCGCAGTGTGGGGCAGGGCCACTGTCCCGACGTGGTCTCGCCCGACGGGCTGTGGGCCAACCCGCGCTACCAGATCGAGCTGGTCGACAAGAACCACCAGGACAGCGATGGCGGGGGAAGGCTGTACCGCATCACGGTGCGCGCCTGGGGGCAGAACGCCAACAGCGTGGTGACGCTGCAAAGCTATTACGTGGTGCCGTGATGAGACGCCGTTTCCTTTCCCTGCTTTCCCTTGCCGGTGGCCTGCTGCTGCCGGTACCGGTCCATCCGGCAGACAGCTGCACGCTGCCTGCCGACCACAACCCCTACCCGAGTGCGCCGCCGCAGCTCTCGACCCGGGTCACACCCAATATCCTGCTGTTCTTCGACAACTCGGGCAGCATGGCGTGGGATGTGTACGGCAACACTGGGCAGAAGCGTGAGCGGCATTGCAATTGGTGGGGCTGCTGGTATGGCGAGGTGCTCGACCCGCTGCAGGGCGAGACGCGGCTGCAGATCGCCAAGGACGTCACCAAGGGGGTGATCGACGCCTACCCCGATGTGCGCTGGGGGCTGTTCTCGTTCGACCCGTCCAACAGCAAGGACACGGTCAACGGCCTCGAAGATCTCCGCTACAGCCGTGCCGGCCGATTGGTGGCGGAGATAGGCGGCGGCAAGACCCATCTCGACACGGTCAAGAGTGCCATCGACAACCTTGGCGCCGACACCAACACGCCGTTGGCCGAAGCCTACTACGAGATGACACGTTACTACCGCGGCATGACCTCGGCCTACTTCAAGCCGGTCAATCCGGCGTCGGCCAGTCGTGGTTCCGGTAACTACGTGAGCCCGGTGCAGTACCGCTGTCAGGCCAACTTCGTGCTGATGATGACCGACGGCGAGCCGACCGAGGACAACGAATTTCCGCTGACCGCTGATCCGCTCTATGCCGGCTTCGTGCTGGGCCGGGACAACCCGCTGCCGGACTTCGCCAAGCATGCCGCCAGTGGCGACCTGTTCACCAGCGGCAGCGACAGCGAAGGGCAGGGCTGGGACAGCGCGCCGTTCGCGCGGCAGTCGCTCAAGACCTACACCATCGGCTTCACCGTCGACAACCAACTGCTGCAGGATACGGCCAAGAACGGTAGCGGGCGTTACTTCACCGCCAGCGACAAAGAGCAGCTCAAGGCCAGTTTCACCTCGGCAATGGACGACATCTATCGCCAGAATTCGACCGCGACGCCGCCGGTGAGCGGCGAACAGAAGACCACGGCGCTGCTGCATACCACCTTCGATACCCAAACCTGGACCTCGCGGCTGTTGAGCTACCCGGTCAACGCCAAGGGCAAGCCGGACTACAGCAAGCCGACCGATGCGCTGCTGCCGGACTGGGACCGGCGCACCGTCTACACGAGCTACTACGACAACCACGGCAACAACTGGGTGTGCAACAAGAGCAGTACCGGCAAGGTCTTCGACGGCAACGTGGTGGCGCAGGCGTTCAAGCCCGGCATGGCCGACAACGACAAGCTGACCTTCGGCCGCCAGCCCAACGACGTGATCCACTTCGTGCTCGGTCACGCCATGCCGGGGCAGCGCTTTGCCGGTAACAAGACGCCCTGGCTCGGCGACATCATCGATTCGCCGCTGACCACCTTCTCTTCCCGCTACGCCCAACTGGTGGCGGTGGGTGGCAACGACGGCATGCTGCACCTGTTCCGCAAGGAGAGCGGCGAGACGGCTTACCGCGAAGCGCTGGGCTACGTGCCGTTCGAGGTGCTGACCCGGCTGATCCATCTGACCAAAGCCGATTACGGCACATCGACCAACCCGCACCGCTACTACGTCAACGGCCCGAGCGTGGTGCAGACCGTGGACGACGGCCGCAGCTATCTGGCCGGCACGCTGGGGCAGGGCGGCAAGGCGCTGTTCGCGCTCGATGTCAGTTCGCTGCTGTCGGAGAGCGGCAAGGTCGCCGCGCCGGCCGAGGTGGTGCGCTGGGAGGCCGGTGCCGCCAGCGGCAGCACCGCGCTCGGCTACGTGTTCGGGCGGCCGGTGATCGCCAAGGTACGCCACCCCGCCACCGGCGCCAGCGTCTGGGCGGTGCTCAGCGGCAACGGTTACGACAGCGCCGGCGGGCAGGCCGCGCTCCTGGTGTTCGCGCTCGACAGCGGGGCGTTGCTGGGCGAGATCAAGGTCGGCGCCGCCGGCGGCAACGGCCTGTCCGGGCCGGCGGTGCTGGACGTCGACGCTGACAAGGTGGCCGATTATGTCTACGCCGGCGACCTCAAGGGCAATGTCTGGCGGTTCGATCTGCGCGGCGACTGGGCGGCGCCGGAGCGGCCGTTCTGGCAGGGCGATGCCAGCCAGCCCGTCACCGCCACGCCGGCGCTGTACAAGCGGCCGAGCGGCGGCGGCTACATGGTGCTGTTCGGCACGGGGCGACTGCTGTACGACAGCGACCGCCGCTCCACCACGCCGCAGAGCGTGTACGGGCTGTGGGATACGCCACCCAGCAGCCGGCATTACCAGTACGGCGACCGCGATGGGGCCATCCTGGCGCAGAGTCTGGACGGCGAAGCCGCCAGCACGGTGCCGATGGCCGATGGCAGCTCGCGCCGCTACACCGTGCGCCGCACCACCCGCAACGCGGTCGCCATCGGCGACGGCGCGGCCGGCGGCTGGTACCTGGATCTCGCGGCCAACAGCGGCGAGCGCCTGCTGCATCCACCGCTGCTGGTCGGCGAGCGGCTTTATTTCACCACGCAGATCCCCTTCGTCTCGAGCCTGCAGTGCTCGGTCGGCGGCGACGGCTGGATCATGTCGCTGGACCCCTTGAGCGGCGCCGCCCCGGCCAGGACCGCGTTCGACCTCAACGGCGACGACAAAGGCAGTTCCGCCGACTGGGCGGTGTTCGAAACGGGCAAGGCGGCGCAGATCCCCAGCGGGGTGCGTTCGATGGTGGGCATGCCGTCGGCGTTGAGCCTGTTCGCGAGCCAGGGCAGCAACTACCAGTGGCTGGGCTACGCCGACCAGAACGGTCAGATCAACAACCGCGACAACGCCAACATCGCCAAGGCCGGTGCGGGACTGCGGCTGGGCTTCGGTGGCAGCGCCGAGGGGATGCCGGGGGATCTCGCGATTCCCCCCGGGGCCGGCAAGCAAGGGCGGCGCCTCGCCTGGAGGGAGATATTCTGATGGAGTGCAAGGTGGGAAGAAGCCGCGGCTTCACCCTGATCGAACTGATGATCGCGCTGGCGGTGGTGGGCATCCTGGCCTCGCTGGCGCTGCCGTCGTACCGCGAGCACGTGATCCGCGCGCGCCAGAGCGAGGCGCGTGCCGCGCTGCTCGACAACGCCCACTTCCTCGAGCGCTGGTACGCCGAGAAAGGCACGTTCAAGCAATCGTCCAGCGCCTGGCCGAGCCTGCCGGTCACCGGCACCGAGTTCTACGACATCGCGTTCTCGGCCTCCGCCAGGAACACCGACGAGGGCGAGTTCCAGTTGCAGGCGTCGCCCAAGGCCGGCAAGAGCTGGATCGGCGACGCCACGCTGACGCTGGACCAGGACGGCAACATCAAGCTGTGCAAAACGGGGGACGACGGCAAGAAAACCTGCCAGCTGTAGGGCAAGGTTCACATTTAAGCCGGCCAGACCGATTCTTGCTCAGCCGCCGAGGCGGGCGAGCAGCTTGCGCAACAGGCCTTCCAGCAGCGCTTTCTCTTCCGCGCTGAAGTCGGCCCACAGCGCGCGGTTGCGCTCGCGCGCCACCGGCATGACCTGCTCGACGAAGCGGACGCCTTCCTCGGTCAACTCCAGCCGGATCTTGCGGCGGTCCTCGGCGCAGGGCAGGCGCTGCGCCCAGCCATTTCTGACCAACTCGTCCGAGATGCGGGTGGCGTTGGTACGCGAGGAGTCCAGCGTGTCGCTGATGTCCGAGGGGTACAGCACCTGCTCGGGGCGGGCATACATCGTCATCAGCGCCATCCACACCGACTCGTGGATGCCGTATTCCTTCAGCGTCTCGTTCAGGTAGGCGCTGAGCCGTGGCATGATGTGGTAATAGAGCCGGGTGAGGATCACCTCCTGGCGCGGCACGCCGGGAAAGCGGCTCTCGACGCGGTCTATCGCCTGCTCGAGCTGGTGGAAGGATTTGTTCATGGCTCGATTATAGTAACTTGTGTTACTATTTCGCAAAAAACTTTCTGCCGGTGTCCGCCTTCACTTGCCCAGCAGCGCCAGCACCCGCTCCGGCGGCCGGCCGACCACGACCTGATCGCCCTCTACGGCGATGGGGCGCTCGATCAGCCGGGGATGGTCGACCATGGCGGCGATCAGGTGACGGCGTTCCAGCGTGACGTCGTCCAGGTGCAGCGCCTGATATTCTTCTTCTTTCTGGCGCATCAGCGCGCGCGGTTCGAGGTCCAGCAGCGTCAGCAGCCGGTCGAGTTCCTCGGCGCTGGGCGGGGTTTTCAGGTACTCGACGATCTCGACGTCGGCGCCGGCGTCCTGCAGCAGCTTGAGCGCCTCGCGCGATTTGGAGCAGCGCGGGTTGTGGTAGAGGCGAATCATACGGGTCTCCCCCTTGTTGGTGGACGGCTATTGTGACCCAATTGGCCGGCCGGGGCCAAGCCGCCGCCATGATGGCAGGCACGGCCACTTCAATTTGGAATGCAACACTTGATACCTACACAGATAGTCACGGCGCAGACCGCCACGCGGTCGCGCGGCCTGGCCCTGGTGCTGGCCTTGCTGGCCACGCTCGGCCCGTTCTCCATCGACACCTTCCTGCCGGCGATGCGCGCGATCGGCGCCTCGCTCGGCGCGGGGCCGGTCGAGATCCAGCAGGCGCTGACTGTCTACCTGTTCTGCTACGGCATGATGATGCTGTGGCACGGTTCGATTTCCGACGCGGTGGGGCGGCGCCCGGTGGTGCTGGTGACGACCCTGTTGTTTGGCTTGGCCTCGGTTGGCTGCGCGCTGGCCGACAACCTGACCACCCTGTTGATCTTCCGCGGCCTGCAGGGGCTGTGCGGCGGGGCCGGACTGGTGGTGGGACGCGCGATCATCCGCGACCGTTTCGACGGCGCCGAGGCCCAGCGCATGATGTCGCAGGTGACCATGCTGTTTTCGCTGTCGCCGGCGATCGCGCCGGTGGTGGGGGGCTGGCTGTTCGGCGCCTTCGGCTGGCATGCGATCTTCGTGTTCATGGCACTGATCGGCTTCGGCCTGTTCGTCATCAGTTGGTTCTCGCTGCCCGAGACGCACGCCCACGAGCGCCGCCAGCGCCTGCACCTGGGCACGCTGTTGGCCAATTACGTCCAGGTCGGACGCAAGCGTGAGTTCCAGTTGCTGGCGGCGGCGGTGGCGTTCAACTTCGCCGGTTTCTTCGTCTACATCCCGGCGGCACCGGTGTTCCTGATGCAGCACCTGGGGCTCGGGCCGGAACAGTTCCTGTGGATGTTCGGCCCGGCGGTGGGCGGCATCATGTTCGGTGCCTTCCTGTCCGGACGCCTGGCCGGGCGGCGCGATGCGCGCCAGATCGTCAACCTGGGTTACGGCGTGATGTTCGCGGCGCTGGCGTGGAACCTGCTCTACAACCTGCTGTTCCCGCCCGCCCTGTTCTGGAACCTGGCGCCCTTGATGATCTACACCACCGGCATGTCGCTGGTGGCGCCGTCGATCACGCTCAACCTGATGGACCAGTTTCCCGAACTGCGCGGCACGGTGTCGTCGCTGCAGGGCTTCAGCCAGACCATGCTGTCGAGCCTGGTGGCCGGTGCGATTGCGCCCTTGGTGTGGGACAGCCCGCTGACGCTGGCGCTGACCATGGCGTTCTTCCTGACGTGGGGCTTCATGTTCCGCACCGCCTTCCGTCGTCGCCTGGCGCGCAACGTGGCGCTGGCAGGATCAACGCGTTGATCTAGATCAATATGAAATTCATTCTCATCTATTGCATAAGATGCCGTTCGGAATGATAATGACTCCCGTTAATTGATCGGTGCTGGCCTGATGCAGGCGGCACGCCATCCTTTTTTGGGAGAACCGAATGATCCGTCGTCTGAGCCAAATTGCGCTGGCCCTTGCCGGTGTCGCCGCCGCCTCGTCCGCCCTCGCCGCCGAATACCCGATCGGCAAACCGCAGATCAAGAACGGCATGGAAATTGCCGCCGTCTACTTGCAGCCGGTGAAGATGGAGCCGGAAGGCATGATGCGCAAGGCCTCCGAGTCCGACGTGCACATCGAGGCCGACATCCACGCCGTCAAGAACAACCCGAACGGCTTCGCCGAAGGCGACTGGATGCCGTACCTGATGATCAAGTACGAGATCAGCAAGGTCGGCAGCACTGAGACCATCAAGGGCGACTTCATGCCGATGGTGGCATCCGACGGTCCGCACTACGGCGACAACGTCAAGCTGATGGGGCCGGGCAAGTACAAGCTCAAATACATCATCCAGGCGCCGGGCGCCAACGAGCACGCCCACTTCGGCCGCCACACCGACAAGGAAACCGGTGTCGGCGCCTGGTTCAAGCCGTTCGAGGTGAACTACGAGTTCAGCTATGCCGGCACCGGTAAAAAAGGCGGTTACTAAGCCTCCGACCCGATGATACGACCGACAGCGTCGCAGGATCACTGCGGCGCTTTTTCCCTTTCTAGCAGGAGCGTTTGATGATGCGAGCATGGTTGATGGTGTGGGCCTTGCTGCTGGCTTCGGCCAGCGTCTGGGCCGAAGACCTGCCGGTCTACCGCCTCGAACTCAAGGACGGCAAGCTCAATCCCGCCCGGCTGCAGGTGGCCGCCGGCAAGAAGTTCAAGATCGAGCTGATCAACTCCGGCAAGACCCCGGTGGAGTTCGAGAGCATCCAGCTGCGCAAGGAGAAGGTGCTGGGCCCTGGCGTCGAGTCCTTCGTGGTGGTCCATCCCTTGAGTCCCGGCGAGTACAAGTTCTTCGACGAATTCCACATGGCCACGGCGCAAGGCGTGATCGTGGCCAAGTAAGCCCGAGGGCGGGAGGTAACAACCATGGGACAGGTACTGTTCATCGTCTGGCGCGAGAGCGTCGAGGCCATGCTGGTCATCGGCATCCTCTACGCCTGGCTGAATAATCACGGTGCGGCGGCGGCGCGCGGCAAGCGCTACCTGTGGGGCGGCGTGCTGGCCGGCTTGCTGTGCGCCATCGTGCTGGCGCTGGGGCTGTTCGGGGCCGCCGAACTGTTCAGTGGCGCCCAGGACATCTTCCAGACCGCGATGGTGTTCAGCGCCTCCGCGCTGATCGTGCACATGGTGCTGTGGATGCGCGAGCACGGCCGCACGCTGAAGAAGGAACTGGAAAGCGGGCTGGCCGACAACGCCGCGCGCAACAACTGGTGGGGCGTGCTGACGCTGACCGCCATCGCCGTGGCGCGCGAGGGCAGCGAAACCGTGGTGTTCCTGTACGGCATGCTGGCCGGCGCCGACGGCAGCACACTGTTGTCGATGGGCGGAGCGGCGCTGGCCGGCTTCCTGCTGGCTCTCCTGACTTTCTTCCTGCTGCAACTGGGCGGGCGCTTCCTGTCATGGCGGCTGTTCTTCCGCGTGACCGAAGTCATGCTGCTATTGCTGGCGGCGGCGCTGTTCATGAGCGGCGTCGAGCACCTGATCTCGATGGACTACCTGCCGGCGCTGGTCGACCCGCTGTGGGACAGCTCGGCGCTGCTCGACGACATGTCGCCGCTGGGGGGCGTGGTGGCGGCGCTGACCGGCTACCGTGCGCATCCGGCACTGATGAGCCTGCTGGCCTACGGCATGTTCTGGCTGCTGGTGACGGGGTTGATGAGATGGCGGCAACAGCAGTCGGCGGCGTGAACCGCCTGTTGGCGCGCACCGGCGACTGGCTGCGCGATCACGGCCGCCTGCTGCAGGGACTGCAGTGGGCGGTGGTGCTGGTCTACGCCTTCCTGCTGGTGGTGCCGGCCTGCCTGCCGCTGCCGCCGGACACGGCGCGCCTGTTCGACGACCTGACCATCTTCGCCCAGTTCGTGTTCTGGGGCATCTGGTGGCCGTTCGTGCTGCTCAGCATGGTGCTGTTCGGCCGCGTCTGGTGCGGTGTGCTGTGTCCGGAAGGGGCGCTATCTGAATGGGCGGCGAAGAAGGGACTGGGCCGGCCGATCCCGCGCTGGATGCGCTGGGGCGGCTGGCCCTTCGTCGCTTTCGTGCTGACCACGGTGTACGGCCAGCTGGTCAGCGTCTACCAGTACCCCAAGGCGGCGCTTCTGGTGCTGGGTGGCTCGACCGTGGCGGCGGTGGCGGTGGGCTTCGTCTACACCCGCGGCAAGCGCGCCTGGTGCCGCTACCTGTGCCCGGTCAACGGCGTGTTCGGCTTGCTGTCCAAGCTCGCGCCGCTGCACTTCAAGGTGCAGGAGGACGCCTGGCAGGCGTCGATCGCCAACAAGAGCGTGATCCGCATCCAGGCGGTGGACTGTGCCCCGCTGCAGCCGATCCGCCACATGAAGGGTGGCAGCGGCTGCCACATGTGCGGGCGCTGCAGCAGCCACCGCGACGCGGTGACGCTGGCGCTGCGCTCGCCCAGCGAGGAAGTGGTCGAGGTGGCCGAGCGTGAGGCCGACGGCTGGCAGACGCTGCTGATCGTCTACGGCCTGCTCGGTGTGGCGATCGGCGCCTTCCACTGGAGCGCGAGCCCCTGGTTCGTCACGCTGAAGCAGGCGGCGGCGGAGTGGCTGATCGAACGCGACGTCTGGTGGCCGTTCGAGAGCAACGCGCCGTGGTGGCTCTTGACCCATTACCCGGAGCTGAACGACAGCTTCTCCTGGCTCGACGGCGCCCTGCTGCTGGGCTACGTGTTCGCTACCGCGCTGGTCATGGGCGCGGTGATCAGCGTGCTGTTGGCGCTGGCGGTGCGGCTGGCCGGCCCGTGGCGGCGCCAGCGCTTCCACCACCTGGCGCAGGCGCTGATCCCGCTTGCCGGCTGCGGCGTGTTCCTCGGCCTGTCGGCGCTGACGGTGACGCTGCTCAAGAACGAAGGGGTGCCGGTGTTCTGGGTCAACGACTTCCGCCTGCTGCTGTTGGCGGCGGCCAACCTGTGGTCGCTGTGGCTGGCGGTGCGTATCGCGCGGCGCTGGGCCGCCGGGCTGCGCGTACTGGCGGCGCTGCTGCCGTTCGTCGCGGCGCTGGCCTGGGTGGACGCTTCCTGGGGCTGGATGTTCTGGTGGTGGTGAGTGCCTATCCCATTAGGCGGCTGCGCCTTCGCATCTTGAGCGCCGGCAGTGCGCGGAATCCTCATGGACCATGTGTCCATTCCGGTTCCTGTGCGCTGGCGGCGCTCAACCTGCTTTGGCTCGCTTGCCTACTAGGATAGGCTCCGAGGGGGGAATGACCTGCCACAAAGCCGGCGCCGTGACGCGCCGGCTTTTTTACGGCCGCTTTACGCCGCGGCGTTGACCAGCGTCGGTTTCAGCACGCGCAGCAGGTCGGCCGGGCTGATCGCCACCAGGAAGCCGCGCTTGCCGCCGTTGATGTAGATCGTGCCGAGTTCGGCGATGCTGGCCTCCATGTATACCGGCATGGCGTGGCGCGTGCCGAACGGGCTGGTGCCGCCGACCTGGTAGCCGCTGTGTTTGTCGGCGGTTTTCGGGTCGCAGGGGCTGACCTTCTTCACGCCGATCTGTTTGGCCAGCATGCCGGTGCCGACCTCGCGGTCGCCGTGCATCAGCACGATCAGCGGCTTCTTCTGTTCGTCTTCCATCACCAGGGTCTTGATCACGCAATGTTCGTCCACGCCCAGCTCGCGCGCCGACACCGTGGTGCCGCCCTTTTCCTCGTAGGCGTAGAGGTGGGGGGTAAACGCCACGCCATGTTCGCGCAGCACGCGCACCGCCTGCGTGACCGGGGTCTTGTCCTTGCTCATCGGTTCTGTTCGGGCTGTACAAAGGGCTTCAGGGTAGGGCGAAATCGGCTGTCTGCCAAGATGGGGCGGGCCTTTGCGCTGCGTCAAAACGGCATCGCTCAAGTCCTTGAAAATTCAGTGATGGCGGCCTATTTCAAGGGTGAAGCTACCGGTTTTTTCGGTAGAAAAGTGGTTGTTGATTCAAACTGACTGAAGGAGTACTGCCATGAGAGACTTGATTCGTCGCACCAGTCTTGAGCCCTTGCTCGACGACATGTTCAAGGGCTTCTTCGTGCGTCCCTTCGGCTTCGACACGGGTGCCGACCTCGTGGGCGGCATCAAGCTCGACGTCAAGGAAGGCGACAAGGAGTATACGATTCACGCCGAGATTCCCGGTGTGAAGAAGGAAGACATCAGCGTGCAGATCGATGGTGGCCGGGTGCAGATTTCGGCCGAGGTGAAGAAGGAATCGGAAACCAAAGAAGGGGAAAGGGTACTGCGTTCCGAGCGCTACTACGGCCAGATGTCGCGTAGCTTCCAACTGGCGCAGGACGTGGACGAAGCGGCGGCGACGGCTCGCTATACCGATGGCGTGCTGGAACTGACGCTGCCGAAGAAGGAAGGTAGCAGTACGCGCCGGCTGACCATCGAGTGAGTGCTACATTTCCTTCCAATGAGGCCGCCTCTCAGCGGCCTTTTATGTGCTGGGTCTGCCCTGCGTAGCCATCCTAGCTGTGCGCCAGCGCCAGTACAACCGCAGCCCCAGCAGCAGCACCAGTACGGCGGCGTAGATCAGCGGCTGGCGGATGTCCTTCTTCACCAGCCACCAGTAGTGGGTGACGCCGAGTATCGCCACCGGGTAGACCAGGCGGTGCAGCCGGCCCCAGTTGCGCTTGAGCCGGCGCAGCCAGCCGTCGGTCGAGGTGATGGCGAGCGGCGTCATCAGCACCAGCGCGGCGAAGCCGACGGTGATGAACGGGCGCTTGGCGATGTCCTTGGCGATGGCGTGCCAGTCGAAGAACTGGTCCAGCCACAGGTAGGTGGTGAAGTGCAGCGTGGCGTAGAAGAAGGCGAACAGCCCGAGCAGGCGGCGAAAGCGCTGCAGCACGTTCCAGCCGGTGAGTCGGCGCAGCGGGGTGACGGTCAGCGTGGCCAACAGCCAGACCAGCGTCCAGGTGCCGGTGGAACGGGTGATGAACTCGATCGGGTTGACCGCCTCGCCGCTGGCGACGATCCATGCCGTGCGCATCAGCGGCAGCAGGCAGGCGACGAAGACCAGCGCCTTGGCGAGGCCGAGCGTCCGTTGCCCGGCACGGGCCGGCTTGGCCGAGGCGGCCGGGCGGGCGGAGGAGGCAGGTAGGGTCTTGTCAGAAATCACGGCGCAGGTCCATTCCCCGATACAGGCCGGCGACCTGGTCGGCGTAACCGTTGAATGGCAGCGTCTTGCGCTTGAAGAACTCGCCGATGCGCCGCTCGGTGGCCTGGCTCCAGCGCGGGTGGTCGACCGTCGGGTTGACGTTGGAGTAGAAGCCGTACTCGTCCGGCGCCGCCAGGTTCCAGCTGGTCAGCGGCTGCTTGTCGGTGAGGCGGATGCGCACGATGGACTTGATGCTCTTGAAGCCGTACTTCCACGGCACCACCAGCCGGATCGGCGCGCCGTTCTGGTTGGGCAGCAGGTTGCCGTAGAGACCGACCGCCAGGATGGTGAGCGGATGCATCGCCTCGTCCAGGCGCAGCCCCTCGCGATACGGCCAGTCCAGCACGCGGCGCTGCTGGCCGGGCATCTCCGCCGGGCGCTGCAGCGTCTCGAAGGCGACGTACTTGGCCTTGCCGGTGGGCTGCACCTGCTTGAGCAGGCTGGCAAGCGGAAAGCCGATCCACGGGATCACCATGCTCCAGCCCTCGACACAGCGCAGCCGGTAGATGCGCTCCTCCTGCGGGAATTTCAGCAGCTCCTCGATGCCGAAGCTGCGCGGCTTCATCACGTCGCCGTCGACCACCACGTTCCACGGCCGGGTCTTCAGGCGGCCGGCGTTGGCGGCCGGGTCGGCCTTGTCGGTGCCGAACTCGTAGTAATTGTTGTAACTGGTGATGTCCTTCAGGCTGTTGAGTGGCTCGCTGGTCGACAGCGGGCTCTTCCTGGCGGCGAGCGCGGCCAGCGTCTCGGCCGACAGCAACAGGCCGGCGGCGCCGAGCATGAAGGCGCGGCGGTTGAGGTAGACCGGTTCCGGGGTGATCTCGGAGGGCGGGATGTCGGACGGCTTCTTGATCAGCATGGTGGCAGTCTCCATGGGGAATACGCCTTAGTCGGCGTACCCGGACTGATCTGACAGCCGGCAGCAAAAACGGTTTCGCCGTCGCGTTCAGTTGCCCGGCCAGGGGCGGCCCAGCGCGCTGCCCTGCGGCCCGCTGGCGGCCAGATTCGCGGCAATCGCCTGCAGCGCCGGCCAGCGCGGGCCGCACCATGCCGGGGCGATCAGCGTCGGGGCCTGCGCGGTGGCCGAGACGCGATGATAGACCACCTCGGGCGGGGTATGGCGGATCAGTTCGGCCGCCAGCGCGGCGTAGTGCTCCTGTGTCAGCGGGGCGATCTCGCCGCGCCGGTACTGCGCCGCCATGCGGCTGCCGCGCACGATCATCAGCGGGTGCAGCTTGAGGCCCTCCACGCCGATGTCGAGCACCGTGGCCAGGGTCTGGCGCACCTGCTCGTCGTTCTCGCCCGGCAGTCCGGCGATCAGGTGGGTGCAGACCTTGAGCCCGCGCCGATGCGCCCGCTGCACCGCGTCGCGGTAGTCGGCGAGGCCGTGACCGCGCCGGATCAGCGTCTGGGTGGCGTCGTGCGCGGTCTGCAGGCCCAGCTCGAGCCAGATCTCGTAGCCTTGCTGCTGGTAGCCGGCGAGCAGGTCGAGCGCGCTGTCCGGCACGCAATCCGGGCGCGTGCCGACGCTCAGGCCGATCACGTCGCGCTGCGCCGCCGCCTCGTCGTACAGCGCCTTGAGCGTCGCCACTTCGGCATAGGTGCTGGTGTAGGCCTGGAAGTAGGCCAGGTAGCGCCGGGCGCGGTCGGTCTTGTGTTTTTCGCGCGCAATCTGGTCCGCGATGGAGAGGGCGGCGGCGTCGCGGCCGAAGCTTCTCACGTCGCAAAAGGTGCAGCCGCCGCGGTCCAGCGTGCCGTCGCGGTTGGGGCAGGTGAAGTCGCCGGCCAGCGACAGCTTGTGCACCTTTTCCCCGAAACGGGTCTTGAGGTAGTGACCGAAGGTATGCAGGTGGCGGGTCAGATCCATGCGCGGCCGGGCTCGTCGGCGGAAAAGCCGGCAGTCTAGCGGCTTTGCGGCGCCACCGGCCTGAGCCGGATCAAGGATTCCGTGGCCGGCCGCTATAGCAGGTGGAAGCCCGCCAGGTAGAGCCCGACGAAGATCAGCGAGCTGATCAAGAGCGCCTGCGCCAGAGTCTGGATCAGCTCGCGCAGCGTCTCCTTCTGGCGGCGGTTGAGCAGCCAGCGCGCGACGGCGTAGAGCACGGCGCAGAGCACGACGAATTTGAACAGGCGACCGATCATGATGAGCTGCGCGGGGAAGGAGTGCCGATTATCCGGTGCCTGTGTGATGCGCACAAGCCGATACAGCCGGATATAATCGGTCAAAACCGCGCCGGCAGGAGCCGGTCATAACACGTATCGCCTTGAAGCCGACAAAACCATATCAAAGAGGCATTGCTTTCACTATGTCCACAACCGAATCGTCGGTCGGTATCGTCAGCGCCCAGCAGGCGCTGTTCGACGTTCCGCTCGATCTGGCCTGCGGCAAGACGCTGACGTCCTACCAGTTGACGTTTGAGACCTACGGCGAGCTGAATGCCGCCAGGAGCAACGCCATCCTGATCTGCCACGCGCTGTCCGGCCACCATCACGCCGCCGGGCGCTACCAGCCGGACGACAAGAGCCCCGGCTGGTGGGACAGCATGATCGGGCCGGGCAAGCCGATCGACACGCGCCGCTTCTTCGTGGTGGCGCTCAACAACCTGGGCGGCTGCCACGGCTCGACCGGCCCGTCCAGCATCAACCCCGAAACCGGCCGGCCGTGGGGCTCGGCCTTCCCGGTGGTGACGGTGCCGGACTGGGTGACGGCACAGGCGCGGCTCGCCGACCGGCTCGGCATCGACCGCTGGGCGGCGGTGATCGGCGGCTCGCTCGGCGGCATGCAGGCGCTGCAATGGAGCATCAACTACCCGGAGCGCGTCGCCAACGCCATCGTCGTCGCAGCAGCGCCCAAGCTCTCGGCGCAGAACATCGCCTTCAACGACGTGGCGCGCCAGGCCATCCTGACCGACCCGGATTTCCACGGCGGCGACTTCTACCAGAACGGCGCCATCCCGCGCCGCGGCCTGCGCCTGGCGCGCATGCTGGGCCACATCACCTACCTGTCCGACGACGGCATGGGCGAGAAATTCGGCCGCATGCTGCGCTCCGGCGAGTACAAGTTCGGTTACGACGTCGAGTTCGAGATCGAGTCCTACCTGCGCTACCAGGGCGACAAGTTCTCCGACTACTTCGACGCCAACACCTATCTGCTGATGACCAAGGCGCTGGACTATTTCGACCCGGCCAAGGACCATGGCGGGGACCTGGTGGCCGCGCTGAAGCAGGCGACGGCCAACTTCCTGGTGGCGAGCTTCACCTCCGACTGGCGCTTCTCGCCGCTGCGCTCGCGCGAGCTGGTGCAGGCGCTGATCGCAGCCGACAAGCGCGTGGCCTACGGCGAGATCGAATCCACCCACGGCCACGACGCCTTCCTGATGACCGACCAGCCCTACGTTGACCTGATGCGTGCCTACCTCGACCGTGTAGCCAAGGAGGTGGCGGCATGAGCCAGCACTCCGATACGACATTGCGCCCCGATCTGCAACTGATCGCCGACTGGATTCCGCCGCGTTCGCGCGTGCTCGACCTGGGCTGCGGCGACGGCGCCCTGCTGGCCCACCTGCAGTGCCACAAGCAGGTGACCGGCTACGGCGTCGAGATCGACGTCGGCAACATCGCACGCTGTGTGGCGGCCGGCGTCAATGCGGTGCAGGGCGACCTCGAGGCCGGCCTGGCGGATTTCCGCGACGCCAGCTTCGACCACGTCATCCTGTCGCAGACCATCCAGGCCATGCAGCACACCGAGGAAATCCTGCTGGAGATGCTGCGCGTCGGGCGCGAAGCCATCGTTACCTTCCCCAACTTCGGCTACTGGGAAAACCGCTGGCAGATCCTGCAGGGGCACATGCCGGTGTCCGAGACCATTCCCTACCAGTGGTACGACACTCCCAACATCCACTGGTGCATGCTGGGTGACTTCGAGGCGCTGTGCGCCAAGAACGGTATCGGCGTGCTGGAGCGGGTGGTAATGAACGAGGGGCGGCGCATCCGTGTCCTACCCAATCTGCGCGGCAGCCTGGCGTTCTACCGGGTGGCTCGCCGCGGCTAATGGTCGGACAAGGGGCCAGTCCCTTGCCGTTGTAATCTCAAGAGGTCTGCACGAATGAGCCGAGGGTTTGGCGACGAGAAACGAGAAAACACGCTGGATGCCGGCCTGGCCGGCGCACAGTCCGGCGGCAAGGCGGAGGCCGGCCGATCACGGAAGATAGACTGGCGCCATGTGATCTTCTCGCGCACCATGCTGACCTGCGTGTTCACCGGTTTCGCCTCCGGCCTGCCGCTCTACACGCTGATCAACCTGCTGCCGGCCTGGCTTCGGAGCGAGGGGGTGGACCTCAAGGCGATCGGCCTGTTCGCGCTGATCCAGCTGCCGTTCACCTGGAAGTTCGTCTGGGCGCCGCTGATGGACCGCTTCGTGCCGCCGCTGTTCGGCCGCCGGCGCGGCTGGATGCTGCTGACCCAGCTCGCGCTGATCGCCACCATGGCGGCGTTCGGGGTGTTCACGCCGCAGCAGGAGCTGTGGTCGATCGCCGCGCTGGCGCTGGCGGTGGCGTTCTGCTCGGCGAGCCAGGACATCGTGCTCGACGCCTTCCGCCGCGAGATCCTCCGCGACCAGGAACTGGGCCTCGGCAACACCATCCACATCAACGCTTACCGCCTGGCGAGCCTGATCCCCGGCTCGCTGTCGCTGATCCTCGCCGACCACCTGCCGTGGGGCACGGTGTTCTGGATCACCGCGCTGTTCATGCTGCCGGGGGTGGCGATGACGCTCGCGGTGAGCGAACCGAAACTGGCCGCGGCGGCACCGAAGACGCTGCGCGAGGCGGTGGTCGAGCCGTTCCACGAGTTCCTCACCCGCAGCGGCCTCAAGGGCGCCGCGCTGGTGCTGGGCTTCATCTTTCTCTACAAGCTGGGCGACAGCATGGCCACCGCGCTGGCCACGCCGTTCTACCTCGACATGGGCTTCACCAAGTCCGAGATCGGCTTGGTGGCCAAGCACGCCGGGCTGTGGCCGGCGGTGATCGGCGGCCTCCTGGGCGGGGTGTGGATGATCCGGCTTGGCATCAACCGTGCCTTGTGGGCCTTCGGCGTGATCCAGGTGGTGTCGATCCTGGGCTTCGCCTGGCTCGCCGGGCAGGGGCCGTTCACCAGCGTCGGCGCGGCGGAGCTGTCGCGTCTCGCGCTGGTGATCGGTTTCGAGGCGCTCGGCGTGGGGCTCGGTACCGCCGCCTTCGTCGCCTACATCGCGCGCACCACGCACCCGGCCTACACCGCGACGCAGTTCGCGCTGTTCACCAGCCTAGCGGCGGTGCCGCGCACGGTGACCAACGCCGCTACCGGCTACCTGGTCGAGGCGATCGGCTGGACGCCGTTCTTCTTCTTGTGCACGCTGCTGGCGCTGCCGGGGATGGTGCTGCTGGTGAAGGTGGCGCCGTGGGGGCGCGACGACGGCTGACAGTTCAGCCGCGTCCGGCGGCGAGCTTCAGCGCCGCCTCGGCCAAGCGCTTGCCTTGGGCGATGGCCAGGGTCTTCTCGTCCTCGCTGATGCGCCGGTCGTTGTTGAGGCCGGCCACGTGGCTGACGCCGTACGGCGTGCCGCCACTCTGGGTGATGGACAGCGCCGGCTCGGTGTAGGGCAGGCCGAGGACCAGCATGCCGTGGTGCAGCAGCGGCAGCATCATCGACAGCAGCGTCGATTCCTGGCCGCCGTGCATGCTGGCCGAGGTGGTGAACAGGCAGGCCGGCTTGCCGGCCAGGGTGCCCGCCATCCACTCGGCGCTGGTGCCGTCGAGGAAATATTTCATCGCTGCCGCCATGTTGCCGAAGCGGGTCGGGCTGCCCAGCGCCAGGCCGATGCATTCGGCGAGGTCGCGCCGTTCGGCGTAGGGGGCGCCGGCGTCCGGTACCGCGGGCTCGGTCGCCTCGCACACCGCCGACACCTTGGGCACGGTGCGCAGCCGCGCCTGGCAGCCGGGCACGCTCTCGATGCCGCGCGCGATCAGCCGGGCCAGCTCGCGTGTGGCGCCGTGCTGGCTGTAGTAGAGAACCAGAATGTCCTGCATATCGTCGTCCGAATCGTTACCATGGAGGGATAGCGCCAATCTTAGTGCAATTCGGCCGCTTTGCCGCGCCGGGCGGAATTTTCCGCCGCCTCGGGCTGTCTCTGGTGCCTTGTTCCGATATTCCGAAATCCATTCATGTGTTTTGCCAACCGACTTGAACCCTACCGCGGCTTCGCCCGCTTCCTGGCCTGCCGCGTGGGCTCGCACCGCGTGCTGCAGGTGGCCGGCAGCCTGACCTTCACCACGCTCTTGGCGCTGGTGCCGCTGTTGACCATCGTGCTGACGGTGGTGGCGGCGTTTCCGGTGTTCGCCGACTACAGCGCGCGCTTCAAGGTGATGCTGCTGTCGACGCTGGTGCCGGAGTTCGCCGGCAAGGTGATCACGGTCTACATGCGCCAGTTCGCCGACAACGCCGAGAAGCTGACTGCCGCCGGCATCGTCATGCTCGGACTGACCTCGCTGATGCTGATGGCCACCATCGAGCGCACCTTCAACGCCATCTGGAGTGTGCGCCGCAGCCGTCCCTGGCTGCAGCAGGGCATGGTGTACTGGAGCGTGCTGACGCTGGGACCGATCGCCTTCGGTGGCGGCCTGATCGGCTGGCATTGGCTGCTCAAGGCGACGCATTTCGAGCGCTATTCGCGGCTGCTGGACGAGCTGCTGCAGCGCGGCGGCAGCATTTTCCTGACCACGCTGGTGCTGTCCCTGCTGTACCGCGTGGTGCCGAACCGCTTCGTGCCCTACCGCCACGCGCTGTGGGGCGCGCTCGCCACCGCCCTGCTGCTGGAAACGACCAAGGCGGTGTTCGGCTTCTACATCGGCGAGGTGGCGTCGTACAAGCTGGTGTACGGCGCCTTCGCCAGCATCCCGATCCTGCTGTTGTGGGTGTACTGCCTGTGGCTGGTAGTGCTGACCGGCGCGGTGTTCACCGCCTCGCTGTCGTACTGGGAGGGCGAGGCCTGGCGCCGCCGTTTCGAGCCGCGGCGACGCTTCCTCGATGCGCTGGAGGTGCTGCTGTTGCTCGACGGCGCGCAGCGGGACGGCGTGGCGCTGACGCCGGTGGAGCTGCGGCGCGAGGTGCGCGTCGGTTACGACGAGCTCGGGCTGGTGCTCGACAAGCTGGCGCGCATGGGCTACGCCCAGCGCGGCCAGGGCGACGGCTGGGTGCTGATGAAGAAGCTGGAGGCGATCTCCTTGGCCGAACTGTTCCAGGCCTTCGTCTATCGTTCCGACGTCGGGCGCGACGACGATATCGGCCAGGGGCTCGACGAGCTGCTGGCGCCGGCGCTCATCCGGCTCGATCAGGAAACACTGGCCGACTTCGCGCGCCGCGTCGGGCGGAAGTAGTCGGTGTTGGCGTAGAACGCCGGGTCCTCGTTGGCCGGCCACCAGCCGGGTATCCCCAGCAGCGGCAGCGGCCACAGCTCGCGCGGCCGCGCGAGCCAGTCGTCGTCGGCCAGTGCCGTGGCCAGACGTTGGTCGAGCGCGGCCAGCTGTCGTTCGTAGGGCAGGTCGAAGAACGCCTCGTCCACGGCCAGCACCAGCGCCTTGCCGCACCAGCCCAGGTGCGGTTCGAGGCCGGTTTCGAACAGCGCGTGACCGAGCGTGAAGGCACCGATGCGCCGCCCCCAGTCGCGGCGCCGCGCCACGAACAGCTCGTGCCAGCGCATATCGTCCAGCGCCCCCGTCAGCGCGTGGTCGGCGCTGGCGACGACCACGCCGCATTCGTCCAGCAGGGTCGCGGCGTCGCGCAGCGGGCCGCGCCGCACCTCGCCGCGCGCGATGGCGCGGGCGTGGCGCGCGTTGAGCGCCGCCTTGCCGTGCGGCCACGCCAGCCACGCCAGCGCGTTGAACCAGTCGTGCCAGTTGCCGTGGCGCGTCGGCACCTCGCCGCTTTGGGCGATGTGCAGCTCGTAATAATCCTCCGGTTCCAGATCGCAGACGAAGCGCAGCCCGCACGGCACGGCGCTGCCGGCGGCGCGCGCGCGTTCGAGCAGCCGGTCGTAGTCGGCCTGGGCCGGCCAGTCGTCGTTGCCGGCGAGCGGCACGAAGGGGCGCAGCGGGGCGTACAGGGGGTGGGGCAGGTAAGCGGTGTGCCAGCGGGTCACGATGGGAACGAGGGAGGGCAAAGCCGCCATTCTACCCCGCCAGCGGCAGCGGCGGCGGGTCGTCGTCGAAGCGGATGCGGTTGCGCCCCAGCGTCTTGGCCTGATAGAGCAGGGTGTCGGCGCGGCTGAGCGGCGCGTCGATGTCCTTGTCGTCCGGGCTGACCGTGGAGATGCCGATGCTGACGGTGTAGTGCACCGCGACGCCGCACGCCATCACCGCGCTGCCGTCGACTTCGGCGCGCAGGCGTTCGGCCAGGATGCCGGCCTCGGCCAGCGTGGTGAAGGGCAGCAGCACGCCGAACTCTTCGCCGCCCACCCGGCCGATGATGTCGGCGTGGCGGAAGGTGTTGCCGCATAGTGCGGCGAAATGCTGCAGCACCTGGTCGCCGGTGGCGTGGCCGTGCTGGTCGTTGATGTTCTTGAAGTGGTCGAGGTCCATCATCATGATCGACAGTTCGTGCCCGTAGCGCTTGCTGCGCAGCACTTCGGCCTCGCCGACCTCCATGAACGAGCGGCGGTTGAGCAGCCCGGTCAGGCCGTCGCGCGTCGCCAGGAAATACAGTTGTTTCTCGTGGCGGTCGCGCTCCAGCGCGATCGACGCCAGATGCGTGCAGCGGTCGGCCAGGCGCATCTCGGCCTTGCCCGGATTGCGCGGGGTGGGGTAGTAGATGGCGAACACCCCGAGGATTTCCCGGTTGCTGGAATAGATCGGCGTCGACCAGCACGAGCGCAGGCCGTGCGGCAGCGCGAGGTAGCGGTAGCTTTCCCAGCGCGGATCGTGGGCGATGTCGCTGACCACCACCTGCTGGCCGGTGAACGCCGCCGTGCCGCAGGAGCCGGCCTCGGGGCCGATGGAAAGCCCGTGCAGGAAGCTGCTGAAGCTCGCCGGCAGCGACGGCCCCGCCGCCAGATTGAGCTCGGTCTTCTGCTCGTTGAGCAGCATGATCGAGCATACCGCCTGCGGCCGCTGCGCCTCCAGCAGCCGGCACAGCCGGGCCAGGATGTCGTCCAGCGGCTGGTTGTTGGCAATCATCTCCATCACGGCGTTCTCGTCGGCCAACAGCCGCGAGCCGAGACGCAGTTCGGTGATCTCGCGCCCGATCGCCAGGATCGACACCAGTTCGCCGTGGGCGCCCAGCTCGGGTATCAGGTGGACGCTGAAGGTGGCCGCCTTGCCGAAGACGTCGAGCTCCACTTCGAGATGGCGCGCCTCGTGCCGCGCCAGCACCGACAGGAAGGCGGGCTCCAGCGTGTCCAGCGCCGTCTGCGGCCAGCCCTGCTGGCGCAGCGTCTTGCCCAGGTGTTCGTGACGCGGCAGCGGCAGGTAGCGGGTGATGCTGCGGTTGATGAACTGGCAGCACAGGTTCAGGTCATAGCGGGCAATGACGTCGTCGGCGTTTTCCACCAGGGTGCGGAACACCTGTTCGCGCCGCAGCAGCTCGGTCTCGGCATGCTTGCGCGAGGTGATCGACTGGCACAGGCCGACGATGGCGCTGATGCGGCCCTCTTCGTGGCGCAGCTGGGCGCGTTGTTCCAGCCACTCCCAGTGGCCGTGGCCGTGACGGAAACGGAATTCGAGGTAGGCCGAGCCGCCGGCGAGTTGCTCGGGGTGCTCCAGCATGGTGCGCAACGCGTCGCGGTCGTCCGGATGCACCCGCTCGAGCCAGCTGTCGAAACCGATGTCGACCCAGCCCGGCGGCAGCCCGAGTACATTGTCCTCGGCAGGCACCCGGCCTTGTACCCGGCGCGTCGCCAAGCGATATTCGAACAGTGCCAGGCGCGAATCTTGCAAAGCCTCCCGCCACAGCTGCTGACCGCGCTCGTCGTCGAGCTGGCGGCTCACGTCGTGCAGCAGCAGCCAGGTGAAGTTCCGCTCGTCGCCGTCGAAGTCGAAGTCGGCGTGGCGTTTTTCCAGCTGCAACTGTAGCGGCGGGGCGGAAGGAAGATTCAGTTCGCAGCGGCGGGATTCGCTGCCGCCACGCCCGCGTTCGCTCAGCCAGCAGCGGATCTCGGCCGGCAGGGCCAGATCGTCGAGGTGGGTGGGCGATGTGCCGAGCAGGGCGCGGGCGACTGCGTTGGCTCGGTCGATGCGGCCATCCGGGTGCAACAGCAGGCAAGGGGACTCGACGGCGTCGCAGGCCTGTTGCCGGCGCAGTCGTTCGCGGTATCGCCGATGCCGGCTCGCGGCGTAGGCCCCCAGCGCCACGCCCGCCAGCAGGGCCAGTATCAGCAACCAGGCAGGTGACGGCATCTGCGGCGACTTCCGGGCAGAGCAAGGGGAAGGGGCGCTGCGGATACGGGCGGCGCTCCGTCGGGACAGCATGGGGGAGCGGGTGTCAAGCGGGCCTCTGCGTGGCGGTCGGTCTCTTCCAGTATCATAGGACGTCCTGTGCCGCTCCGGATGAGTTCCACGGGTCGTCGTTTTTTTACAACAATTGCAGTATGCTTGGGGCATTGATGGGAGCCGCCTGAATGGATTACTTTCCGATCTTTATGAAATTGCGCGGCGAGCCCTGCTTGGTGGTGGGGGGCGGAGAGGTCGCCTTGCGCAAGGTGCGCCTGTTGCGCTCGGCAGGGGCCGACGTGACCGTGGTGGCGCCGGATCTGGTGGCCGAACTGCAGGCCATGGCCGGTGCGGGCGATGTCCGTCACGTGGCGGGCCGTTTCAGCGGCGAACAGCTGGCCGGCATGCGCCTGGTGGTGGCCGCCACCGACGACCGCCGCGTCAACCTGGCGGTGGCGGAAGCCGGCCGCGTGCAGGGCATCCCGGTCAACGTGGTGGACGACCCGGACATCTCGAGCTACATCACCCCGGCGATCGTCGACCGCTCGCCGCTGGTGATCGCGCTCTCCACCGGCGGCGGTGTGCCGGTGCTGGCGCGTTTGCTGCGCGCCCGGCTGGAAAGCCTGATCCCCGCTGGTTTCGGCCGGCTGGCCGGCTTCGCCGCACGCTTCCGCGACCGGGTCAAGGCGCGCTTTACCGACGTGGAGACCCGGCGCATCTTCTGGGAGTCGGTGCTGGAAGGCCCGCTGGCCGACGCGGTGATGCAGGGCAACGACGAGGCGGCCTGTGCCGAGATGGAAAAGCGGCTGGCCGCCGCCGAGGATCGTCCGACCGGCGCGGTCTACCTGGTGGGCGCCGGGCCGGGCAACCCCGACCTGCTGACCTTCCGCGCGCTGCGCCTGATGCAGCAGGCCGACGTGGTGCTGTACGACAAGCTGGTGGCGCCGGAATTGCTGGAACTGGTGCGGCGCGATGCCGAGCGCATCTACGTCGGCAAGGCGCGTGCCAACCACGCTTTGCCGCAGGAGGACATCAACCAGCTGATGGTGCGGCTGGCGCAAGCCGGGCGGCGCGTGGTGCGGCTCAAGGGCGGCGACCCGTTCACCTTCGGCCGCGGCGGCGAGGAGATCGAGACGCTGGCGGCGCACGGCATTCCGTTCGAGGTGGTGCCGGGCATCACCTCGGCCAGCGGCGCGGCGGCCTACGCCGGTATCCCGCTGACCCACCGCGATTACGCGCAGTCGGTGGTGTTCGTCACCGGCCACCGCAAGGACGACAGCATCGAACTGGATTGGCCGGCGCTGACCCGGCCCGAGCAGACCGTGGTGGTGTACATGGGCGTCGCCACCGCGCGCGAGCTGTGCGAGGCGTTCATCACCCACGGCAAGCCGGCCGGCACGCCGGCGGCGGTGGTCGAGTGGGCGACCACCGCGCGCCAGCGGACCGTCACCGGCACGCTGGCCAGCCTGCCGGACGTGATCGCCCGCCATGGCGTGCAATCGCCGGCGCTGATCATCATCGGCGAAGTGGTGAAGTTGGCCGAAACCCTCAGTTGGTACCGCCGTATCGAAAGCGAGCCTGTTATAATTGAAAATTGATTTTAAAAACAAGGACTCTCCGCATTGGATGGCGGTTGCGGGAAACTGGTATAGACATGGTTGGCATACTGATTATTTCTCATGGCGCGCTGGGGGACAGCCTGGCTGACTGTGCCCGGCACATTCTGGGACGCAACCCGGACAACCTGGCGACCATGGCGGTGGACAAGAACGACGATCCGGACCGCAAGCTGGCCGAGGCCCAGATGTTGATCCGGCAGCTCGACCAGGGCGAGGGCATGCTGGTGCTGACCGACATGTACGGCGGCACGCCGTCCAATATCGCCAGCCGCCTGGTCGACAGCGGCCGGGTCGAAGCCATCGCCGGCGTCAGCCTGCCGATGTTGGTGCGGGCACTGTGTTACAGCAGCCAGCCGCTGGATCTGGTGGTCAAGAAGGCCGTGACCGGGGGGCTGGAAGGCGTGATCAATATTATTGCCGGGGAGGCAAATGCTTAAATCAGAGGTTGAAATCATCAACAAGCTTGGCCTGCACGCGCGCGCTTCCAGCAAGTTCACCCAGACCTCCAGCCGTTTCAAGAGCGAGGTCTGGATTTCCCGCAACGGCCGGCGTGTCAACGGCAAGAGCATCATGGGGGTGATGATGCTGGCCGCCGCCAAGGGGTCGACCGTGCTGCTGGAGGTGTCGGGCGACGACGAGCAGGCCGCGCTGGCCGCGCTGGTGGAGTTGATCAACAACCGCTTTGACGAGGCAGAGTGATAACTGCCGGCTAACGGAGGGACGGGGACATGAGCATCATCATGCACGGCGTCGCCATCGGCGGTGGGGTGGCCATCGGGCGGGCCCACCTGATGTCCCGCAGCATGGACGACGTGACCCACTACGTGCTGGTGGCGGACGAGGTGCCGGCGGAAATCGCCCGCTTCGACGAGGCGATCAAGGCCACCCGCAAGGAACTGGAGATGCTGTGGGGCAGCATCCCGGAGAACGCTCCGGCGGAACTGGGTGCCTTCCTGTCGCTGCACATCATGCTGCTGGGCGACGTCTCGATCTCGCGCGAACCGCGCGACATCATCGCCA
Source organism: Pseudogulbenkiania sp. MAI-1 (assembly GCF_000527175.1). Classification (NCBI taxonomy): domain Bacteria; kingdom Pseudomonadati; phylum Pseudomonadota; class Betaproteobacteria; order Neisseriales; family Chromobacteriaceae; genus Pseudogulbenkiania; species Pseudogulbenkiania sp. MAI-1. Next base: position 3,890,132 of record NZ_AZUR01000001.1, on the reverse strand, counting down.
CCCAGCGCTGCAACGCCGAATGGGCGCTCAAGCTGCAGTGCGACGCGTTGGTCGAGCAGTTCGAAGCGATCGAGGAAGAGTACCTACGCGAGCGCAAGCACGACGTGCTGCAGGTGGTCGAGCGGATCTTCAAGAACCTCAAGGGCGAGGCCTCGTCGCTGGCCGCGCCGCCCGAGGAATTCGACGACGACGTGATCCTGGTCGCGCACGACCTGTCGCCTGCCGACATGGTGTACTTCAAGGACTCCAGCTTCGCCGCCTTCGTCACCGACGTCGGCGGCACCACTTCGCATACCGCCATCCTCGGCCGCAGCCTCGACCTGCCGTCGGTGATCGCGCTGCACCACGCGCGCGAACTGATCCGCGAAGAGGAAATGATCGTCGTCGACGGCCAGAGCGGCGTCATCATCATCAATCCGGACGAGGTGGTGCTGAGCGAGTACCGCCGCCGCCAGCGCGCCTGGCGCGATGCCCGGCGCAAGCTGTCGTCGATCCGCAAGTCCAACGCCAAGACCCTGGACGGCACCCCGATCGACCTGTTGGCCAATATCGAGCTGCCGCAGGACGTGGAGGGCGTGCTGGCCGCCGGCGCGGTCGGCGTCGGCCTGTTCCGCAGCGAGTTCCTGTTCCTCGGCCGCGACACGCTGCCGTCCGAGGACGAGCAGTTCGAGGCCTACCGCAAGGTGGCCGAGAACATGAAGGGGCTGCCGGTCACCATCCGCACCATGGACCTCGGCGCCGACAAGAACCCGCGCTGGCTCAACCACGGCGTGGCCGACAACCCGGCGCTGGGGCTGACCGGCATCCGCCTGTGCTTGGCCGAGCCCTTGCTGTTCCGCGCCCAGTTGAGGGCGCTGCTGCGCGCCTCGATGTTCGGCAAGCTGCAGATCCTGTTCCCGATGGTCAACTCGCTGCACGAGCTGAAGCAGGCGTTGGCGCAGCTGGAATACGCACGCGAGGAACTGCGCGACGAGGGCATCGCCTACGCCGAGAACGTGTCGGTGGGCGTGATGATCGAAGTGCCGTCGGCGGCGCTGGTGGTGGGCAGCTTCCTCAAGCACGTGGACTTCCTGTCCATCGGCACCAACGACCTGATCCAGTACACGCTGGCGATCGACCGCAACGACGACTCGGTGAGCCACCTCTACGACCCGGTGCACCCGGCGGTGATCAAGCTGATCCTGCACACGCTGCGCACCGCAGGCAAGGCCGGCACGCCGGTCTCGGTGTGCGGCGAGATGGCGGGCGATCCGCGCTTGACGAGGCTGTTGCTGGGCATGGGGTTGCGCAAGTTCTCGATGCACCCGGCCAACCTGCTGTCGGTCAAGGACATCGTGCTCAAGACCCACCTCGACCAGATTGCGCCGCTGGTCGGACGCATGCTCCGAAGCGAAGACCCTGATAAGATTGCCGACCTGCTACAACAACTGAACGCCGAGCCGGCCATCTAGTCGTACCGCTCTGGCGGGGCCGCGTTTGCCGACGTGAGGGTTCCGCCCGGCTTCCATCTCTGTTCCGACGTCGCCGTGCCGGTTTTCGTGCAACGGCGGCGTCGGCGTATTTCAAGGGCCCGACTGCCGGCTGTTTTTCTTATGCTCAAGGACGCCATCGATCTTGCCGCCGTGAAGCGGGTGCTGGTCATCAAGCTGCGCCATCACGGCGACGTGCTGCTGACCTCGCCGGTGTTCTCGGTGCTGCAGCAACACGCCCCACACGCCGAACTCGACGCGCTGCTCTACCACGACACGCGCGACATGATCACGCAGCACCCCGCCGTCAGCCAGGTGTTCACCATCGACCGCCAGTGGAAGCGGCTTGGGGTCGTCGGCCAGCTCAAGGCCGAACTGGCGCTGCTCGCCCGCCTCAAGGCGCGGCGCTATGATCTCGTGGTGCATCTGACGGAGCACAAGCGCGGCGCTTGGCTGACGCGGCTGCTCAAGCCGCGTTGGGCGGTGGCGCGCAGCGGCGACTATGGCAAGTTCTTCGCCAGGAGTTTCACGCACCGTTACCCGGTGGTGGCCGGCAACCGCCGCCATACCGTCGAACTGCACCTGGATGCCCTGCGCCGGATCGGCATTCAGCCGGCGGCGGACCAACGCGCGCTGACGTTGGTGCCCGGCGCCAACGCCGAAGCGCTGGCCGCCGCCAAGCTGGCTGCACTGGGCTTGCAGCCAGGCGGTTACATCTTGATCCACCCGACCTCGCGCTGGTTGTTCAAGACCTGGCCGGTGGAGCATATGGCCGCGCTGATCGACGCGCTGACCGCACGCGGCGAGCAGGTGTTGCTGACCGCCGCGCCGGACCAGGCCGAACTGGCGATGCTCGAACAGATCCAGCAGCGGCTGGCACGGCCGGTGGCGAGCCTCGCCGGGCAGCTGACGCTGAAGGAGCTGGCAGCGGTGATCGGCCAGGCGCGCCTGTTCGTCGGCATGGATTCGGTGCCGATGCACATGGCGGCGGCCCTGCAGACCCCGACCGTGGCCTTGTTCGGCCCGTCCGGCGACATCGAGTGGGGACCATGGCGGGTGCCGCACCGCCTGCTCACCGAGCCGCTGCCGTGCCGTCCCTGTGGCCGTGACGGCTGTGGCGGCGGCAAGATCAGCGAGTGCCTGACGCTGATCGGCCCCGAGCGGGCATTGGCAGCGATCGACGAGCTGCTGGCGGAGGTGAGCGCATGACCCGGCTTGCCATTGTCCGTCAGAAGTACAACCCTGCCGGCGGTGCCGAGCGTTTCGTCAGCCGCGCTTTGTCCGCCTTGCAGGCCAACGGCGAGCTCGAAGTCAGCCTGATCGCGCGGCGTTGGGAGAAGCTCGACGGCGTTGCGGCGCTGACCGCCGACCCGTTCTACCTCGGCAACGTCTGGCGTGACTGGGGTTTCGCTCACGCCGCACGCCGCCTGTGGCAGCACGAGGGCTTCGAGCTGGTGCAGTCGCACGAGCGCATTCCCGGCTGCGACATCTACCGCGCTGGTGACGGCGTGCACGCCGCCTGGCTGCAGCACCGCCGCCGCGCCTTGTCCGGCTGGTCCGTCTGCGCGCTCACGCTCAACCCCTATCATCACTACGTCTGCGCCGCCGAGCGGCGCATGTTCCTCGACCCGCGTTTGAAGCTGGTGATCTGTAACGCCCAGCTGATCAAGCGCGAGATCCAGCAGCATTTCGGCCTGCCCGACGACAAGCTGGCGGTGATCTACAACGGCGTCGACACCGACGCCTTCCACCCGCGCCTGCGTGAGCAGCATCGCACCCGGCTGCGTGCCGAGCTCGCCATTCCTGCCGAGGCGCCGACGCTGCTCTACGTCGGCTCCGGTTTCGAGCGCAAGGGCGTGGAGCGCGCGCTGCGCGCCGTGGCGGCATTGGACGGGGTGCACCTGGTGGTGGTGGGCAAGGACAAGCACGCGGCACGCTACCAGCGCCTGGCCGGCGAACTGGGTATCGCCGGGCGGGTACGTTTTACCGGCGCCCAGGGGGACGTCAAACCCTACTATGGCCTGGCCGACGCCTTCATCCTGCCGACCTTGTACGATCCGTTCCCCAACGTCTGCGTCGAGGCGCTGGCCTGTGGATTGCCACTGTTCACCACCACCACTTGCGGTGCGGCCGAGCTGATCGAACCGGGACGCAACGGCTGGGTGCACGACGCGCTGGACCAGGCCGCATTGGTCGACGCGCTACGCGCTTGGCTGGCATGCCGGGCCACCTGGCCGGCATTGTCTGCCGCGGCGCGCGCCACCGCCGAGCCGCTGACGCTGAGCGCGATGGCCGGGCAATTGGTTAACGTCTATCAACGTTTCCTCCCCGACCCCCACATCGCGGTATAATCCGCTGTTTTTACTGGATACCTCGACCCGCATGGCGGATTCCAAAGAGATCGGCAGCCTCGCGCTGTACAAACGGCTGCTGCGTTACTTGCGCTCCTACTGGCGCGTGTTCCTCGCCTCCCTGCTGGCCATGGTGGTGGCTGCCGCCACCGAGCCGGCGTTCGCCCGGCTGATGAAGCCGCTGATCGACGGCGGCTTCGTCCAGAAGGACAGCGCCGCGATGATCTGGACGCCGCTCGCCATCGTCGGCTTGTTCATCGTGCGTGGGGTGACCAGCTACATCAACGAGTACGCCACCAGCTACTTGTCCGGCCACTTGGTGCAGCGCCTGCGCGAGGAAATGTTCGGCAAGCTGATGCAGCTGCCGGTGCGCTACTTCGACGACCACCCCTCCGGTCGGTTGCTGTCGCGCATCGCCTTCGACGTCAGCCAGGTCACCGAGGCCGGCTTCAACATCATCACCGTGGTGGTCAAGGACGGCATCACCGTGCTCGGTCTGTTGGGTCTGCTGTTGTATACCGACTGGCAACTGACGCTGATCTGTCTGGCGGTGCTGCCGCTGGTGACGCTGATCGTGCGTGTGGTTGGCAAGCGTCTGCGCGGGCTGTCGCGCCAGAACCAGCACAATATGGCGCAGCTGACCCAGGTGCTGGGCGAGACCATCGACTGTCAGCGCGTGGTCAAGATCTACGGTGGCCAGGTTTACGAGGCCGAGCGCTTCCAGCACGCCGCCGAGTCGATCCGCCACAACGCGGTCAAGCAGAGCTCGATGTCCTCGCTCAACACCGGCGTCACCCAGCTGGTGATCTCGATGGCGCTGGCGCTGATCCTCTATTTCGCCACGGTGCGCGCGCAGCACGGCGCCTTCACCGCCGGCGACTTCATGTCCTTCCTCACCGCGATGCTGATGCTGTTCGCCCCGGTCAAGCGCATCACCAGCATCAGCCAGTCGCTGCAGCGCGGCCTGGCGGCCGCCGAGAGCGTGTTCGGCTTCCTCGACGAGGCGCCGGAAGCTGACCACGGTACGAAAAGGTTGGCCGAAACCCGCGGCGCGCTGTCGTTCCGCCACGTCACCTTCCGCTATCCGCACGCCGAGCGCGACGCCATCGCCGACCTGAGCCTGGACGTGAAGCCGGGCGAGACGGTGGCGCTGGTGGGCAGTTCCGGCAGCGGCAAGACCACGCTGGTGAGCCTGATTCCGCGCTTTTACGACCCCGACGCCGGCAGCATCAGCCTGGACGGCGTGCCGCTCGCCGACATCGAACTGGCCAGCCTGCGCAGCCACATCGCCTTGGTGAGCCAGGACGTGGTGCTGTTCAACGACAGCGTGGCCGCCAACATCGCCTACGGCCGCATCGGTGAGGTCAGCCGCGAGGAGATCGTCGCCGCGGCACGCGCCGCCAACGCGCTCGACTTCATCGAAGCGATGCCGGAGGGCTTCGACACCCTGATCGGCGAGAACGGCGTGCGCCTGTCCGGCGGCCAGCGCCAGCGCCTGGCCATCGCCCGCGCGCTGCTGAAGAACGCGCCGATCCTGATCCTGGACGAGGCCACCAGCGCGCTCGATACCCAATCCGAGCGGCTGGTGCAGGCGGCGCTGGAGCGGCTGATGCAGAACCGCACCACCATCGTCATCGCCCACCGTCTCTCCACCATCGAGAATGCCGACCGCATCGTGGTGATGCACCAGGGGCGGGTAGCCGAAGTGGGCAACCACGAAGAATTGATCGCACACGACGGCCTCTACGCCAACCTGCATCGCATGCAGTTCAAGGAGCCGCAGCATGGCTGAGCGGCTGACGATATTGCACACCGAGTCCTCGCTCGGCTGGGGTGGCCAGGAACACCGCACCTTCAAGGAGATGGTCGGGCTTAGCAAGCTCGGCCAGCGCCTGCTCCTGGCTTGCCAGCCCGGCGCCAAGTTCGCCGTGCGGGCACGCGAAGCCGGCTTCGAGGTGTTCGAGGTGCGCATGCGCAACGGCGTCGATCTGGCCGCCGTCGCCAAGCTGGCCGCCTTGATGCGCCGCGAGCGGGTCGACGTGGTCAACACCCACAGTGGCCGCGACAGCATCCTGGGCGGCCTGGCGGGTCGGCTTGCCGGGCGGCTGGTGGTGCGTACGCGCCATCTGGCGCTGCCGATCACCTCGCGCTTTACCTACACCACGCTGCCGCACCACGTGGTCAGCGTCAGTGAGTCGGTGCGTCGCTATCTGGTGGGCGAGGGCGTGCCGGAACCGCGCATCGGCACCGTCTACACCGGCATCGATCCCGAGGTGATGACGCTGGACGGCGCCTCCACGCTGCGCGCCGAATTGGGGCTGCCGGACGAGGCGAAGCTGGTCGGCACGGTGGCCATCCTGCGCAAGAAGAAGGGCCACCACCGCATCGTCGAGGCCGCGCCGGCCATCCTTGCCGCCTGCCCCGACGTGCATTTCGTGTTTGCCGGCGACGGCCCGCAGATGGATAACCTGAAGGCTCAGATCGCTGCCGCCGGATTGGGCGAGCGCTTCCATCTCCTGGGCCTGCGCCGCGATATCGCCAACGTGCTGGCCGGCTGCGACCTGTTCCTGCTGCCGACCGAGCAGGAGGCGCTCGGCACCTCCTTCATCGAGGCGATGGCGATGGGCCTGCCGGTGATCGGCACCCGCGTCGACGGCGTACCGGAGGTGGTGCGTCACGACGACAACGGTCTGCTGATCGAGCCGGACGACGTAGCCAGCCTGGCGGCGGCAGTGATCCGCCTGCTCGGCGACGACGCACTGCGCGCCCGCATGGCCGGCCGCAGCCGCGAGCTGGTGTCGTCGGTGTTCCACGTCGACACCATGAACCGCGACATGCTGGCGCTGTACCGCCGTCTGCTGGCCGAACGGAGGGCACGATGAAGCCCGCCCGCGCCGTGCCGGTGCTGATGTACCACCACGTCAGCCCCAACAAGGGCCTGGTGACGGTGTCGCCGGCCACCTTCGAAGCGCAGATGCGCTGGCTGGCCGAACACGGCTGGACCACCCTGTCGGCCGACGATTTCGCCGGTTTTCTTGCCGGCCGTCCGGTCCCGGACAAGAGCGTGCTGGTTACCTTCGACGATGGCTACCTCGACAACTGGGTCTACGCCCATCCAGTGCTGGAGCGCTTCGGCCAGCGCGCCACGCTGTTCACCATTACCGGCTGGATCGGCGACGGTGCGGTACGCCCGCACGCTGCCAGCGGTCAGCCCCTGCCCGACACGCCCGACCACAAGGCCTGCAAGCGCGCGGTGGACGAGGGCCGGGCGGACGCCGTGATGATGCGCTGGAGCGAGATCGAGGCGGCCCGCGCCGCCGGCACCTTCGAATTCCACAGCCACACCCACAGCCATGCCCGCTGGGACAAGCTGTGCGCCAGCGCTGCCGAGAAGCGCGACCGGCTGGCCGAAGATCTCGCCGCCTCGCGCCGCACGCTGACCGCACGGCTGGGCGGCACCAGCGACCACCTGTGCTGGCCGCAGGGCTATTTCGACGACGATTATCTGGACGTGGCGCGGGCGGCCGGGTTTCGCCATCTGTACACCGTCGACAAGCATATCAATACCACGGCGACCGACCCGTGGCGGATAGGACGCATCGTCACCAAGGAGGCCGATGACGGCTGGTTTGCCCGCCGCATGGCCATTTACCGTCGGCCGTTGCTCGGTGGGCTCTACGTGCGTTTGCGTGGAAAGTAACGATGGGCACCCGCATCCGTGAAACCCTGCTCGAGCATGGCCTCGGGCTGATCCGGCGCTTCGACCGGCGTCGCCCCGATCCCGCCGAACTAGGGACGCCGGCCATCGCCCGCATCCTGGTCATCTCGTCCACGGCGATCGGCGACACGCTGCTGTCGACACCGGCCATCCGCAGCCTGCGCCGGGCGTATCCGGCGGCGCGCATCGTGCTGCTGGTCAACGCGCCCTATCAGGGCTTGTTCGCGAGCAATCCCGATATCGACGGCACCATCGCCTATCCCGGCGGTTACCGCCGTTTCTTCCGCCTGGCACGGGCGCTGCGCCGCGAGCGTTTCGATCTGGTCGCCATCCTGCACGGCAACGAGCCGCAGGCCACCCCGCTGGCCTATCTGAGCGGGGCGCGCTGGCGTTTCAAGTGGCCCAACAACAACCGTTTCCGCTTTTTGTTGAGCAATGCCGAGCCGGTCAAGGGCTGGGACGATTTCCCGCATGGCATCGATCAGCGCCTGGCGGTCGCGCATGCCGCCGGGGCGACGGGCAGCGACCGCCACATGGTGATGCCGGTGAGCGATGCCGCACGCCGGTCGGTGGACGATTTCCTGGCGCGCCAGCACGGCATCGCCCACGGCGTACCGGTAGTGGGCTTCCAGGTCGGCGCCTCGACCGCCAGCCGGCGCTGGCGGCCAGAGCGTTATGCCGAACTGGGACGGCAATTGTTGGCGGCCTATCCGGCACTGCAGATCGTGATTACCGGCTCGCCGCAGGAGCGCGGCCTGGCCGAGCAGGTGGCACAGGCCATCGGCGATGAGCGGGTGGCGGTGACGGCAGGCTCGGTCAAGCTGGCGGAGATGCCGGCACTGGCGCAGCGCTTTGCCTGGCTGGTGACGCCGGACACCGGCATCATGCATCTGGCACTGGCGGTCGGCACGCCGATCGTCGGTCTGTTCGCCGCCGCGCATTGGTCCCGCTCGGGGCCGAGCGCGGATCTGGAGTGCCACATCGTGATCCAGAAGTGGCGCACGTGCGACCCTTGCCTGGGCAAGCGCTGTCACTACGCCGCGCCACCCTGTATGGACAATATCACCGTGGGTGAAGTCTTCGACGCCTGCCTGCAGCAGGCTGCCAGAGCGGGACTGGTCCCCGAGAGCATCACATGACACCAAAACGCATTCTGCTGCTGGATACCGGCAAGGAGTGGGGCGGCGGCACCAACAGCATGTTCGAACTGCTCAAGCGCATCGACCGCCAGCGCTTCCACGTGACCTGCCTGTTCTATCACGACTACCCCAAGGGCAAGGACAGCAGCCTTGGCCGGGAGCTGGCCAAGATCGGCATCGAACTCAAACTGCTGCCGCAGCGACGTCAACCGCTGTGGGCGAAGCTCGCCAAGGAACTGGGCCGAGGGCTGCTGGCCTGGCACAGGCCGGCGCGCGAACGCTGGGTCGCCCGGGTCGAGCAGGCCTGGCGCATCCGTCCCAACGTCAACCGGCTGGTTCACGAACTGCGCCAGGGCGGTTACGACCTGCTCTACATGAACAATCAGCCGCGTTCGAATATCGAAGGCTACCTTGCCGCCGAGACTGCCGGTATCCCGGTAGTGCAGCACTGTCGTATCGAGCCGGTGATGGATGCGTCGACTTCCCGGCTCGTCAACCGGGTGGCGCGCAAGGTCATCGGTGTCTCCAATGGCGTGGTCGATGCCTTGCTGAAAGCGGGAGTCGAACCGGCCAAATGCCTGCCGGTATTCAACGGCATCGATCCCGATCAGCCGCTGCCGGATGGTCAGACGGTGCGCAGTCGGTATGGCATTGGCGAGCAGGAGGTGGTGTTCGGTGCGGTGGGATCGCTGATCGAGCGCAAGGGCATCCGTTATGTCCTGGAAGCCGCCAGCAAACTGAATGCGGCGGCGACTCCTTTCCGCATCTTGCTGGTGGGCGATGGTCCGCAGCGAGCCGAGTTGCAGGCACTGGCCGAGCAACTGGGTATCGCCGAGCGGGTGATCTTTACCGGCTTCCAGTCGGCTCCGCTGCCTTTCGTCGCAGCGATGGATGTCTGCCTGTTGGCATCGCAGAGCGAGGGGCTGCCCCGGGTCCTGCTCGAAGCCATGTTGCTGGCCAAGCCCGCCATCGCGTCCAACGTTGTTGGGTCGCGCGAGTTGGTGGACGATCAGCAAAGCGGGCTGCTCGTCCCCTACGCCGACAGCCAGGCCCTGTCTCTGGCCATGCAGCAACTGCTGAGCGAACCGCAACGCCGTCGTCAGTTGGGCGAGCAAGGGCGAGCGATCGTCACCCGGCAGTACACCATCCGCGCCTACGTGGATGGTGTCGAACGCGTGCTGGCCGCCGCCATGGAGCGCTAAGGTGTTCTTCCTGTTATTGACCTGGCTCGTCTCGCCCTTGCTGGCTATCCGTTTGCTGCTGGCCCGGAAGCGCGAGCCGGAGCGGATCCTGCTGATCCAGACCGCCAAGATCGGCGACATGCTATGCGCCACACCGATAATCCTGGCGCTGAAGGCTCGCTATCCGGAGGCGCATCTGACCGTACTGCATGCGCCCGTCACTCACACCCTGATTGCGGGCCTGCCCGAAGTGGATCAGTGCCTGCCAGTGCAGTCCCGCGACTGGAAAGGGCTGAGCGGCAAGTTCAGGCTCGCCCGGCTGTTGGCTGCGGGCAAGCATGACATGGCGATCGTCTTGTCGCCCAACTTACCGCTGCTGTTGGCGCTGTGCTGGGCAGGCATCCCACGGCGCCTGTCGTTGTTGCCTACCCGGCCAGGGCGCTCCTACCGCTGGGCCGCCCCCTTGCTGAGCGATCATGAGACGCATGGGGGTGGTGAACTGGTCCTGGATACGGTGCGCCGGCTGCTGAACCGACAAGGCATCGACCTCGGCTTCAGTAAGACCATGAGTGTGGCCGATAGCGGGGAGAAGGTGTGCCGGGGACTGGGGCTCGATCGGGAGGGCCAAGCTATCGGCATCGCCGTCTCCAGTGCCAATAAGCTCAAGGAACTGGGCGAAGAAAAATTACGCGACTTGCTCGGGGAACTGCTGGTCCGTTTCGAGGTTCCCGTCGTCTTGATCGGGGGGGGCGAGGATGGGGCTCAGGCCGCCAGGCTGTGTGCCTCTCTGAATGGGAATCCTCGTCTGATCGATGCCACCGGCCGGTTCCGGCTGGACGAACTGCCGGCCCTGATGCAGCGTCTGAGGGTGTTTGTCGGGGTGGATTCCGGCCTGACCTATCTTGCCGATACGTTCGATATTCCGATTGTTTCCATCGTCGGGCCGACCGATCCGCGCGAGCAACGCCCGCTGGGGAAGAACGTCCGCTTCGTCATCCAGCGGCCCGCTTGCTATCCCTGTGCCTTCGTATTCAAGGCGCCCTATGCCTGCCACACCGGAACACGGGAGTGCGTTCTGTCCGTTCGTGTAGAGGATATCGTCGAGCAGATCATGGACCTTGGCGTATTCCTGCCCCGTGAGACTCGAGATATTTGACGCCTCGGCGCCTTCCCAAGCTCTTGGTCCCATCGATATGATGGGCTGTTTATAACGGCATACTGAATTATTTCATGAATCTTTTGACGGTTTGGCTCAGCCTCTATTTTTTTGCCGCAGCGACCACGGCCCTGACTGCGGTCATGAATATCGCGTTCTGGTTGGCGGTGCTGACGTTTTTCTGGCTGCGTCTGAGCAAGCGCGAGTCGTGGGCCATCAGCCCAGGGCCGGTGCCGTATGCCATGCTGGCTCTGCTTGCGGTTTTCTTGTTGAGCTTGGCCGCCAATCCGGCATGGCTGTCGAATAACCTCCATGAATTCTGGAAAGACCATGCCCGGAATCTGCTGGTGTTCCTGGTGGCCTTGAGTTCGATCCGCAACATGCAAGCGTTGCGGCCACTATTGCTGGCGGCTGTCGCGGGATTCACCGTGCGGGCCTTGCTGCTGCTGGGCTTGTACTGGGGAGACTTCCAGGCTCTGCTGCCCTACCGCAAGGGGTTTGCGCTGGATGCGACCTTCCTCTTCACGATCACGGCATCTCTGTTCCTGTTCGACAGAGGATTGTCTCCTCGCATCCGCTGGGCATTGGGGGGAGCTCTATTGGTGCAAGCGATACCGCTGATGCTGCACGGCAGTCGCACACCCTTGCTGGCGATCGCTGCCGGCTTGGCTTTGGCTGCCGTACTTGGCCGTTATTGGCGCTTGCTGCTTGCCGGGCTATTGGCCGTGGTGATTGGCTTGGTCGGCATGACTCAGGCACGCCCGGACCTGCTTGCCCGCTATGCTAGCCCCTTTCAGGGTAATACTTACCAGCAGGATGGCTCGGTATTGGAGCGCCAAGGTATCTGGTTCGTGACTGCTTCTCTTATTCGTGAGCATCCGCTGTTGGGTTTCGGTCCCGGTTGGAGGAAGTTGGCACCGCTGGCTCGTAGCGAAGGCTATGTAGAGAAACTGGCGGCTTCCACCGATTCTCGTCTGGTACTGGGCCGTGCTTATTTCCGAGATAAGGGGTATGGCAGGGCTAATCCGCACAACCTCTATTTGCAGGTGGCATTTGAAACAGGGCTGCTCGGACTTTTGGTATATCTGGGTTTCCTGGCTGGTACGTTATGGTGTGCTATTCGTCTTTGGCGTACGCAGGGGGAGGACAATGTTTCCCTGTCGCTGGCGATGATCGCTTTGCTGGTGTGCTATCTGATCACAGGTTTTGCCAACGGGTTATGGGCGGGTTCTGCAGTACTATTATTGATGGCAGCCGTAACGGCCAACCAATGCCGTAGACGCGATGTAGATGGTGCTGAATGAAGATTCTCATCATCCGTCGTGACAATATCGGCGACCTGGTCTGCACGACGCCATTATTCGATGCGTTGCGAAAGCATTTTCCGGACGCGCGAATCTGTGCCCTGGTCAACAGCTACAACCAGGGTGTGTTGGATGGCCACCTTTCGATAGACGGCGTTTACGCTTATACGAAGCTCAAGCATCAAACGGCGGGGCAGTCGGTCCTGGAGGTACTGTTCTCCAAGCTGAAACTGTATTGGATGCTGCGCCGGGAACGGTTCGACTATGCCATCTGTGCCGGGTCGGGTTACTCCGCCAATGCCGTCAGGCTGGCCAAGGCGGCCAAGCCTAAGCACATCATCAGCTATGTCAACGAGGGGCAGGATTATGACCGGGCGGTCGACACGCCGGTCACCCGTCCGACCGCGCGGCGTTGGCACGAAGTCGAAGACGTAAACCGCTTACTGACCCCGCTGGGTGTGGATGAGGCTCCGGGACCACTCTCGCTCTACGTCTCTCCCCGTGAGGTACAGCCGGTAGCTCGGTTGCTGGGCACAGCAGGGCAACCGGTGCTGGCGGTCCATATCAGTGCGCGCGAGGCTTCTCGCGAGTGGCCTTCGGTACATTATGTACAGGTGATCCGACGCATGTGCGCGCAGGGGTGGCGGGTGCTGCTGCTATGGGCTCCGGGGGCGACGAATGACCCCCGCCATCCGGGGGACGATGCCAAAGCCGAATCCATCATGGCGGCAACCGCCGGACTGCCGGTCATCCCGTTCCGGACGACACGCCTGGAGCAGCTCATGGCGGCATTTTCCCTGTCGTCCATGGCGATATGTGCCGATGGCGGTGGACTGCATGTGGCGGCTGGAGTACAGATTCCGGTGGTCGGCTTGTTTGAACATCTGGCCAAGAAGTATGAACGCTGGTACCCCTGGGGCGTGCCTTCGCGTGTCCTGACTTCGGGAAGCGATACGGACTGGGAAGTCCGGCACATTTCCCCGGAGCAGGTGATTCAGGCCTGCTTGGAACTCTCTCCCTCACCCTTGTCGGCTCCCTGAAGGTCGCCGGGGGGAGGGGCTACTTATGTCCGGGCAGGCTTGGGCGTCATGGCCGGGGCGTTGCCGTTACCTTCTTAACCGACGAGGGTTCCCAGTCCATATCGCGTAGTGGGCCGGGTAATGGAGCGCGCGTGGCGCCACCGCAGCGCATATGGTGTTTCAGCCCATCTTGCAATCCAAAGGGGAGAGCGAGGTGAAGTGTATAATTGAGCAATTTTTCGTATTGAGAGAACAGAATCGTGCCGGATCGCAAAGTCTCTGTCGTTGGCCTGGGCTATGTGGGCCTTCCTGTCGCCGTTGCTTTCGGCCAGAAAAGCCGGGTGATCGGCTTCGACATCAACCAGCAACGCTTGGCGGAACTCCGGGATGGCCATGACCGTACGCTGGAAGTGGAAGACGCCGAACTGGCGGCGGCCGATATCGTCTACACCGACGATGTGGCGGTGCTGGCCGAGGCCGATTTCCACATCGTCGCGGTACCGACGCCGGTGGACGATGCGCACCAGCCGGACCTGACGCCGGTCGAAAAAGCCTCGGAAAGCGTTGCCAGGGCGTTGCGGCCGGGGGCCATCGTGGTCTACGAGTCCACCGTCTACCCGGGTGTCACCGAAGAAGTCTGCGTGCCGATCCTGGAGCGGGTGTCCGGCCTCAAGTGCGGGGTGGATTTCACCGTCGGCTACAGTCCGGAGCGGATCAATCCGGGCGACAAGGAACACACCTTCACCAAGATCAAGAAGGTCGTCTCCGGCCAGGATGCGGCGACGCTCGAGATCGTGGCGGACGTGTACGCCTCGGTGGTGACGGCCGGCGTGCACAAGGCGCCGACCATCAAGGTGGCCGAGGCCGCCAAGGTGATCGAGAACACCCAGCGTGACCTCAACATCGCCTTGATGAACGAACTGGCGGTACTGTTCGAGAAGATGGGCATCGACACGCTGGACGTGCTGGAAGCCGCCGGCACCAAGTGGAACTTCCTGCCGTTCCGTCCGGGGCTGGTGGGGGGGCACTGCATCGGAGTCGACCCGTACTATCTGACCTACAAGGCCGAGCAACTGGGTTACATCCCGCAGGTGATCCACGCCGGACGCCGCATCAACAACGGCATGGGGACCTTCATCGCCCAGCGTGCCATCAAGGAGATGATCCACGCCGGCATCAACATCCTCGGCAGTACCGTCACGGTGCTGGGCCTGACCTTCAAGGAAAACTGCCCGGATCTGCGCAACTCGCGCGTGATCGACGTGGTGACTGAGCTGCGCGAGTTCGGCATCCAGGTGCAGGTGGCGGATCCCCAGGCGGACGCCGCCGAGGCGCGCCATGAGTACGGCGTCGACCTGGTGCCGATGGCGCAGCTGGCCCCGGCGGATGCGGTGATCGTTGCCGTGGCCCACCACGAGTTTGCTGCGCTGTCGACCGCCGACTGGCTGCGCCAGTGCCGCGGCGTGCCGGTCATCATCGACGTGAAGGGGAAGCTCGACAAGGCCGCGCTGGTGGAGGCCGGGGCGCGTTACTGGCGGCTGTAATGAAGGCGGGGCCCCCAGGGTCCTTGTTGTCGCCCAAAACGACAAAAGCCTGTCGGATGCGACAGGCTTTTGTCATTGGTTCAGAGTGCAGCCCGGCGGGTTTCAGGCATTGAACAAGGGATTGGCCGGGTCCAGGTCGCGCCCATTCTGCTGAATGGTTTTCCAGACCGGCTGGCCATGCAGGCGGGCATGCACGTCGCGCGCGAGAAGGGAATAGGCCTTGGCGTTGCGGTTGGTGGAATAGGCCCGCAACAGGGCGACCTTGGCCGCCATATTGTCCGGCTCCTCGTCCAGCACATCCTTGAGCACCCTGACCGCCTCGCCGGTCTTGCCGTAGGCCAGGAACACCTCGGCTTCGGCTACCGGATCGATCCCCCGCGCTTTCGGCGGCTTGTAGGTGGCGGCCTTCCATGCCCTTCGCAGCAGGGAAAAAACCACCATGATGGCCAAGCTTGCGGTCAATCCTCCCAGAACGTCCATTGTTTTTCCCCTTGTACTCTTTGAAAGGTGTCGGAGGATTATCAAGTGAAGTCGAGGGGCCGATCAATCCGTAGAAATTCGTAGTGCCCTGCCGCGCGCCGGTTAAGCGGTAATGTGCCCCCCGGTCAGCACCCGTTGCAGGATCTCGGGGCCGACATCGCTGCTGATGACCGCTTGGCCCAGTTGCTTCAGCAGCACGAAGCGCAGCTTGCCCTGTTCGACTTTCTTGTCGTGCCCCATGTGCCTCAGCCATTCGGCCGGCCCAAGGTTCGGGGCCTTGACCGGCAGGCCGGCGCGCTCGATGAGCCGGACGACGCGTTCCACGTCGGCCTCGCTCAGCCATCCCAGTTCGTGCGAGGTAGCGGCGGCCAGCACCATGCCGGCGGCTACGGCCTCGCCATGCAGCCATTCGCCATAGCCGAGGCCCGCCTCGATGGCATGGCCGAAGGTGTGACCCAGGTTCAGGAGGGCGCGGACGCCGCTTTCCTTTTCGTCCTGCCCGACGATGTCCGCCTTCATTTCGCAGCAACGCTTCACGGCGTACTGCAGCGAATCGGGGTCGCGGGCGCGCAACTGCTCGATGTGGCTCTCCAGCCAGCCCAGGAACGCGGCATCGCCGAGCAGGCCATACTTGATGACTTCGGCCAGGCCGGCGGACAACTCGCGATCCGGCAGCGTATCCAGCAGCGCCATGTCGGCGATGACGGCGCGCGGCTGGTAGAAGGCCCCGATCATGTTCTTGCCGAGCGGGTGGTTGATCGCCGTCTTGCCGCCGACCGACGAGTCGACTTGGGCGAGCAGGGTGGTCGGAATCTGGATGAAGGGCGCTCCGCGCTGGTAGCAGGCGGCGGCAAAGCCGGTCATGTCGCCGATCACCCCGCCTCCCAGGGCGATCAGGGTGGTCTTGCGCTCGCAATTGCCGGCCAGCAGGGCGTCGAAGATCAGGTTGAGCGTGTCCCAGGTCTTGTAGGATTCCCCGTCGGGCAGGACGATGCTGCGGCAGGCGACACCGGCGCTGCGCAGGGCCTGTTCCAGCAGCTCGAGGTAGAGCGGAGCGATGGTGGTGTTGGTGACGATCGCCACGCTGGGAATGGGCAGATGGGGCTTGAGCAGATCGACCTGGGCCAGCAGGTGGCGGCCGATGTGAATGGGGTAGTGGGCGTCGGGCAGCGTCAGGTCTAGGGTGATCATGGTCTGGAGTCTTGGCGGCGCTGGCGCTCGAGCAGTTGCGCTTCGAGCTGGTTCACCAGCAGATTGACGTTTTGCTGGGTGGTGTCGACGATCAGGTCGGCCACCTCGGTGTAGAGCGGATCGCGTTCCTTGAGCAGGCTTTCCAGCTTGGCCCGGGGGTCGGCGGTCTGCAGCAGGGGACGGTTGCGGTCGTGCTGGGTGCGGGCCAGCAGATCGTCGATATTGGCGCGCAGGTAAATCACCACGCCATGCTTCTTCAGCAACTGGCGGTTTTCCGGGCGCAGGATGGCGCCGCCGCCGGTGGCCAGGATGATGTTGTCGCGCCGTACCAGTTCGGCAATGGCGCAACTTTCCCGGTCGCGAAAGCGCTGCTCGCCTTCGATCTCGAAGATGGTGGCGACCTTGACCCCCGTCTTGGTCTCGATTTCGTGATCGGAGTCGTAAAAGGTCTTGCCGGTCTTGCGCGCCAGCGCCCTGCCTACCGTCGTCTTGCCGGCTCCCATCAGCCCGACAAGAAAAAAATTGCCTGCCAGTGTATCCATGGCAGGCATTGTAGCGGAACCGCGCGGGGTCTGTCTGCGCCGGTTTATTGACCGCCGGGGTTCAGATTGTCCACGACGCGGGGGGTGAGGAAGACCAGCAGTTCGGTGCGGTCGTCCTGCTTGGACCGGCTGCGGAACAGGGCTCCCAACAGCGGGATGTCACCCAGCAGCGGCACCTTGGTGACGCCGTCGCTTTGGTCCTGGGTATAGATGCCGCCGATCACCACCGTGCCGCCGTTCTCGACCAACACCTGGGTATTGACCTTCTTGGTCTTGAGCGAAGGCACGCCGCCCGACAGGTTGGCGAAGTCGGCGCTGTCCTTGTTGATCTGGATGTCCATCAGGATAGTGTTGTCCGGGGTGATCTGGGGTTTCACCTTCAGGCTCAACACGGCCTTCTTGAACGAGGTCGAGGTGGCGCCGCTGGAAGACGCTTCCTGGTAGGGAATTTCCTGGCCCTGCTCGATGGTGGCCTCGGAGCGGTCTGACGTCAGCACGCGCGGGCTGGCGATGATCTTGCCCTTGCTCTCGGTCTGCAAGGCTTGCAGTTCCAGGCCGATGAGGTTGCTGGCCCCCGCCCGGTAGAGTGCCCCGATGGTGCCCGCCGGCGTGCCGGTTATGGGGACATTGACCCCTGGCTGCACCACATAAGGTTTACCAGCAGCCCTGCCAGCATTGTCGATGACATTGGAGAGCGAACCGCCCAGGCTGAGGCGGCCGACCCGGTCATACGACAGCTTGACGCCCAACTCCCGGCTGAAGTTGTCGCTGGCCTCGACGATGCGCGCCTCGATCAGCACCTGCTTGACCGCCGTGTCGGTCTTCTCGATCAGATCGCGAATCTTGTCGATCACCGTCGAGGTATCGTTGATGATCAGGGTGTTGGTTTTCGGGTCGATCAGGGCGCTGCCGCGCTCCGAGAGCAGGGTATTGCGCCGGCCGCTGCCAGTGCCCCCCTTGCTGTCTTCTTCCAGGATTTTCTTGAAGTCCTCGGCGCTGCGGTAGCGCAGCACGAAGGTTTCCGAGCGCAGCGGCTCCAGCGTCGTCAGCTGGTTCTTGGCCTCGAAAGCCTGTTTGTCCCGCGCCATCAGTTCTTCGCGCGGAGCGATGCGGATGATGTTGCCGGTGCGGCGTTTGTCCAGCCCCTTGCTGTCGAGGATCAGGTCGAGCGCCTGATCCCACGGCACGTCTTTCAGGCGCAGCGTGATCTTGCCGCTGACCGAGTCGCTGGTGACGATGTTGAGGCCGGTGAATTCGGCGATGACCTGCAGCACGGTGCGGATTTCGATGTCCTGGAAATTGAGCGACAGCTTGTCACCCTTGTAAACCGGTTTTTCCAGTTCGTTTTGGGCTTTTTGATCCGCGCTCAGCTTCTTGACCTCGACCACCAGCTTGCGGTCGGTCTGGTACGACGAGTAATCCCAGTCGCCTTGCGGCTGGATCACGATGCGACTGTTCTTGCCCTGGTTCATGGCGTCGATCTTGCCAACCGGCGTGCCGAAGTCGGTGACGTCGAGTTTGCGGTCCTGCCCAGGCGGCAGATTGCTGCCCAGGATGTCCACCACGATATTCTTGCCCTGCCGTTTGATGTCCACCGGGACATCGTTGGACGGCAGGTTGATTTCGACCCGGCCCGACCCGCTGCTGCCGCGCCGGAAATCCAGTGCAAGGGGGATGCGGGAGGTGGCGACGGCCATCGTGGAGGGGCTGGCGGGCGTGGTGTCGAGCGGGGCGGCGGCCCGTTGCTCGGCCTGCAGGTTGCTGTTCAGGCTGATCAGCAGGGTATTGTTGCTGACGCGGGTGGAATAGGAGGCGTTCTTACTCAGGTTCAGCACGACGCGGGAGCGGCCATTGCTGGAGACGGCGACGGCGGAGCGTACCAAGGGGTTGCCCAGTTCGGTGAAGGTGCTGGAGAGCTTCACGTCGGTGTCGGCAAAGTCCAGCGCGATTCTGGGCGGGTTGGAGATGGCGAAACTGTTGGGCTTGGGTACCGGGCCATCGAATGTCAGCTGAAGAATCTGTTCGTCCCCGTCGGTCTTGCTGACGTTGATCCCCGTAATGGCCACGCCGGCATGGACCAGCGTGAAAGAGAGCGCCAGCCCGATGCCGGATAGCAGTTTGATGGCGTGCTTGTTCATTATTTCTGCCCTTGTTCTACGAGGTACATGGTCGTCGTGCGCTGTACCCATTCGCCGTTCAGGTCTTCCACCGTTTCGGCCAACTCGATTTCGGTTTCGGTGATGCGTTTGATCAGCCCGAAATTGGGACCCATGAAGTTACCGGGCTGCACCCGGTAGATGCTGCCCTCCGGGGAACGGATCAGTCCGTAGGTCACGCCGCCGCGTTTGAGGATGCCGACCATCTTCAGCTTGTCCAGATCGTAGTTTTCCAGCGTCTCGCGCGGGCGGTCGAAATCCGGGGCGTTGGCGCTGTTCTGCCGTTTGGCGGTCAACAGCTTTTGCGGGTCGAACGGGTCGCGCAGATCGAAGGCCTGGTACACGAAGGGCTGGTACGGCTGGGCCATGGGGATGGGGTCGATCTGGCCGGCCAGGCCCTTGCCCGCTTCGTTCATCCAGCGGTCCAGGTCATCGGTGGCGCCGCTGCCGCAGCCGGTCAGGAGCAGCAGCAGGCCCAAGAAGCCGGATTTGCTCATTTCTTGGCCTCTTTCTGGTTGATGGCGGCGATGCGCTCTTCGGGCTCCAGCGAGCGGTAGGTCTTGGCCGTGGCTTCCATGCTCAGGCGTGGGCTGGCCGTCGGGTTGGCCCGGGCGTCCAGCGGCGAGAGCTTGATGTCGCCCAGTGTGACGATCCGGGAGAGCTGGCCGACGTCGCTGACGAAGGAGGCCAGTTCCTTGTAGTTGCCGCTGAGGCGGATGCTGATGGGCAGTTCGGCCATTTCCGCCGACTTGATTTCACCACCGGGGCGGAACAGTTCGAACTGCAGGCCGCGGCCGATGCCGGCCTGGTTGATCTCGGTCAGCAGCGATTCCATTTCGGATTTGCTGGGCAACTGCTTGAGCAGGGCGCCGAACGAGCGCTGGATCTCGGCCAGTTGCTGCTCCAGTGCCTCGAGGTTGATGGCCTGGCGCTTTTTGTCGAGATAGGTCTGCTTGAGCTGCTCTTCCTGGCGCTGGGCGCTGTCGAGTTCGTCGAGCTGGTCGCCCAGCACCAGGTAATAGCCGAGGAAGACGATCAGGCCGATCAGGAACACCAGGGCGCCGGCCTGGGCCGGCAGCGGCCAGTTCGGCATGTCTTTTGGGTCGAGGTTGCGCAATTCGTCGAGCGTCATGGCCGGGCTCCATTTTTGTCCGTGGCGGGGGCGGCTTGCTCCGGCCCCTTCATGCCCAGCCGCAGGGTAAACTCGCTGACGCGCTGGTTGTTGACGATGGCGGCCTTGACCTCGACCAGGGCGGGGGCGTTGAACGTGGTGGATTGCGCCAGGGTGCGCATGTAGTTGGATACGCGTGCGCCGGACAAGGCGTAACCGGCCACATCGAAGCTGCGGCCGTTCTGCTTGAAGTCGCGCAAGTAGACGCCGTCCGGGGTCTGTCGTACCAGCTGGTCGAAGATGTGGGTGGCCTCGTTGCGGCCTTGCTGCAATTGTTCGACCAGCTGTTTGCGGGCCAGCAGGTCGTCGCGCTCTTTCTTGAGCCCCTCGATCTTCTTGATCTGGCCGTCCAATTTGGCGATCGCGTCCTGCAGGTACTGATTGCGATGCTGCTGATGGCCGATGCGGCTGTCCAGCACCAGGTAGCTCGAGGCGACGATGAGCCCGGCGGTGACGATGGCGCCGACCAGCAGGATCTGGAAGCGGTGGCGGTGAGCTTCCTTGCTCTGTTCGCGGTGCGGGAGCAGGTTGATGCGTATCATCAGTCGAACCTCCTCAGGGCCAAGCCGCAGGCGACCAGCAGCGAAGGCGCGTCGAGCAGCAGTTCCTTCAGACGGATCGAGGAGGACTGCACCATGGTGGTGAAGGGGTTGGCGATCATGGTGCTGATCTGGGTGCGTGCGGCCACGGTGTCGTCCAGCCCGGTCAGCATGCTGCAGCCGCCGGCCAGCAGGATGTAGTCGACCCGTAGGTACTGCGAGACGCTGACCGTGGTGTAGAAGAATTGCAGGGCGCGCTGGATTTCCTGCGCCAGCGCGTCGACGAAGGGGTGCAGCAGTTCCGACTCGTAGCCGTCCGGCAGCGTCATGGCGCGTTTGCCGGCTTCGGCCTCGTCGAAGGAGATGCCGTAGCGGCGCTGGATGTCGCGGGTCAACTGCTGACCGCCGAAGGCCTGTTCGCGGAAGTAGATCTGCTGGCCGTTGCGCAGTACGCTGCAGTGCAGCTTGCTGCTGCCGATATCGAACAGGGCGAAGGTCTGGTTGTGGCCTTGTTCCGGCAGGTGCTGCTGGATCTGTTCGAAGGCCGTCAGCATGGCGAAGGACTCGACGTCGACGATCTTGACCTTGAGCCCGGCCATTTCCGCCGCCGCCACCCGTTCCTCGACCTTTTCCTTGCGGGCGGCGCACAGCAGGACTTCCAGGTCGTCGACGCTGGCGGGCGAGGGCCCGAGGATCTGGTAATCGAGGTTGACCTCTTCCAGCGGGAAGGGAATGATCTGGTTGGCCTCGGTTTCGGCCAGTTCTTCAAGATCGCCCGCCTGGCTGGCCGGCACCAGGATTTTCTTGTAGATCGCCATGGTGGTGGGAATGGCGACGGCGACGTTGCGGCTCGGACTGCCCAGGCGCTGCCAGGCGCGGCGGATCGCCTCGGCCACGCCTTCGATATTGTTGATGTTTCCCTCGGTGATCGCTTCCTTGGGCAGCGGCTCGATGGCGTAACGGTCGATCTGCAGGCTGTTGCCGGAGCGGGAGAGAGCGACCAGCTTGATGGCGCTGCTGCTGATGTCGAGACCCAGCAGCGGAACATTGCCGGATTTCCCCAATCCAATTTGGCTCAACCATGTGGCGCCGAATCCAAGTTTGTCGGATAGCATCGGTGAGGGCCCCAAGTTAAGAAGTCGCGACCCGCCTGGGCGGCGTCGTTGGTCCAATGTTATGTCTTGTGCGGTCTTACAAGACGTTATAATCCGCTTTCCAGCGAAAGCCCATTTTGATCATGTTTAAACGAATTTTTGCGATTCTTGCCGGTTTGCTTATTGGTGGTTCCATTCTGGCGGCCGGAGGCCTGGCAATCGCAATCATCATAACGTATCCGCGTCTTCCCAGTCTTGACGTCCTTACCGATTACCGGCCGAAGATTCCGCTGCGTGTGTTCGCCGCGGATGGTCAGCTGATCGGCGAATTCGGCGAGGAACGGCGCTCTTTCATGCGCATCCACGATGTGCCCGTGCTGATGAAGCAGGCTGTGCTGGCTGCGGAGGACGACCGATTTTATCAGCATAGCGGGATCGATTATGTCGGAGTGATGCGTGCTGCCGTCGGCAATATCGTATCAGGCCACGCAAGGTCCGGCGCCAGTACCATCACCATGCAGGTGGCAAAAAATTTCTTCCTATCCAGTGAAAAGACTTTTACGCGGAAGTTTAACGAGGCTTTGCTGGCTTTCAAGATCGAGCACACGCTGTCGAAGGACCAGATCCTCGAGCTGTATTTCAACCAGATCTACCTGGGGCAACGTGCTTACGGTTTCGCGGCGGCGGCGCAGGCTTATTATGGCAAAGCAATCAAAGACTTGAGCGTCGCGGAAATGGCGATGCTGGCCGGCCTGCCCAAGGCGCCGTCGGCGTATAACCCGGTGGTGAACCCGGGACGGGCGCGGCTGCGCCAGCAGTACGTGCTGCGCCGCATGCGCGAGCTGAATTTCATCAGCCAGGAACAGTACGACGCCGCACTGGCCGAGAAGCTGCACTTGGCGGGACAAGGGGCCGAGGCCAGCATGCCGGCCCAGTATGTGGCGGAAATGGTACGCCAGGCCATGTACGACCGTTATCGCGACCAGGCCTATACGCAGGGGTTCCGCGTGTTCACCACCATCGACAGCCAGCACCAGCAGTGGGCGTTCGACGCGCTGCGCGCCGGCCTGATGGATTACGACCGCCGCCACAGCTACCGCGGCCCGGAGGGCTTCGTCGATCTGTCCGGCCTGGAGGGCGACGAGCGCATCGAGGCGCTGGACGAGGCGCTGGCGGAGCTGCGCGACAGTGGCGACCTGCAGCCGGGCGTGGTGCTCGAGGCTTCGGGCCGTGCCGTCAAGGTCTACCTGCGCGGCGGCGCGGTGGCGACGGTGAGCGGCCGTGGTCTCGATTTCGCGCGCCGTGCGCTGAGCAACAAGCTGACCCCGGCCCAGCAGCTGCGGCCGGGGGCCATCGTGCGGGTGAGGGCGGATAGCAAGGGGGGCTGGAACATCGCCCAGATGCCGGAGGTGGAGGGGGCGTTCGTGTCGCTCGATACCCGTACCGGGGCGATCAAGTCGCTGGTCGGTGGTTTCGACTTCAACCGCAGCAGCTTCAACCACGTCACCCAGGCCTGGCGCCAGCCCGGCTCGACCTTCAAGCCGTTCATCTATTCGGCCGGCATCGAACGCGGTTTCACGCCCTCGACGCTGATCAACGATGCGCCGTTGAGCATCGATCCGCAGGCCTTGGGCGGGCAGCGCTGGGAGCCGAAG
The DNA here is from genome assembly GCF_000527175.1 of Pseudogulbenkiania sp. MAI-1. Classification (NCBI taxonomy): domain Bacteria; kingdom Pseudomonadati; phylum Pseudomonadota; class Betaproteobacteria; order Neisseriales; family Chromobacteriaceae; genus Pseudogulbenkiania; species Pseudogulbenkiania sp. MAI-1. Next base: position 3,866,423 of record NZ_AZUR01000001.1, on the reverse strand, counting down.
AACGACGACGGCAAGTTCGCCGGCATGATCCCGATGCGCCGCGCCTTGGCGCTGTCGAAGAACCTGGTGTCGATCCGCGTGCTGATGGCCATCGGTACCGATTATGCCCAGCAGTACATTCAGCGCTTCGGTTTTGCCGCCAAACAGCACCCGGCCTACCTGACCATGGCGCTGGGGGCGGGGTCGGCCACGCCGCTGCAGATGGCCGAGGGTTACTCCACCTTCGCCAACGGTGGCTTCCGCGTCCGTTCCTACTTCATCGACCGCATCGAGGACGTGAATGGCCGCGTGCTGGCCAAGACCGTGCCGACCGTGGCCGGGCAGAATGCGCCGCAGGTGATCGATCCGCGTAACGCCTTCATCATGACCAGCATGATGAAGGACGTGGTGCGCTTCGGCACCGCCAACCGCGCCATGACGCTGGGGCGGCAGGACCTGGCGGGTAAGACCGGTACCACCAGCGATTTCCGCGATGCCTGGTTCGCCGGCTTCAACCCGAACCTGGCGGCGGTGGTGTGGGTCGGCTATGACCAGCCGCGCAGCCTGGGGCGCTACGGTTACGGCGGCACGGCCGCCCTGCCGATCTGGATCAACTACATGGCGAATGCGCTGAAGGGCGCGCCCGAGATCGATCTGCCGCCGCCGCAAGGGGTGGTAGTGCGTACCGGCGGGGGCTTGCGTGGTGGCGACGAGTTCTATTACGAGGAATTCCAGCATACCAACCCCGAGTTGCGGCTGGATAACTCCGGTACCGTGCCGGGTGGCGCGGCGGCTTCCGACGAGGAGAGTGTCGGCCCCGATACCCAGGGTGAGAACCCGCAGGGTACGCCGCCGGCGCGCGACGCGGTGGAGAACGTCAAGGAGCTGCTGTTCTGAGCGTTCGCCTGGATTGGGCCGGGGTATCGGCCCAGCGGTTTGGAATAAATATAAGGAATACAGCCCGATCGCGTCAGCCGCTCGGGCTGTTTTTCCGTCTGATGCGGGGTCAGCCCTTGCGTGGCTTGATGAAGCTGGCCTTGCCGCCGGTGGCGGGAGCAGGGGTGGTGCGTTTGAGCTGCAGGTAGAGCGCCTCGACCTGATCGCGCGCCCAGGGCGTGCGGCGCAGGAAGGTCAGGCTGGACTTGATGCTCGGGTCGTGGTTGAAGCAGCGGATGTCGATCAGCGCGCCCAGCCGTTCCCAGCCGTAGTGCGCCACCAGCTCGTTCAGCATTTTCTCCAGCGTCACGCCGTGCAGCGGGTTGTTCGGTTGCGGCGAACTCATGAGGTGGTTTTCTTGCGGTAGGCGCAGTAGCCGGGGCGGGGGCCGATGCGCGGGTGGTTGCGGCAGGTGTCCGGCCGCCGCTCGTAAATCGTGCAGCGTCGGGTGTGCTTGTCGAGGTAGTGACAGTCGCCGTTGGCGCGGCGCGCCAGGGTGAACAGCTCGCGCTTGAAGTTGAAGTGTTCGATCACGCCCTGCTTCGTCAGGCGTTTGGCGATGTTCTTGGGCGGCTCGCCGGTTTCGAATTCGTCCACCACGCCGATGCGGATCAGGTCGGTGAGGCGCACTTCGACCGGCATGGTGCAGCAGCTGGCCATGCAGTCGCTGCACAGCGAGTCCTTGTACTTGAACCAGGTGCTGGTGCGGTCGATGTCGGCGTACATGAGGCGTGGTGGAATCCGATGGGCGTAAGGAGGCCGGGTGATGCGAGATGGCGCCCCCACCAGGAATCGAACCTGGAACTGCCCCTTAGGAGGGGGCTGTTATATCCATTTAACTACAGGGACGGCCTGGGAAAACGGGTCAGCTGTTGCGCTCGACCGACAGCCGGGCCAGTTCGATCAGCGCCTGCTTGCTGCTGCTGTCCGGGAGATTGGCGATGACGGCGACGGCGCGTTCGGCGGCACGCACCGCCTCGCCCTTGGCGTAGTCCAGCGCGCCGCAGGATTGTACCGCAGCCAGCACTTCGTGGAAACGGTCGCCGCGGGCGTTCTCGATGGCGTCGCGCACGGTGGCGGCCGCTTCCGGGGTGCCGTGGCGCATGGTGTAGATCAGGGGCAGCGTGGGTTTGCCTTCGGCCAGGTCGTCGCCCAGGCTCTTGCCGATGGTGTCGGCGTCGCCCGAGTAGTCGAGCACGTCGTCGATGATCTGAAAGGCGGTGCCCAGGTGCATGCCGTAGTCGGCCAGCGCCTGTTCCTGTTCCGCCGTGGCGCCGGCGATCAGCGCGCCGACGCGGCCGGCGGCCTCGAACAGCTTGGCGGTCTTGTACTGGATCACCTGCAGGTATTGCGCCTCGGTGACGTCGGTGTTGCCGATGTTGAGCAACTGCAGCACTTCGCCTTCGGCGATGATGTTGGTGGCCTCGGCCATCACTTCCAGGATGGCCATGTTGCGCGTGGTGACCATCATCTGGAAGGCGCGGGTATAGAGGAAATCGCCGACCAGCACGCTGGCGGCGTTGCCGAACAGGGCGTTGGCGGTTTCGCGGCCGCGGCGCAGTGCGGATTCGTCCACAACGTCGTCGTGCAGCAGCGTGGCGGTGTGGATGAATTCGATCATCGCCGCCAGTTCGTGCAGGTGCTCGCCGCGGTAGTCCAGCGCCTTGCCGGCCAACAGCGTGAGCACCGGGCGCAGGCGCTTGCCGCCGGCGGAGATGATGTATTCCGCCACCTGGCGGATCAGGACGACATCGGAGTGCAGGCGGGCACGGATCACGCGGTCGACTGTCTGCATGTCGTCGGCGAGCAGGGAGCGGAAGAGCGGGGTGCTGGACACGTTGGTAACCGGGTTATTCGTTGTACTTGGCCAAAAAATTCGCGCTGATGTTACCAGAAAAGCCGCTGTTCCCGCCATGCACCACTCGGCTCCTGTTGTCCGGGGAAAAAAATTGACATGTTTCAGTGACTTAAGTATGATTCCCGGCTTCCTGTGTATTGGCGCAGGAATTTAGATTCCCTATTCAGGAGCTATGCGAATGTATGCGGTCGTAAAAACTGGCGGCAAGCAGTACAAAGTTGCCGTTGGCGAAAAACTTAAAGTAGAACAGATACCTGCAGACGTCGACAGCCAAATCGTACTCGAAGAAGTGCTGATGATTGCTGACGGTGAGCAGGTTGTTGTGGGCACCCCGCGCGTTGCTGGCGCGACCGTGAAGGCGACCGTGGTCGCTCACGGCCGTGGCGAGAAGGTCCGCATCTTCAAGATGCGTCGCCGTAAGCACTACCAGAAGCATCAGGGTCACCGTCAGAACTACACCGAAATCCGTATCGACGAGATTTCCAAGTAAGGAGTAAACAGTCATGGCACACAAGAAAGCAGGCGGTAGCTCCCGCAACGGTCGTGACTCCGAAGCCAAACGCCTGGGCGTTAAGGTTTACGGCAGCGAACTGATTCCGGCCGGTTCCATCATCGTGCGTCAGCGCGGCACCAAGTTCCACGCTGGCGAAAACGTCGGCATGGGCAAGGACCACACCCTGTTCGCCAAGGTTGATGGCTATGTAGAGTTCACCACCAAGGGTGCTCTGAGCCGCAAGACCGTGAACGTGGTTCCGTACACCGGTGTAGACGGCGAGTAATCGTCAGCTACCGGTTAAAAGCCCTATCCTGGCGATAGGGCTTTTTTGTTTTTTCACGAGGCGTGAGGCGTGAGCGGCTGGCCGCGGCCGTTGACGCCTGACTCCTCATTGACTTACTGGAGGACCCATGAAGTTTATCGATGAAGCCCGTATTGAAGTGATCGCCGGCAAGGGCGGCAATGGCGCGGCCAGTTTCCGCCGCGAGAAGTTCGTGCCGTTCGGCGGTCCGGATGGCGGCGACGGCGGCAAGGGCGGCAGCGTGTACGCGGTGGCGGACGAGAACGTCAACACCCTGGTGGAGTACCGCTTCGTCAAGAAGTACGTGGCACAGCACGGCGAGAAGGGGCACGGCGCGGATTGCTACGGCAAGGGCGGCGACGACATCGAGCTGAAGATGCCGGTGGGCACGGTGATTATCGACGCCGACACCGAAGAGGTAGTGGCCGACCTGGCGCGCCACGGCGAGCGTGTGATGCTGGCACGCGGCGGCAAGGGCGGGCTCGGCAACATCCACTTCAAGTCGTCCACCAACCGCGCGCCGCGCCAGTGCACGCCGGGTGAGGAGGGCGAGCGCCGCAACCTGCGGCTGGAGCTGAAGGTGCTGGCCGACGTCGGCCTGTTGGGCATGCCCAACGCCGGCAAGTCGACCTTCATCCGCGCGGTGTCCGCCGCCAAGCCGAAGGTGGCGGACTACCCGTTCACCACGCTGCACCCCAACCTGGGCGTGGTGCGCATGCAGGATACGCGCAGCTTCGTCATCGCCGACATTCCCGGCCTGATCGAAGGTGCGGCGGAAGGCGCCGGCCTCGGCCACCGCTTCCTCAAGCATTTGAGCCGCACCGGCCTGCTGTTGCACGTGGTGGATATCGCTCCGTTCGACCCCGAGGTCGATCCGGTGCGCGAGGCGCGCGCCATCGTCGAGGAGCTGAAGAAGTACGACGAGACGCTGTACAACAAGCCGCGCTGGCTGGTGCTGAACAAGGTGGACATGCTGCCGGAGGAGGAGCGCGAGCTGACGGTGAGCGCTTTCCTCGAGGCTTATGGCTGGCCGAAGCAGCAGCCCAACGACGAGTTCGAGTTCGACATGGAGACGCCGCGCGTGTTCACCGTGTCGGCGCTGACCGGCGAGGGCACCCAGGCGGTGACCTACGCCATGATGGAGTACATCGAACGCGTGCGTCAGGCCGAGCGTGCCGCCGCCGAGCTGGCCGAACGCCAGGCCGCCGAAGCCAAGGCCGCGGCCAAGGCGGCGCGCCAGAACGTCCTCACCCGTACCGCGGGCGTTGACGAGTAATCCCTCCGCTCGGACAATCCGGCTTTTGTCATGACCGGATTGTCCGTGCATTCGCTTTCCGATTTCTTCCAGCCTGGCATCGATCCGGCGACGCTGTCGTCGGTCAATCGCCTGACCGCCGCCTGGCCTTATCTGTCCGTCTTCATCACGCTGTTTCGCGGCGGCGACGAGGAGGTGCTGCTGCGCCTCCTGGTGCTGCGCGAGCTGGGTGGCCGCGCCGACGCCCCGTTGTGGACGCCGGCCGAGATTGCCCAGCGTTTCGCCTACCTCAACCCGACCAAGCTCGACACCATCCTGAAGCGCCTGCGCGAGGGCGAGTTGCTGGTGTGGGAGTCCGACGGCGGCCGCTACCAGCTCTCCGAGGGCGCACGCGTGGCGCTGGCGGCGCTGGCGACCATGGTCGACTTCGCCGGCGACGACGTGGAACTGGGTTATCTGACTAGCCAAGTCGCGGCCGGGCAGGCGGTGGGGCAGGTGTCGGATGAGGCGCTGCGTCACCTCTTAGCACGCCTCAACGAACTCTACGCCGAGTTCGAGGCGGCGCTGGAGTCGCAGTCGGAGTTCCGTATCCGCGCTGCGCAGCATCGCCTCGACGCGGTGTGGCGCTGGGTGGCTAAGTCGACCGAGGTGGTACGCCGCCTGACCGCCGACGAGACGCTGGATCTGGCCACCTTGAACCAGGCGCAGGCCATCGCGCTGGCGCAAAGCCGCATGCTGGCGCTGGCCGGCACCTTCGAGCGGCGCCTGGCGCAGCTGGCGGCGCAGCGCGTGCACCTGGGCAGTTCCGGGCTGACTTCGACCGATATCGCCGACTGGCTGCGTCGTCAGCAGGTCGGCCAGTTGGCGACGCAGCTGGCAGGCTGCCTGTCGATCTGTCCCGAACCGGCCTTTCTTGCCACTCCGGAACTGGCCGACGTGGCCGAGTTCGAGCTGTTGGCGCGTGAGCGCGCCAAGGCGGGCAACGCCACGCTGCCCGGTGCCGAGGCTGCGCCCTTGGCCGACGCGCCGGAGGTGGAGCGCCTGCTCGCCGCCGAGGCGATGTACGACGAGCTGTTGCAGTTGGGCCTGGAGCTGGGCGAGAGCGGGGCGGCCGAGCTGCCGATCGCGCGTGCGGTGCTGGCCGACAGCTACGACGAGACCGCCTACCGGTTGTCGCTGCTGTCGCTGCTCGGCGACCCGGAAAGCCGCGGCGACGCCAGCATCGTTGCCGACCTGGCGCGGCTGCCGCTGCAACTGACCGGCGGCGAGTCCGTCATCGAACCCGATCACCCGGAAGTGGCCGCGCTGTCCGACGCGTGGCTGCGGCCCCATACCCCGAACTGAGCCATGGAACTGGAACTCAAGACCCTCACCGCGCGCCTGCTGGCGCAGCGCGTACTGCCGCGCGCCGACCCGCTGGCGCGCCGAGCCCTGCTCGACGAGAGCTTCCGCAGCGAGCTGGACCGCCGTCTGGCCGACGTCGGCCTGCGCCTGGTGGAAAACCCCTACGCCGAACACGTGGCGGTGTCGCTGCTGCCGGAGATGACCGAGCCGGTGTTCGGCTCGGGCGAGGCCTGGCTCAACAACAACCTCGGCCTGCCGCGTGACGGCGTGGCCTTGCTGGTGATCCTGTGGGCGCTGATCGTGCTGCCCAAGCGCGAGCGCCAGATCGCCCGCGTCGAGGCTGGGCGCGAGAGCCAGCACGACATGTTCGGCGCGCAGAAGCCGCTGGAAACCGGCGAGTCGGTCTCCACCGGGGTGTCGGAGGAGGCGCTCTACGCCGATTTCGGCAAGGCGCTGGGCGGCCGCACCCGTTTCAACGCCAACCTCGGCCGCCTGGTCAACCTGGGCTTCGTGGTCCGCCGCAACAAGTGGCTGGACGAGGGGCCGATGCTGGATCTGATGATCGACTATGCCCAGCTCGCACCGCGCATCATCGACGGCGCGCTGGCCGAGGTGCTGCGCCAGCGCGAGGGCAGGGCGGCTCTGGCCGACAAGACGCAGGAGGCCGCGGCTACCGATGCCGGGACCGACACGCTGGCCGAAGCGCCGGCCGAGAACGGTGACGGTTCCTTGTTCGAATCCGGGTTCGAAGCCGGGGAGGTGCGCTGATGTTCCAGATGAAAGCGGTGGAAATGGTGCACTGGGACTTCTGGCAGCGGCTGACCGTGCCGCTCGATGCCCAGATCGTCACCATCATCGGCCCCAACGGCTCGGGCAAGACGACCTTGCTGGACGCGATGCGCACGCTGCTGGCGATCAAGTGCTCCGGCAAGCGCGACTACAAGCGCTACGTGCGCAACAACCGCGAGGCCTTCGCCTATTTGCGCGGCGTGGTCGACAACCCGCGGCGGCCTTCCGGCGGGCTCTACCCGACGCCGTTCTTCCCCATCGTCAGCGACGCCGTGACGCTGCTGTGCCGCATCAAGAAGCAGGGCGGCGACTGGGTGCGCCACTACGCCATCCTTGACGGCGATGTGCCGCTGGAACTGGCCGAAGGCCAGGCGCAGTGGCTCGGGGTGCAGGAATACCGCCGCCGTCTCGAGATGGCCGGGCTGACCCCGGCGGTGGCCGAGGTGCTGGCGCTGGAGCAGGGCGATACCGACAAGCTCACCGAATACAGCCCGCGCCAGCTGCTCGACCTGGTGTTCCAGGTGTTCGGCGACAAGGACGTGCTCGACAACTACCAGCGCGCGCGCGAGGAACAGCGCGCCACCGAGCTGGAGCTGGAGGCGCTGACGCGCCAGGAGGAGGTGCTGGAAGGGCGCGTCGAAACCATGAAGACGCGCGCCAACCGCCATCTGGAATGGCGCCAGTTGCAGCACAATATCGCCCGCCTGCGCGACGAGGTGCTGCCGGTGCTGGGCTATCTCGACGGCAAGGCCTCGTTTGCCGGGGTATGGCGCGGCTACCGCAGCGGCTACCACGCGCTGAACCGGGCGAGCGCCGAGCATGCCGAGACGCTGGAACTGGTGGCGCGGCTCAAGGCCGCCGAGGTTGCCGCCGACGCGGCGCGCGTCGCGGCGGAAAGCGCCCGGCAGGCGGCGCAGGAGGCTTTCATGACGGCCAAGTCGGAACACGCCGGCGTGGCCGGCCAGCTCAAGGAGCGTGACCGCCTGCGGGCGCTGGCCGACAAGGAATACGGTGCCGACGCCGCCGCGCTGGCCGAGCAACTGACCGGCTTGCGCAGCCGTGCCGACACGCTGAAGGACGGCCTGCGCGCACTCAAGCAGCAGCGCGAGGAGAAGTCGCAGCAGCTCGAGTCGCTGGAGCTGGGGCGCACGCGCGCGCCGGACGAGGTGCGCCACTTCCGCGCCGCGCTCGACGAGGCCGGCATCGGTCACGCCATGTTGTCCGAGCTGGTCGAGGTGACCGACGCGCGCTGGCAGGGCGCGGTCGAGGCGCTGCTCCGGCCCTACCGCTACGTGGTGCTGCTGGACGATCCCGCCGACCGGCGCGAGGCCTGGCAGCTGGGTGAGCGCCACCGCTACCGCCACTTCGTGGTACCCGAGCGCGCCAGCCCACCGCCAGCGAAGAAGGGCAGCCTGCTCGAGGTGGTGCGCTTCTCGGCCAACGCGCCGGACTGGCTCTACCGCCAGATGAACGGCGTCACCCGCGTCGAGGACGCCCGCGAGGGAGCAGACGTTGACGGCGACTGGATCACCCGCGACGGCTATTTCCGTGAACGGCGCGGTGCGCGCCACATCGGTGTCGCCCCGCACGACTACGCCTTCGGCGAGGCGGCGCGCCAGTCGCGCCTGTTGGCGCTGCGCGACGAGCTCAAGCGCCTCAACGTGCAGATCCTGGCCGACGAGGACGAGCTGGTGAAGGTGACGCGCGAGGCTTCCGGGCTGGCCGATTACCTGTCTGGCATGGATGCGATCCGCCAGCTCGACGACCGCGCCGAGGAGTTCGCCGCGCTGGAGGCGCGCAAGGGCTCGCTGGAGGCGGAAATCGCCCGTCTCGGCGCCGCCCTGGCCGACGCCGCGGCGGAGAAGGAGGCCGCCGACCGCCGCTACGGCGACGCCCGCCTGGCGCACGACCGCGTGTGCCAGCGCGAGCAGGACACCCTCGCCGCCTACCAGCAGCAGCGCCAGGAAGTGGACGGCGCGCGGCGCCAGCTGCGCCGCCTGCTGGCCGAACTGCGCGAGGGCGCACAGCGGCTGCCGGACGGCGCGCTGGCGCCCGAGCACGTCGCGGCGCTGGAGGACGAATTCGACAGCGCCGCCGACGCGCGCCACCAGCTCAGCTATCTCGAGGAGCGGCTGGCCAACGGCGACTGGGAAACCGACGAGGCGGTGCTGCAGCTCAAGGACAAGCTGGTGGACGACTTGGCGCAGATCGACCGCGAGCGCAGTCGGCGCCAGGCCGAGGTCGACCGCTCGCGCGAGCTCACCGACGAGGCGCGCGCCGCCTACATCGGCAAGCTGCGCGCCACGGTGCGCGCCTACGGCCAGAACGTGCGCCGCCTCGGCGAGCTGGCCGGCATCGGCGTCGAGGTCGAGCTGCCGCAGCTCGCCAACGACGATGCGGTGCTGGCGCAGGCCGGCCTGGTGCTCAAGTTCAACTTCGACCAGAAGGGCCTGATGGGCATGAACGACGGCGAGGCCTCGGGCGGCCAGCAGGTGATGAAGTCGCTGATCCTGTTGATCGGGCTGATGATGGACGAGGCCAACCCGTCCGGCTTCGTGTTCATCGACGAGCCGTTCGCGCACCTCGACATCTTCAACATCGACCGCGTCGCCGGCTTCCTCAAGGCCACCGAGGCGCAGTACCTGATCACCACGCCCAACACCCACAACGTCAACATCTTCGCGCCGTCCGAGCTCACCCTGGCGACGCGCAAGAAGCGCCCGGGCGAAACCTGGGCGCCGCCGATCCTGCAGGCGCGGCGGCGGGTGGAGGGCGCGGACAAGGCGCCGTGAGTGCGCGCCCGGCGCGGCTTGCCGTGTCCGGGCGCGGTCGATTTTTTTGCCGGGTGGCGGAAACCACCGTCGCCGACCCGGTCTATTCCTTTCTTCCCGTTCGCTTCCGGTACCGCCCATGTCCAGCTGGCTCGCCCTGATCGACCCCGACCACGTCACCCGCACCCCGCTCGGCGTGCGCGGCCACAACCTGCGGTTGACGCCGCGCGGCGAGCCGCGCGCCTTGCTGCTCGGCGCCGAGGAGCGGCAACTGATCGCCACCTGGCTCGGTTCGCGGGCGAGCCGGGTGCGCTGGACCACGCTGCTCGCCGCCACCGGTAATCCGGTGCTGGCCGAAGACCTGCTGCGCCGCTTGCTGGAAGCCGGCTGGTGCGAGGTCGAACTGCACGCCGAGGCCGGGTTGCGCCAGGCTCAGCTCGAGCCGTTCTGGGTGAGCTGGCGCGACATGTACGGCCTGCGCAGCCTGAGCGGACTCACCGACCCGCGCGAGCGCGCCGAGACGGTGGCGTTGTGGCGCGGCTGGCAGCCGGTCAACGCGCAACTGGCCGGGCTCGCCGACAGCCTCGGCAACCGCCTGCCGTCGGCCACGCTGGAGCGCCGTCTCAAGCTCGCCCAGGCGCTGGATGCCTGGCTCAGCGCTGGGCTGTGGGGCACCGAGCGTCAGTTCTCGCAGTACGCTTTCGGCCGCAGCAAGGCGTTCAACGGCGGCGACCGCGACTGGCTCGCCGCCCACGGTATCGAGCTGGAGGCCTGCGGTGTCTCGCCCCATACCCCGCACGTGTTCCTGTCCGGACCGCTGACGTTGTACGCCGGTGCCGAACCCTTGCTGGCGGCCAGCCTGCTCGGCCAGGGCGTGGCGCTGGCGCCGGAGGCGCTGCTGGCGGTGACGGCGCTGCAGGGCAGCGTGCGCGGGGTGCGCGTGGTGGAGAACCTGAGCGTGTTCGAGGTGCTGACGCGGGCGGCGCAGCCCTTCCTGACCGTCTGGGTGCCGGGTTACCCGCACCGGCGCTGGCGGGCGGCGGTCGGCCATCTGCTGGCGCGGCTGCGCCTGCCGCTGCAGGTGGCGTGCGATCTCGACCCGGACGGCATCGCCATCGCGCGGCAGGTCGGCGCCGTGGCGGAGCAGGCCGGCTGCGCCTGGCAGCCGTGGAAGATGGAGGCCGAGGCGCTGACGCTGGCCAATGGCGCCCAGCCCCTGAGCGACGAGGACGCGCACCGCCTGGCGCGGCTCGAGCGCCACGGCCTGCCGGCCATGCTGGCAGGGCTGGCCGACGCGCTGGAAGAACGGCAGCTCAAGGTCGAGCAGGAGGGGCTGTTCCTGGAGCGCCTTGCCGAGGCCTGAGCGCGGTGGGCGCGGGGCTTGCCAGCTGCCGGGGGCCATGGCAAGGTCATGCGATGACTGCCCGCACCTCCCCCTCGCTCGCCTATCTGTTCCTGACGCTGGCCCCGCTGTTCTGGGCCGGCAATTTCGTGCTGGCGCGCGCCATGCACGCCAGCGTCGCGCCGATGACCCTGTCCTTCGCCCGCTGGAGCATCGCGCTGGCGCTGCTGCTGCCGTTCGGCACCGCGCCGGCCTGGCGCCAGCGCGCACTGTGGCTGCCGCACTGGCGCCGCATCCTGCTGCTTGGCTTGCTGGGCGTGACCGGCTTCAACTCGCTGGTCTACCTTGGGGTGCAGAGCACCACTGCCACCAACGCGGTGCTGATGAACTCGTTCATTCCGATCCTGATCGTGATCTTCGGCGCGCTGGGCTTCGGCCTCAGGCTGAGCGTCCGCCAGGCGCTGGCCATCGCGGTGTCCTTCGCCGGGGTGCTCGCCATCGTCGCGCACGGCGAGCCGGCGCGGCTCTTGGCGCTCGACATCAACCACGGCGACGCCATCGTGTTCGGCGCCATGGTTGCCTGGGCGCTGTACACCCTGCTGCTGCGCGGCCTGCCGGCGGAGCTCGACCGCATCGGCATCCTCACCGTGCTGGTGGCGGTGGGGCTCATCGGCATCGCCCCGCTGTTCGCCGCCGAGCTGGCCAACGGGCGCACCACGCCGCTCAACGCCGCCACGCTGGCCACCTTCCTCTACGTCGGCACGCTGCCCTCGGTGGCGGCCTACTACTGTTACAACTACGGCGTGGCGCAGGTCGGCGCGGCGCGCGCCGGCACCTTCATCCACCTGATGCCGGCATTCGGCGCGGTGCTGTCGCTGCTGTTCCTCGGCGAGACGATCCGCGCCTACCACGTGGCCGGCATCGCGGCGATCCTGGCGGGGGTGGTGCTGTCCACCCGCGCCGCCAAGGGCTGAGCGATTTTCACAGGAGAGAGACACGATGAGCGAGCAAGACCGCGACAACGGCCGGGCGATGCGTACCCGGGTGATGGGCGAGGCCTTCGTCGAGCGCGCGATGAACAATCTGGACGGCTTTTCGCGCCCGGTGCAGGACTGGATCAACGAACACGCCTGGGGCAGCACCTGGCAGCGCGACGGCATCGACCTCAAGACGCGCAGCTTGGTCACCTGCGCCATGCTGGCCGCATTGGGACGCAGCCATGAGCTGAAAGGCCACGTGCGCGGTGCGATCAACAACGGCGCCAGCCTGGTGGAACTGCGCGAGGTGCTGCTGCACTCCGCCGTCTACGCCGGCGCCCCGGCCATGCTGGAGGCGGTGCGCGCGGCACGCGAGGTGCTGGCCGAACTGGGGCTGGAGTTGCCGGACGAGGGCTAAGGCCAGACCCTGCTGGCGTCAGGGTTGAAATCCTGGCGCCTTCCCCCACACTAACGGGACTGTTCACCCACCTCTTGAGGACACCTACCCATGGCAACCGTAACCCTGCGCGGCAACCCGGTCGACGTCGCCGGTCAGCTCCCGGCCCAAGGCGCCAGCGCCGCCGATTTCACCCTGACCGCGGCCGACCTGTCCGAAGTCAGCCTGGCTTCCTTCGCCGGCAAGAAGAAGATCCTGAACATCTTCCCGAGCATCGACACCCCGACCTGCGCCACCTCGGTGCGCAAGTTCAACGAGAAGGCCGCCGGCAAGGCCGACACCGTGGTGCTGTGCATCTCCGCCGACCTGCCGTTCGCGCAGAAGCGCTTCTGCGGTGCCGAAGGCATCGAGAACGTCACCACCCTGTCCACCTTCCGTCACCCGGAATTCGCCGAGGCGCTGGGCGTGAAGCTGGCCAGCGGCCCGCTCGCCGGCCTGACCGCGCGCGCCGTGGTGGTGCTGGACGCGAACAACACCGTGCTGCACAGCGAGCTGGTGGGCGAGATCGCCGACGAGCCGAACTACGACGCGGCGCTGGCGGTGCTGTAATTCCCGCGATCAGCCATGAAAAACGGGGCGATGCATCGCCCCGTTTTTCATGCTGGTGCGTGCCGCTCAGCCCGCGTAGGCCGGCCGCATGGCCGCCTGCGTCGCGACCGCCGGGGTGACGCTTGTCGCCAGCCCATCCAGCCGGAACCACGCCAGATTCTGATTCAGCTCACGTGCGGCGCCGGACAGCTGCTCCATCACCGGGGTGATCTCCTGCATTTGCCGGTTGATGCCGACGGCCAGCTCGGCTACCTCCTGGCCCGACAGGCGGATTTGCTGGCTGGTCTCGTCCTGCTCCTCGGTGGCCTGGCCGATGTCGTTCATCAGCCGGTTGACCTCGGAGAGCGCCTGATCCACGGCGAGCAGCGCGCCGCTCAGCGTCTGCTGTGCGGTGGTGTTCTCCACGCTGGCGCCGCGCGCCTCGTCCATGGTCTGCTGCAGCGCATGGGTGGCGTGTTCCACCTGCTGCAGCGTGCCGAAGATGCGCGTGGTGGCGTCCGAGGTGCGTTCGGACAGTTTGCGCACTTCGTCCGCCACCACGGCGAAGCCGCGTCCGGCCTCGCCGGCGCGCGCCGCCTCGATGGCGGCGTTGAGCGCCAGGAGATTGGTCTGCTCGGCGATGTCGCGGATCAGGGTGCTGATCTGCGAGATGTCGCCGATCGAGCGGCGCAGGGCCTGCATGTCGGCCAGCGCGTGCTGGATACCTTCCGCGAGCCGGTGCATGGCCTGGGCGCTGCTGGCGCCGACGCGGCGGGCCTCGTCGGTGCGGCTGGCGGCGTCCTGGGTGCCGAGGCCAGCCTGGCTGACGTGGCGCGCGATGCTGGCCGAGGCCTCGGCGATCAGCCCGACCGCGAGCCGGCTGTCTTCGCTCTTGCTGGCCTGCAGCCGGGTTTCCTCCTCCACCTGCGCGGTCAGCGCCAGCACTTGGCGACTGTGCCGCTCGCTGCTCTGCGCGTTGTCGTGCACCGCCCGGATCAGCGTAGCGAGCTGGTCGAGAAAGCGGTTGATGCGTGCCGCCGCCTGCGCCAGCTCATCCTTGCCATGCGCCGGCAGCCGCACCCCGAGATCGCCCTCGCCGAGCCGGTCGGCGGCCTGCGCCATGGCCGTGAGCTGGCGCTTGAGGTGGCGCGCCAGCGCGAGCTGGATCAGCACCACCAGGCCGCTCGCCAGCGCCAGCGGGCCCAGCACCATGATCGCCAGTTCGCCCAGCGCGTTTTGCATGCGGTCTTCTTCGGCGGTCAGCCCTTGCTGTTCGGCCTGCAGCCGGACGTCGACTAGCTCGACCAGCGGCACGATGTGCATCTGGTAGGCCTGCTCGGGTATGGACAGCGCATCCTGCGGCGCGGTCTCGGCGATGGCGATGGCGCTCTTCAGGTTCTTGGCGAACTCGCCCCAATGGCTGGCCAGCGCGCCGCCGAAGGCCTGGCGCTGGGCGGCGGGCAGGGCGGGGACGATGCGTTTCGACAGCCGAGCCACCGTGTTCTCGATAGCCGTCAGGCGCTGTGCCGTGTCCGGCAGCAGCGGGTCGGCGCGCGACAGCGACAGTACCGAGGCCTTGAGCTCGTTCAGGTTGGCCGACAGGGTCTGGCGTTCGCGGTAGTGGTCGAACTGGCGGGTGAGGGCGGTCAGCTGGTAGCCGGTCAGCGCCAGCACCAGGATCAGGCTGGCGACACTGAACAGCACCGTCAGCCACAAGCGTTTGACGAGGGTCATGGTGACGAGCGAGGCAAAGACAAGGGCCTGTAGTCTAGTGGACGACCATGACACGAAGATGAAGGCCGGTCGGCGCGCCAACTTGATCTTGGGCAATGAAGAATGGTTTTTGGGCTGCTAGGCTGAAAACAGTCTTCTGCCCGAAGTCATGTCATGACCCTGCTGCGAAAACATCTGCCCTTGCTCTGCGGCCTGCTGGCCGCTCTGTGGCTGTTTTTTGCGTCCGCCGGCATGCTGGGCGCGTGCCTCGGGCCGTTGGCCGCGGTTCAGGGGGAAGAGGTGGCCAGCGTGGCGGTCCAGCCGCGTGCCGGCCATGGCCATGATGGGGTGCAAGCCCACTCGGCCGGCCTTCCCGACAGAGGCGAGCGGCTCACCTGCGCCAAGCTGTGTGCAGATGACCTGGGCGGGGTGCTGAAACCTCCCTCGCTCGATAGCGGACAGTTCGCCATCCTGGCGTTGGCCGTGCTGTGTTTCGTACGGCCGCCTTTCCTGCCGGCGGCCGCACCCGTCAGGCGCGTTGTCGGCGCTCTTTTCGCTGCCATCGGCACGCCACCGCCGACCATCCGTTTCCACCGCTTCAACAATTAGCCTTCGGCTGCCCTTTCCCCGCGCCGGGAAAGCACTGGCTCGTCCGTCCGAAGGGCGCAGGACGATGCTTTCCCTGCCGACTATCCGACCGCGTCACCACCAAGGAGTCTCACCATGAAAAAGTCGATCGTTGTCGCCGCCGTCACCGCTTTGCCGTTGTTCGCCATTCAGGCCTGGGCAAACGAGGCCCATCATCCGGAGCAGGCCAAGCCTTCGTCCGCGCAGTTGATCAAGACGGCGGGCAAGCAGGCGGCGCCCGCCACCCCGGCACAGTCCGCCATGCCGCCGATGAAGCAGATGGACGAGCACATGAAGAAAATGCAGGAGATGCGCGACAAGATGATGGCCGCCAAGACCCCGGAAGAACGCCAGAAGCTGATGGATGAGCAGATGAAGCTGATGCAGGAAGGTATGGCCATGTCGAAAGGCATGGGCGGCATGATGGGGCAGCGCGGCATGGGCATGATGGGCGACCAGATGGGCCAAAACATGATGATGAAACGCATGGAGATGATGGAAATGATGATGCAGATGATGATGGACCGCGAGGCTGGGCGCATGCCAATGAAGCCCTGACGGCCCGAAGCTGACTGCCGCTCACGCTGATGGGTGGCGGTCTCTACACAGGCCACGCGGCGGTGCAAGCTGCCTGTCGCGGCAACCAGCCGGACCCCTCCTTAGTCGGGAGGCTTCTGGGTGCCCTCTTATTCATTTGTATTGTCGGAGTATCGACACATGTTCCCAATCCGATTCACCTTGCTGGCTAGTGCACTCCTCTTGATGGGCGGTACGGTCCTGGCGGGACCCAGCGGCACCGTGTTCACCGCCAACGAGCGCGGCGCTTCGCTCAGTGCGGTGCGGCTGGAGGACGGCAGTATCCGTACCATCCCGCTCGATATCGAGCCGCATAATGTGCAGATTACCCCGGACGGCACCGCCCTGCTGGCGGTGGGCATGAACGCCCATGCCGGCCATCACGGCGATGCGGCCGAGGCCGGGCAACTGTTGGTGTTCGATGCCAACGGCCTGGAACGGCCGCGCTTCGCCCTGCCGGCCGGCAGCCATCCGGCGCACGTGGTGAGCGACGCCACCGGCCGCTTCGCCTTCGTCTCCGACTCGGGCGCCAATGCCGTGTTGGTGTTCGATCTGACCAGCCAAGCCAAGGTGGGGTCGATCGGCACCGGCCGCTACCCGCACGGTTTGCGGCTGAGCCCGGACGGCAAGGAGCTCTACGTCGCCAACATGAAGGACGGCAGCGTGTCGGTGATCGACGTCGAGCAGCGAGCGGAGAGCGCGCGCATCGCCGTCGGGCGCGGTCCGGTGCAAGTGGGGTTCTCCCCCGATGGGAAACAGGTCTACGTCTCGCTCAGCGCCGAGAACAAGGTCGGGGTGATCGACCGCGCGCGGCGCCGGCTGGTCGGCAAGGTCGCGGTCGGCCGCCTGCCGGTGCAGCTCTTCGCCACGCCGGACGGCCGCCAGCTCTACGTCGCCAACCAGGGTACGACCGCGGCCCCCGACAACCGTGTCTCGGTCATCGACCCGGCCACGCGCCGGCTCGTCGCCACGCTTACCGTCGGCAAGGGCGCGCACGGCGTGGCTATCAGCCAAGACGGTGGCTACGCCTTCGTCAGCAATATCGAGGACGGCACCTTTTCCGTCATCGACACCGCCACCCGGAAGGTGGTGGCCACCCACACCGTCGGGGCCGGCCCGAACGGCATCAGCTACCGGGCGCCTTAGCCCTCGGCGCCGTCGCAGTCGTCCAGCGCCTGCTGGTGTTTCACCGCCAGGCGCTGGTAGTGCTCGGCCGAGTACTTCAGGAAGGCGATTTCCTTGTCGCTGAGGCGGCGCACCTGCTTCACCGGGTTGCCGAGATAGAGGTGGCCCGACTCCAGCACCTTGCCCGGCGGCACCAGGCTGCCGGCGCCGATCATCACCTGGTGCTGGATCACCGCGCGGTCGAGCACGGTGCTGCCGATGCCCACCAGCACCTCGTCGCCGATGGTGCAGCCGTGCAGCGTGACGTGGTGGCCGATGGTGACGTTCTCGCCGATCACTAGCGGCGCGCCCAGCGGGTCCTCGTCGCGCTTGTGGCTGACGTGCAGCATGGCGAAGTCCTGCACATTGCTGCCGGCGCCGATGCTGATGCTGTTGACGTCGCCACGGATCACGGCACAGGGCCAGACCGAGGCGCGCTCGCCCAGCGTCACCTCGCCGATCACCACGGCGGACGGGTCGACGAAGCAGGAGTCGGGAACATGCGGAGTGTGGCCGTCGTAGCGGCGGATATTGCGATTCATCGGAACGTCCTCATCTAGAAACGATCATTATGATACAGGGGCTCCTCGCAAAACCTCAGCTTCCGCGCATGATCCGGCGCGCATGGACCGTTTCGGCATGGCATGTCCTTGATGGACAAGGCGAAATATTCCATGGGCAATGCAGCATGCCGGCGAAGAGGAGACGATACCGAGGTGTCCATCAGCCGAACCCTCCAAGGATGCCATGCCCATGAGCCAGAATCCGCTGCTCGATTTCTCCGGTCTGCCGCGCTTCGCCGAGATCACCCCAGCCCACATCACCCCGGCCGTCGAACAACTGCTGGCCGACGCGCGCGCCACCGTGGCCCGGCTCACCGCCGACAGCGCCGCGCCGAGCTGGGACAACTTCGTCGAGCCGCTGACCGACGCCACCGAGAAGCTGTCGCGCGCCTGGGGCGTGGTCGGCCACCTCAACGCCGTGGTCAACACGCCGGAACTGCGCGATGCCTACAACGCCAACATCCCGGCCGTGTCGGCGTTCTGGACCGAACTGGGCCAGAACCTGGCGCTGTTCGCGCGCTTCAAAGCCCTGGCCGAGCAGCCCGAGTACACCGGCTACAACGCCGCCAAAAAGAAGATCATCGCCAACGACCTGCGCGACTTCCGCCTCTCCGGCGCCGAACTGCCCGAGGCCGAGAAGACCCGCTTCGCCGCGATCCAGACGCGCATGGCCGAGCTCTCGGCCCAGTTCGAGCAGCACGTGCTCGACGCCACCGACGCCTTCAGCCTGTACGTGACCGACAAGACCGAACTCTCCGGCCTGCCCGACGACGTGGTGGCGATGCTGGCCGAGATGGCCAAGGCCGACGAGCGCGCAGGCTACAAGCTCAACCTGCAGTTCCCCTGCTACCTGCCGGTGATGCAGTACGCCGACAATCGCGAACTGCGCCGCCAGCTGTACGACGCCTACGTGATGCGCGCGTCCGAGTTCGGTCCGGCCGAGCTCGACAACACCCCGGTGATCCGCGAGAAGTTGCAGCTCGCGCGTGAAGAGGCCCATCTGCTCGGCTTCGCCAACTTCGGCGAGCTGTCGCTGGCCACCAAGATGGCCGAGACGCCGGACCAGGTGATCGATTTCCTGCGCGACCTGGCGCGCCGCGCCAAGCCGTTCGCGCAGCGCGACCGCGCCGAACTGGAAGCCTTCGCGCGCGATGAGCTCGGTCTCGACACGCTGGAAGCGTGGGACCTCGCCTACGCCGCCGAGAAGCTGCGTGTGGCGCGCTACGCCTTCTCCGACCAGGAAGTGAAGCAATACTTCCCCGAGCCGCGCGTGCTGGCCGGGCTATTCGGCGTGGTCGACACGCTCTATGGGGTGACGGTGCAGGAAAGCCAGGCGCCGACCTGGCACAAGGACGTGCGCTTCTTCGACATCGTCAAGGACGGCACCGTCATCGGCAGCTTCTATTTCGACCTCTACGCGCGCGAGGGCAAGCGCTCCGGCGCCTGGATGGACGACGCGCGCGGCCGCCGCGTGCGCCACGGCGCGCTGCAGACGCCGGTGGCCTACCTCACCTGCAACTTCAGCCGTCCGGTCGGCGACAAGCCGGCGCTGTTCACCCACGACGAAGTCACCACGCTATTCCACGAATTCGGCCACGGCCTGCACCACATGCTGACCCAGGTCGACGAACTGGGCGTGGCCGGCATCAACGGCGTGGAATGGGACGCGGTCGAGCTGCCGTCGCAGTTCATGGAGAACTTCTGCTGGGAATGGGACGTGCTGCAGGGCATGACCGCCCACGTCGAGACCGGCGTGCCGCTGCCGCGCGAGCTGTTCGACAAGATGCTGGCCGCCAAGAACTTCCAGAGCGGCATGCAGACCGTGCGCCAGCTCGAGTTCGCGCTGTTCGACATGCTGCTCTACACCGCCTTCGACGCCGAACACGGCGACTGGCTGGAGCTGCTGGCCAAGGTGCGCGAGGAGGTGGCGGTGAACTTCCCGCCGGAATACAACCGCTTCCCCAACAGCTTCGGCCACATCTTCGCCGGCGGCTACGCGGCGGGCTACTACAGCTACAAGTGGGCGGAAGTGCTGTCGGCCGACGCCTACGCGGCCTTCGAGGAAGCCGGCGGCGCCAACCCCGACACCGGCCGCCGCTTCTGGAACGAGATCCTCGCCGTCGGCGGTTCGCGCCCGGCGCTGGAGTCGTTCCGCGCCTTCCGCGGCCGCGACCCGCAGATCGACGCGCTGCTGCGCCATTCCGGCATGGTGGAGACGGCGCCGCTCTGAGCGGCGGGCAGGAACCACCGGCAGGCATCCCGGCTCTAATCAAGGCTCTCAGGGCAACCCGAGCAGCAAGCGACCAGACCCTATCCTGTCCCCCTGGCAGGGTAGACGCGTCTGTTGGCCCCCGTTCCATCGATGGGGGCCTTTTTCGTATCGGCAGGAAACGGTTGCCTGGGCAGTGGCAAGGGCTCGTTAAGATTGGGCTAAGGCAAGCAGGGTAGCGTGACGGCCTCCGAGTCTCTCGGCCGTCCGCTGCGGATGGCCGCTTTTCGTGTGGGTGCCGCCGCCATGACCCTGTTCCGACCACTGCGCGCCGAGCGCATGACGCTGCTGCTGTCGCTGGCATTGCTGGCGTTCTACAACGTGCCGTTCTGGCGCGAGATGGGCCGCATCACCGCCGGCTTGGGCGGGCACGGCCCGGTGCTCCAGGCCGAAGCCTTCGTGCTGCTCCTGGCCTTCTTCAACCTGGTGCTGACCCTGCTGGCCTGGCCCTACGTGTTCAAGCCGGTGATGACGGCGCTGCTGCTGACCACGGCCTTTGCCAGCTATTTCATGAACCAGTACGGGATCATGATCGACATGCACATGATCCAGAACGTGTTCCAGACCGACCCGGCGGAAACGCGCGACCTCATCACCGTCAAGATGGGGTTGTTCGCGCTCGGGCTGGGGGCCATGCCGGCGGCCTGGCTGTGGAAGACGCCGATCGCCTATCGCCCGCCGCTGCGCGAACTGGGAGTGCGGCTGGTGGCGCTGCTGGTGAGCGTGGCGGTGCTGCTGGGCGTGGTGTTCTTCGCCTACCAGGACTTTGCCTCCCTGTTCCGCAACAACCGCCAGCTGCGCTTCATCGTCACCCCGAGCAACTACCTCCAGGCCACCAACAGCTATTTGCGCCACGTGGCCGACAGCGGCCCGGCAGTGGTGACGCCGCAGGGCACCGATGCCAAGAAGGCGCCGTCCTGGGCTGCGCATACACGCAAGACCGTGCTGGTGGTGGTGGTCGGCGAAACCGCCCGTGCCGACCATTTCGCCCTCAACGGCTACCCGCGCGATACCAACCCGCAGCTCTCCAAGCAGGCCGGGCTGCTCAATTTCACCAACGTGCACTCCTGCGGTACCGAAACCGCGGTGTCGGTGCCGTGCATGTTCTCCAACCTCGGGCGCGAGCATTACGCCGGCGACGTGGCGGAAAAACAGGAGAACCTGCTCGACGTGCTCAAGCACGCCGGCTTCGACATCCTCTGGCGCGACAACAACTCCGGCTGCAAGGGGGTGTGCAACCGGGTCCAGTATGAAGACCTGGCCAATCTCCAGAAGCCCGGGCTGTGCGACGACGGCGAATGCTACGACGACGTGCTGCTCGACGGCCTGAAGCAGCGCCTGCAGGCCCTGCAGCGCGACAGCGTGATCGTGCTGCACCAGAAGGGCAGCCACGGGCCGGCCTACTACAAGCGCTATCCCAAGGAGTTCGAGCAATTCACTCCGGTGTGCCGCACCAGCGAGCTGAGCCAGTGCTCGCAGCAGGACATCGTCAACGGCTTCGACAACACCATCCGCTACACCGATCACATGCTGTCCGGATTGATCGACCTGCTGCGCGCCAACGGTGGCATCAATAGCGGCATGATCTACCTGTCCGACCACGGCGAATCGCTGGGCGAAAACAACGTCTACCTGCACGGCATGCCCTATCTGTTCGCGCCGGAAGCGCAGAAGCACATCCCGGCGCTGATGTGGTTCTCCGACGGCTTCCGGAAGGAGCTCGGCGTCGATACCCGCTGCCTGGCGGCGAAGAAGGACCAGCCCTGGTCGCAGGACAACCTGTTCCACTCGGTGCTCGGCGTGCTCGGGGTCCAGACCCGGGTCTATGACGGCAAGCTCGACCTGTTCCAGGGGTGCAAGGCAGCGTAAAAACCGGATCATCAACAGGTTCTAAAGGACTGGCCTGACGCGGCATAAGGCGCTACCTTTAGGCCCTTTACCGAAAGTCTGGAGTCCCCCGCCATGCGTCTTGCCACCTGGAACGTCAACTCGCTGAAAGTCCGCCTGCCGCAGGTGCTGCAATGGCTGGCCGAAACCCCGGTCGACGTGCTGTGCCTGCAGGAGCTGAAGATGGACCAGGACGCCTTCCCGCTGGCCGACATCGAGGCCGCCGGCTACCGCGCCGCCTGGTTCGGCCAGAAGACCTATAACGGTGTGGCCATCCTGGCGCGCGACGGCCACACGCTGGACGACGTGGTGCCGGGCATCCCCGGCTACGACGACGAACAGCGCCGCGTCATCGCCGCCACCGTGAACGGCATGCGCGTGATCTGCGCCTACATCGTCAACGGCGAGGCGGTCGATTCCCCCAAGTACCCCTACAAGCTGGCCTGGCTCGCCGAGCTGGAGCGCTATGTGGCCGACGAGCTGACACGCCACCCCCAGCTCGCCCTGCTCGGCGACTACAACATCGCCCCGGAAGACCGTGACGTCTACGACCCGGAAGCGTGGAAAGACCAGGTGCTGTGCTCCGAGCCCGAGCGCGACGCCTTCCGCCGCCTCATCGGCCTCGGCCTGACCGACTCGTTCCGGCTGTTCAACCAGGAAGAGAAGCAATACAGCTGGTGGGACTACCGCGCCATGATGTTCCGCCGCAACCTCGGCCTGCGCATCGACCACATCCTGATCAGCGACGCGCTCAAGGCGCGCGCCACCGAGTGCATCATCGACAAGGCCCCGCGCAAGTGGGAACGCCCGTCCGACCATACCCCGGTGGTGCTGACGCTGGCGGAGTGAGGAGAACACCTCATGGATCAGCTACAAAAAACCTCGATCTTGAAAGAGCGGCATACTCGGGACGGCGAGCTATGCCGGTTCTTCGCCTCGTTCCCTCCCCTCTGACCCTGTCGACACAAGCAAGGTGGGCATATCGAGTTCGCCCACCTTGATCAAGGAATGGTATGCAAGCCGTGGTACAGGAAGACACCAGCGGTTGCGGCATCTCCAGCGTGGCGGAGCTGGCCGGGCAGAGCTATCGGCAGGTGCGACGCGTGGCCGGCGAGCTGGGCATCGACGTGCAGGACCCGCGATTGTGGTCCGACACCGTTCACGTGCTTTGCCCCCATCGCCCGTCCTCGCCCTTGCCTTCTCAACGCCGGGCTACCCCTCCTCGCGGCAGGCTCTATACTTCGAGCACTCGCATGCTAGGAGACTGTCATGTCGGATTACCCGGTTGAAGCCATCCGCACGGTTGCCCTGGTCGGGCATGGTGACAGCGGCAAGACGACGCTGGCCGAGGCACTTCTCTACAAGAGCGGGGCGATCACCTCGGCGGGCACGGTGGAGCGTGGCGATACGGTGTGCGATTTCGACCCGCTGGAGCGCGACTACCGCCATTCCCTGTCCTCGGCGCTGGCGCATTTCGGTTACGGCGGCGCCGAGATCCGCCTGATCGACACCCCGGGGTTTCACGACTTCATCGGCCAGGCGATTCCGGCGCTGGCGGCGGTGGAGACGGCGCTGGTGGTGGTCAACGCGCAGAACGGCATCGAACTCTCCACGCGCCGCATGATGGATTGGGCGGGCGAGCGCGGGCTATGCCGCATGATCGTGGTCAACAAGATCGACGCCGAGCGGGTCGACCTGCCGGGTCTGCTGGCCCAGCTGCGCGAGGCCTTCGGCAAGGAGGTGCTGCCGATCAACCTGCCGGCCGACGGCGCCCGCCGTGTGGTCGACTGCTTCTTCAACCCGGCCGGCGAGGCCGATTTTTCTTCGGTGGCCGAGGCGCACCAGGCGCTGGTCGACCAAGTGGTCGA
The DNA here is from genome assembly GCF_000527175.1 of Pseudogulbenkiania sp. MAI-1. NCBI lineage: Bacteria > Pseudomonadati > Pseudomonadota > Betaproteobacteria > Neisseriales > Chromobacteriaceae > Pseudogulbenkiania > Pseudogulbenkiania sp. MAI-1. The sequence continues at coordinate 3,842,723 of NZ_AZUR01000001.1, read as the reverse complement.
AGTCGACGAGGAGCTGATGGCGCGCTACCTGGAGCAGGGCGAGGTCACGCCGGAAGAGCTGCACGCACCGCTCGAACGCGCGTTGCGCGAGGGGCATCTGATTCCGCTGTGCTTCGTGTCGGCGCGCAGCGGCGCCGGCGTGACCGAGCTGCTCGAGGTGCTGGCGCGGCTGGCACCGAACCCCACCGAGGGCAACCCGCCGTTGTTCTACAAGGGCGAGGGCGACGCGGCGGTGGCCTTCCGCTCCGAGCCCGACCCGGCGCGTCACGTGCTCGCCCACGTGTTCAAGGTGGTGATGGACCCGTTCGTCGGCAAGCTCGGCATATTCCGCGTGCACCAGGGCACGGTCACGCGCGACACGCAGCTGTTCGTCGGCGACGGCAAGAAGCCGTTCAAGGTCGGCCACCTGCTGCGCCTGCAGGGCAAGCGTTATGACGAGGTCGAGCGGCTGATTCCCGGCGACTTCGGGGCGGTGGCCAAGGTTGACGAGATCGAGTTCGACGCGGTCCTGCACGACTCGCACGACGAGGACCACATCCACCTCAAGCCGCTGGTGTTCCCGGTGCCGATGCAGGGGCTGGCCATCGAGCCCAAGCGGCGCGGCGACGAGCAGCGCATCACCGAGGTGTTGCAGCGTCTGGTGGCCGAGGACCCGTGCGTCAAGGTCGATTATCACCCGGCCACTCACGAGACGGTGCTGCGCGGCATGGGCGAGCTGCACCTGCGCTACCTGCTCGATCGCATGGCTGGCGGCTTCAAGCTGGAAGTCGAGACCCGGCCGCCGCGCGTGCCCTACCGCGAAACCATCACCCGCCAGGCCGAGGGGCACCATCGCCACAAGAAGCAGAGCGGCGGCGCCGGCCAGTTCGGCGAGGTGTTCCTGCGCATCGAACCGTTGCCGCGCGGGGCCGGCTTCGAGTTCGTCGACGTGGTGAAGGGCGGGGTGATTCCGGGACAGTTCATCCCCTCGGTGGAAAAGGGCGTGCGCTCGGTGCTGACGGCGGGGCCGCTGGCCGGCTACCCGGTCGAGGACGTCCGGGTGACGGTGTACGACGGCAAGAGCCACTCGGTGGACTCCAAGGACGTGGCCTTCCAGGCTGCCGGACGGCGCGCGATGCTGGCGGCGTTGCAGGCGGCAGGGGGCATCGTGCTGGAGCCGATCGTGGCGATCGAGATCACCGCGCCCGAGGCCAAGCTCGGCGATCTCACCGCCGACCTCACCGGGCGGCGCGGACAGGTGACCGGCACCGAGCCGCTGACCCAAGGCCTGACGCTGATCCGCGGGCAGGTGCCGCTGGCCGAGCTGGAGGGCTATGCGGGACGGCTCAAGTCGATCACCGCCGGGCAGGGGGCGTATACGCTGGTGTTGAGCCACTACGATCCGGTGCCGCACGAGGTGCAGCAGCGGCTGGCGGCGGGGTACAAGGCGGAGCAGGAGGAAGATTAAGAGCTTGTGAATAAATCTGCTGCGCACCCCCCATCCCGGCCCTGTGATGCTCGCCGTACCATTTGTACGGCTGTGCTTCTCGCACCGCCTGGGGGCGCGGCGATGACCGCAGGGAATCCCTGTGGGACGATTTCTTTCACAAGCTCTGAGCGTGCGAAATGATGCATTTGCCCGTTCAGATGACAAAACAGCCCAGCTGGTGCAAACCAAGCTGGGCTGTTTCTATGGCCTTGCGGCCGGGGCTTACTTCTCGACGAAGGCGCGCTCGATGGCGTAGTCGCCCGGTTCGCCCATGCGCGGCGATTCCTTGAAGCCCAGGTCGTCCAGAATCTTGCAGGTGTCTTCCAGCATCGCCGGGCTGCCGCACAGCAGCGCGCGGTCGGTCTGCGGGTTGAGCTGCGGCAGGCCGATGTCGGCGGCGAGCTTGCCGTTCACGATCAGGTCGGTCAGGCGGCCCTGGTTGTGGAACGGGTCGCGCGTCACGGTCGGGTAGTAGATCAGCTTCTCTTTCACCAGCTCGCCCAGGTACTCGTGCTCCGGCAGTTCCTTGGTGATGTAGTCGTAGTAGCCCAGCTCGCTCACCCAGCGCACGCCGTGCACCAGCACGATCTTCTCGTAGCGGTCGTAGACTTCCGGGTCCTTGATGATGGACATGAACGGCGCCAGGCCGGTACCGGTGGAGAGCAGGTACAGGTGCTTGGCGTTCGGCAGCAGGTTGTCCTGCACCAGGGTGCCGGTCGGCTTGCCGGAGATCACCACGTTGTCGCCCGGCTTGATGCTCTGCAGGCGCGAGGTCAGCGGGCCGTTCGGCACCTTGATCGAATAGAACTCGAGGTGTTCTTCCCAGTTGGCGCTGGCGACGGAGTAGGCACGGATCAGCGGCTTGCCGTTGACTTCCAGACCGATCATCACGAACTGACCGTTGATGAAGCGCAGGCCCGGGTCGCGGGTGCAGGTGAAGCTGAAGAGGGTGTCGTTCCAGTGGTGAACGCTAAGGACTTTTTCGGAAGTCAGAGTCGCCATGTGCCAGTCCGTCAAAAAACATGAAGGGAAGAATGAGCGGCATTCTACACTGTTGTTCTATAACTGTTTTGTACTGATATCTTCTGTTTTTATAGAAAAATGATATATGTCAGGATTTTCGCGGAAATATGCCGCTTTGGGACGGGATATTGCCAAAAAACGGAGGAATCGTGGTGCTTATGCTGTGTTGCTATTTTGTCTTGCGGTCTTTCCATTCTGTTGCGATAGGTGCTGTTGCACCGCCTGGCGCAGGCCGTCGGCCAGATAGCGCGTGGCGGGGCCGGCCGCCTCGGGGGCGGCGTTGACCAGGTAGAGCGAACTCTTGCGCTGCCGGCCCTGCGCCAGCTGCAGCGGGAGCAGGCGGCCGTCGGCCAGTTGCGGGCGGATGCGGTGTTCCGGCAGCCAGCCATAGGCCAGGCCGGCACTGACCACGTCGAGCGCGGTGTGCGGGCTGCTCACGGTCCAGCGCTGGCTGGCGCCGAGCCAGCCCTCGTCGCGCGGCTGGCGCGTGCCGGAGTCGCGTACCACCACTTGCGGATAGTGGCGCAGTTCGTCGCCGCCGAGCGGGTGCCCCGCCGCCAGCAAGGGGTGGCCGGGCGCGGCCACCGCGACGAAGGTGGCGTCCATCAGCCAGTCGCCCATGAAGCCGGCCGGCACCCGGGTGACGATGGCCAGTTCCACCGCGCCGGAGTAGAGCGCGTCGTCGGCGCCCGACATCACCACCTCGTGCACCTGCAGCCGGGTGTCGGGGCAGTGGCCGGCGAAGGCGGCCAGCGCGCACAGCAGGGCGTCGGTGGGAAACAGGCTGTCCACCGCCAGCCGGACCTCGGCTTCCCAGCCGGCGTCCAGCGCGCGGGCGCGCGCCTCGAGCCGCAGCGCGGCCTCGATCAGCGGGGTGGCTTCGCGCAGCAGCGCGGCCCCGGCGGCGGTCAGCTTCATGCGCCGTCCTTCCGCTTCCAGCAGGCTGATGCCGAGCTGTTCCTGCAGCCGCGCCACGTTGTAGCTGACGGCCGACTGGCTGCGTTTCAGCACGCTGGCGGCCTGGGCGAAACCGCCGTGTTCGACGATGGCTTGCAGCACGCGCCATTGTTCCAGCGAGGTGCGGGGGAGGTTCATTGATCGAATAAATGGATGTGTTGACGCTTGATTTTGCGCTTTTTTATCAAAAAAATCATGCCAATAATGCAGCACATGAGATGGAACCGCTCCGTGTCAACCACCCTCTGGAGAATGTCATGAACAAACTGGTCCTGATCGTTTCCCGCGTGCTGCTGGCGCAGCTTTTCATCGTTTCCGGCTTCGGCAAGATCGGTGGTTACGCCGGAACCCAAGGCTACATGGAGTCGATGGGCGTACCGGGGGCCTTGCTGCCGCTGGTGATCCTGGTGGAACTGGGGGGCGGTCTCTTGCTGGTGGCCGGTTTGTTCACCCGCTGGGCGGCACTGGCGCTGGCGGGCTTCAGCATCGCTGCCGCGCTGATCTTCCACACCCATTTCGCCGAGCAGATGCAGATGATCATGTTCATGAAGAACCTGTCGATCGCCGGTGGCCTGCTGTTGCTGGGCTTCCCCGAGGCGCTGACGGCCGGCAAGCCGGCGCGTTGAACCGCTATTGTTTGAGGAGTTGATGATGATTTCCACCTCTTTTGCCAGCCGCGATGTCGAACGGCTGGTTCAGGGCACCCCGGTGTCCGACGGCGCCGGCGTGAAGCTGCTGCGCGTGTTGACGCAGGATCTGCAGCGCCGGCTCGACCCGTTCCTGATGCTGGACGAGTTCCGTTCGGACAATCCGGACGACTACATCGCCGGCTTTCCCGACCATCCCCACCGCGGCTTCGAGACGGTGACCTACATGCTGGCCGGGCGCATGCGCCACCGCGACAGCACCGGCGGCGAGGGAGTGCTGGCGTCGGGCGGCGTGCAGTGGATGACCGCCGGGCGTGGCATCGTGCATTCGGAACTGCCGGAGCAGGAGGACGGCCTGATGCACGGCTTCCAGCTATGGCTGAACCTGCCGTCGGACCAGAAAATGGGCACGCCAGGCTACCGCGACATCCCGGCCGGCTCGATTCCGCGCTATACCGCCGCTGGCGGGGTCGAGGTGCAGGTGATCGCCGGCGCGGCCGACGGCGTGGCGGGGGCGGTGGAGCGGCCGGTGACGCTGCCGCTCTATCTGGATATCCACCTGCCGGCCGGCAGCACGCACGAGGTGACGATTGCCGAAGGCCACAACGCCTTCGTCTACGTCTATCAGGGCGCAGCCGGCATCGGCGAGCACGGACGCGCAGTGCATGAGCGGCAGATGGCGATCCTCGACAACCATCCGGGCCGCGGCGGGGTGGCGCTGGCCAGCGCCGAGGGCGCCCGGCTGCTGGTGGTCGCTGGCCGTCCGCTGCACGAGCCGATCGCGCAATGGGGGCCGTTCGTGATGAACACCCGCGAGGAGGTCGAGGCGGCCATCGACGATTTCCGCCACGGCCGGTTCTGATCTGTCGCCCGGGAGGGAGCATGCCATGAGTGCCATTCGTTACCTGATCGACCCCGCCGTCGCCGACGTCGGCTTCCCGGTGCAGCGGTTGCTGCCGGCTGCCGTGACGCCGGCGGTCGGGCCGTTCGTGTTCCTCGACCACATGGGGCCGGCGCGGTTCGCCGCCGCGACCACCGCCGGTGACGTGCGGCCGCACCCGCATATCGGGCTTGCCACGGTGACCTATCTGTTTTCCGGCGCGATGATGCACCGCGACAGCCTGGGCAGCGTGCAGCGCATCGAGCCGGGGGCGGTCAACCTGATGGCGGCCGGGCGCGGCATCGTCCACTCCGAGCGGGTGCCGGAAGATATCCGTGCCGCCGGTGCGGCGGTCGAGGGCATGCAGATGTGGCTGGCGCTGCCCAAGGCCTTGGAGGACATGGCGCCGGAGTTCCTGCACTACCCGGAAGAGGTGCTGCCGCAGCGGGAAGCGAGAGGCGTCTGGCTGCACCTGTTGCTGGGCGAGGCGTTCGGCATGCGCTCGCCGGTGCGCTGCTATTCCGGCACGCTGTTCGCGGCGGCCCGGCTGGGTGCCGGAACGGCCTGGAGTTTCGAGCCGGTGGCGGTGGAACGCGCGGTGTACGTGGTGTCCGGCGCGCTGGCGCTGGATGGCACGCCGGTCGGCGCCGGCCAGCTGGCGGTGTTGGAGCCCGGCGCGACCGTGGTCTTGCAGGCCGGGGAGGCGACGCGGTTGATGCTGCTGGGCGGCGATGCACTCGACGGCCCGCGCTACCTGCACTGGAACTTCGTCTCCAGCCGGCGCGAGGCCATCGTCGCGGCGCGTGAGGCCTGGCAGAACGGCCGCTTCCCGCCGGTGCCGGGCGAGATGGAGTTCATTCCGTTACCGCCGTCGGCGCGCTGGCGTTGAAAGGCTGGGAAACGGAAGAGGGCGCCCCTGTGGGTGCGCCCTCTGCTACGACATAAAGATCAGTGGATACACAAACACGCAATCAACAATGACGCTGTTACAGCTTCCTTACCTCACACCCAGGGCCTCTATCGATGAGGGTGGGTGCGGTCGAGGTCTACCTGCCAAAACGGTATAAAGGGAAAAGAACGATCAACAACACCTTGCTTCCGAACTGAACCACTGGCTACATCGGAAGCGGTTGCGACAAACCCTTGCGGGCATCCCGGACTACGGCTGCTTTACCGGCAACCCTATTCCTCACTACTGGATTAAGTCGTCTGTTCTTTCTCGATTAAACGTCTGGGCGTAATCGGTTGTTTCGGGTTCCTGCATCGGGTAGCGATGCTGGTGGCGCCCTTGGGCAGATCGAAGCCGGTCCGATTTTAGTGCCGACCGGCACTGCCCGCTTTTTGCAGGACGCGTTGAAACAAGGCAAAGCAACCGATTTTTAGCCAATGACGCATCCGTTGCCCTCCTTGTGATGTCCTGTATTTACTATAGCCCTTGTTACGGCCGGGGCAAGGTTCTTCAACGGCTTTCGCTAAGCGCCGGTAGCGGTCGCGTGATCCCTTCCGGGTTGGGGTGCAGATGGCGCTCGAACTGGCGTGCAGCTGCCGCCCACGAGTAGCCTTCCGCCACCCGGCGCACGTGGGCGCGGTCGATCTGCAAGGCTTGCAGGCAGGCCTGGCGCAGGTCGTGGTCGAGCACGCCGGCGCCGCTGTCGCCGACCACATCGAGCGGCCCGGCCACCGGGTAGGCGGCCACCGGTGTGCCGCAGGCCATCGCCTCCAGTAGCACCAGGCCGAAGGTGTCGGTCAGGCTGGGGAACACGAACACGTCGCCGGCGCGGTAGAAGCGCGCCAGTTCCGCTTGCGGGAACACCCCGGCGAAGTACACCTCGGGGTATTCCTTCTTCAGCCGCGGCAGCAGCGGGCCGTCGCCCACCACCCATTTCGCACCCGGCAGGTCGAGCTTGAGGAAGGCTTCGATGTTCTTCTCGACCGCTACCCGGCCGATGTAGACGAAGCGTGGCGGGGCCGATTCGTCGAGCCGGTCGCGCTCGCCCGGGGTGAACAGCGTGGTGTCGACGCCGCGGCTCCACAGCACCACGTTGTTGAAGCCGCGCGCTGCCAGGTCGGCGGCGATCGACGGCGTCGGCACCATCACCGCGCGGGCGGCGTTGTGGAAGCGGCGCATCCAGGCGTAGCTGATGCCCAGCGGCAGCCGGCTGCGGGCCTGGATGTATTCGGGGAAGCGGGTGTGGTAGGCGGTGGTGAAGGCCAGTTTGTGGCGCAGGCAGTAGCGCCGCGCCGCCAGCCCGAGCGGGCCTTCGGTAGCGATGTGGATGGCGTGCGGGGCGAAGCCGGCGATGTGCGCCGCCACGCCACGGTAGGGGCGCAGCGACAGGCGGATGTCGGGGTAGGTCGGGCAGGGCAGGGTGCGGAAGCCGAGGGGGGTGATCATCTCCACCTCGTGGCCGAAGCCTTTCAGCTCGCGCACGGTTTCGGTCAGCGTGCGCACCACGCCGTTGACCTGGGGCTGCCAGGCGTCGGTGACGATCAGGATGCGCATGTGGCCTCCGGGGCTTGTTCAGCGGTGGTCGATGCCGGGGCGGGCGTGGCCTTGGCGGCGTGCTTGCCGAGCAGTTGGGTCCAGAACACCACTTCCAGCCGTCCGTCCGGGTGCTCCACCAGCGCCGAGAGGCTCTCGACCCAGTCGCCGCTGTTGCCGTACAGCACGCCGTCGATGTCCTTTACCTCGGCCTTGTGGATGTGGCCGCACACCACGCCGTCGAAGCCGCGGCGGCGCGCCTCGCCGGCCAGCAGCTGCTCGAAGTCGCTGATGAAGTTCACCGCGTTCTTGACCTTGTGCTTGAGGTACTGCGACAGCGACCAGTACGGCAGGCCGAGCTGGCTGCGTACCCAGTTGTAGCCGCGGTTGAGCTGCAGGATCAGCGTGTACAGGTTGTCGCCGACGTAGGCCAGCCACTTGGCGTGCTGGATCACGCCGTCGAACTCGTCGCCGTGGATCACCAGCAGGCGCTTGCCGTCGGCGGTGTGGTGCTCGGCTTCGCGGCGGATGGCGATACCGCCGAAATCCAGCCCGCCGTACTGGCGTGCCGCCTCGTCGTGGTTGCCCGGCACGTACACCACGCGGGTGCCCTTGCGTGCCTTGCGCAGGATCTTCTGTACCACGTCGTTGTGGCTCTGCTTCCAGTACCAGGATTTGCGCAGCTGCCAGCCGTCGACGATGTCGCCGACCAGGTAGAGGTAGTCGGCGTCGTGGTGGCGCAGGAAGTCGAGGAGATGTTCGGCGCGGCAGCCGGAGGTGCCGAGGTGCACGTCCGAAATCCAGATGGCGCGGTAGCGGTAGGCGCTGGCTTGCAAGGGGGCGGGCGACATGTGACGGTATCCCAGTCCGGATGATGGCCTGATGGTGCACCGCAAACATGACGGCACGGTGAGTGTCCGGTGACGGCTGTGTGACAGTCGGCGGCGTGGGTGAAATAATGACCGCGCTTAAGGCAGGGATAAGTTGCCTCGGGTCAAATGGGTAGCGTCAAGTCGTGAACCCCCACCCTCAACCCGAGGAAACCGCCATGAAAACACTCATCCTGACCGCCCTGCTTGCCGCCGTCGCCGCTCCGGCCGCCTTCGCCGGCGCCAAGTGCGAAGCTCACCCCAAGGATAAATGGATCAAGGAAGCCGACTTCAAGCAGAAGCTGGAAAAAGACGGCTACCAGATCAAGAAATTCAAGGTGGACGGCAATTGCTACGAAATCTACGGCAAGAACAAGGAAGGCAAGAAAGTGGAGATTTATTTCGACACCGTCTCCGGCAAGGCCGTGAAGAGCGAGATCGAGGACTGATGCATCGGGCGTGTCGTCCATGGTTTCCCGCGCCACGCCGGAGCAACCACGGATGGCCCGCCCTGGCGTGCATCGTCGTTACCCCGGCCGCATTGCGCGGCCGTTTTGTTGCAGGGAACACATCATGGACAATCCGTTGCAGTACGAGTCGATCCGGGTATGGGACCGCTTCGTGCGCTTCTTCCACTGGTCGCTGGTGAGCTGCGTGGCGGCCAACCTGCTCCTGCTGGAGGAGGGCGACCCGCCGCACCGCTGGGCGGGCTACCTCGCAGCGGGACTGGTGCTGATGCGCATCGTGTGGGGGTTCGTCGGCAGCCGCCACGCGCGCTTCGCCGATTTCTTCCCCACCCCGGCCCGCCTGGCCGTGCATTGGCGCCTGCTGCGCGAAGGACGCGACGACCCGCACCCCGGACACAACCCGCTCGGCGCGCTGATGATGCTGGCGCTGATGGGACTGGTGCTGGCGCTCGGTGTCACCGGCTACCTGATGGGCGCCGACGCCTACTGGGGCGAGGAATGGCTGGAGGAGCTGCACGAGGGCCTGGCCAATGCCCTGATGGCCTGTGCCGGGCTGCATGTGCTGGGGGCGCTGGCGATGAGCCGGCTGAGTGGCGTCAACCTGGTGCGCGCCATGGTGACCGGCGTCAAGGCGAGGCCGGTGCGGCGCGATTCGCGTTAGAGTGGGTGTCCACAGGAAGGACAAGCGATGCGCATTCTGCTGATTGAAGACGATGCCCTGATCGGCGACGGGCTCAAGGCCGGGCTCGGTCAGCTGGGCTTTGCCGTGGACTGGTTCCGCGACGGTAAGGAAGGCCTGGCGGCGCTTTCCGGCGCCCCCTTCGACGCCGTGGTGCTGGACCTGGGCCTGCCCAGCCTCGACGGCATGGAGGTGCTGGCCAGCTGGCGCCGCGCCGGCCACAGCGAGCCGGTGCTGGTGCTGACCGCGCGCGACGCCCTGCCGGAGCGGCTCAAGGGGTTGGATGCCGGCGCCGACGACTACCTGATCAAGCCCTTTGCGCTGGCCGAGGTGGCCGCCCGGCTGCGCGCGCTGATCCGCCGCCGCCATGGTCAGAGCGGGCCGGTGTACAGCCACGGCGCGGTCAGTTTCGACCCGGTGGCGCGCCGCGCCACGCTGGCCGGCCAGACGCTGGAGCTGACGGCGCGCGAACTGTCGCTGTTGGAGTTGCTGCTGGTGAGCAAGGGGCGGGTGCTGACGCGCGAGCTGATCGAGGAGAAGCTGTACGGCTGGGGTCAGGAGCTGGACAGCAACGCCGTCGAGGTGCACGTCCATCACCTGCGCAAGAAGCTGGGTTCCGCCTTCATCAAGACCGTGCGCGGCGTCGGCTATACCTTGGGAGAGGGCTGATGACACACCCTAGCCTGCGCGGCCGGTTGATCCGCATGATCATGCTGGTGGTGCCGCTGGTGTGGCTGGTGGCCACGGGCCTGTCCGGCTATGCCGCCTGGCACGAGGTCAACGAGCTGTACGACGGCCAGCAGCGGCTGTTTGCCCGGCAAGTGCTGCATTCCGTGGCCTCCCTGGCGGCCCCGGCCAAGCCCTACCTGCGTGGCGAGGGAAGCCGCGAGGGCGAGGTGGACGACATGGCGCTGGCGGTGTGGGACGCCAAGGGCCGGTTGCTGTTGAGCGACGGCGAAGGCTTGGGCCTGAGCCCCCACCCCGGTTTTTCCGGTTTTTTGACGCTGGATTCCGATGGCAAGCGGTGGCGTGTGTATTACCTTAGCGACGCGCGCCGCACCGTGGCCGTGGCGCAGGAGCTGGAGGAACGCTGGGAGGTGGTGCGCGGGCTGCTCTCCGCGCAGTGGCTGCCCTGGCTGCTGCTGGTGCCGGTGCTGTTGCTGCTGCTGTGGCGCGGCGTGACGCTGGGCTTGCGTCCGCTGGAGCGGGTGCGCGAGGAGTTGCGGCATCATCCCCTCGACAGCCCGACGCCGCTGTCGCGGGAGGTGCCGGCGGAGCTGGCACCGTTGATCGACGGCATGAACGGCCTGATCGCGCGCGTGGCCGAGATGCTGGCGCGAGAACGCCGCTTCACCGCCGACGCCGCGCACGAACTGCGCACCCCGCTGGCGGCGTTGCGGGTGCAGGCCGAGGTGGCGCAGCTGAGCAGCGAGGCGCCGGCCCGCGATCATGCGCTGAGCCAGTTGACGCTCGGCATCGACCGCGCCACGCGCCTGGTCGAACAACTGCTGGCGCTGTCGCGGCTGGACCCGCTGTCGATCCCGGCCCAGAGCGCGCCGCTGCACTGGCAGGCCATCGCCGAGCGCGCCCTGGCCGAGGCCCGGCACGCGGCGGGCGAGCGCGCCATCGCCGTCGAGCTGCGCCAGAGCTGCCCCTACGCCGAGGTCTTGCCACTGTCCGGCGACGAGACCCTGGTCGGCCTGCTGCTGCGCAACCTGCTCGACAACGCCGTGCGCTACTCGCCGGACGGCACCACGGTGACGCTGGAGCTGGCTGCCGGGCATGTGGCGGTACGCGATACCGGGCCGGGCATCGCCCCGGAATGGCTGGAACGGGTGCGCGAGCGTTTCTTCCGCCCGCCGGGGCAGCCCCAGCCCGGCAGCGGCCTCGGGCTCTCCATCGTCGAGCGCGTGGCCGAACTGCACGGCCTGGCGCTGGAGCTGGAAAACCATCCCGAAGGCGGCCTGGTCGCCCGGCTGGTGCGCGCCTGAGCGCTGCGACAATCTGCCGCATTTCCTTCGCCGAGGCGGCGTACTAAGCTGGTTGTCATCGGGGGAACGCACCCCCCGCTCCAAGTGTTGGGCCCACGTTTCGGCGTGGGCCATTTTTCTTGGGGCGAGCTATTCCGGCTGGTGCCAAGCGTGATGCCTGATCCGATCCCCGTGGGACCGCCCGGCGCCGATGCCAAGGGTGCCAGCTGGCACGGGACATGCGGCATGTGCTGTTTCGTCCGATGGCGGGCTGCCATTGGCCCTGACGCTGGCTATCATTAATGCTGTGATCGAAGAAAATCTTCATCACGACGATTGAGGGTGAGCCGATGAGAACCGCACAAGATCTGGTGAGGGAGGCACGCAGCCGCATCGTCGAGCTGCCGCTGCCCGAGGCGGCGACCTGGCGACCGGATGGCGTGCTGGTGGTGGACGTGCGCGAACCGACGGAGTACGCCGCCGGCCACGTGCCCGGCGCCGTCAACCTGCCGCGCGGCGTGCTGGAGTTCCAGCTGGAGGCGTCGCCGGAGCTGGCCAACCGTCACCGCCCGGTGCTGCTGTATTGCCAGACCAGCGCCTGTGCCGCGCTGGCGGCGCAGTCGCTGCTGCAGATGGGCTACACCACGGTGTGCTCGATCGCCGGCGGCTTCGACGACTGGCTCGCCGCCGGGCTGCCGGTGGAAAAACCTGCGCCGGCCTCGACGCGGTGAGCGGACGCCCCGTGTAGAACCAAAAAAAAGCGGGAAGGCTTGCGGCCTTCCCGAAACGCTTCGTTGCTAGGATGAGTTTGCCGGCTCAGCGCTCGACGATCAGGCGCGAGCGCATCTCCAGGTGCAGCGCGTGGCAGAAGTGGGTGCAGTAGCACCAGTAGACGCCCGGCTTGTCTGCCTTGAAGGTGACCGACTTGGTCTCCTGCGGGTTGACGATGAAGTTGACGTTGTACTTGGGGATAGCGAAGCCGTGGGTCAGGTCTTCCACCTTGTCGAGGTTGGTCAGGATCACCGTCACCTCGTCGCCCTTCTTCACCTTGAATTCCCGCAGGCTGAACGCCGGCGCCTGTGAGGCGAGGTAGATCGTCACCTTGTTGCCCTTGCGCTCGACGCGGCTTTCCTTCGGGTCTTTCAGCGCCAGCGGGAACTCGTCCAGGTTGTAGACCTGGCGCGGCTTGATCTTGTCGCGCTTGACGATGATGAAGTCGTGCGGCTCCGGGTACACCGGGTGGTCGGCGACGTGGATCATCTTGTCGCCGCTGATGTCCACCAGCTGTTCGTTTTCCGGGTGCAGCGGGCCGACCGGCAGGAAGCGGTCCTTGGAGAACTTGCAGCCCACCGCCAGCCATTGGCCGTCGGCCTCGCGCGTTTCCGACATCGAGGCGTTGAGGTGGCCGGGCTGGAATTGCACGTCGAGCCGGTCCACCACGTACTTGGCATTCTTGTCGCCGCCGTAGAACTTGATCGCTTCGGCGAGGTTCCATTTCACGATCTGCGAATCGAGGAACAACGTGGTGTAGGCGTTGCCGCGGCCGTCGAAGGCGGTGTGCAAGGGGCCGAGGCCCAGTTCCACTTCGGCGACGATGGCTTTCTTGATGTCGTCGAGCTTGCCGTCGAACCAGGCCAGCACTTTCTCCAGCTCGATCACGGTGGCGGTGGGGGAGAGCTTGCCGGCGCAGATGAAGTATTTGGCGTCCGGGCTGGCGTTGACGCCGTGCGGGTTCTTCGGCACCGGCACGTAGGCGGTGAGCGCGGTCTTGGGGTCGGCGTTGGCGGCCTTGGTGCCGTCCACCACCGGTACTTTCGAATCCCCGATGGTCTTGAACTTGCCTTCCTTCACTGCTTGTTCGATGCGCGCCACGTTGAAGAACACGCAGGCGTCGCGCTCGGCCGACATCATGTCTTCGTAGCGGATGCCGTTTTCGACGTTGTACTGGTTGGAGGCGGCGAGCTTGCCGTCGAAGGAGGTGGCCACGAGATCCATGTTGCCGTCGACCTTGCACTGCCAGCGCACTTCCATGGTCTCGGCGTCGACGCAGGTGAACAGCGCGCCGTATTTTTCGCCGGCGTCGAGGTCACGGCCGTCGTTGGCGTGCGGGATGTGGAATTCGCTGCCGCAGAACACGCGGGTGGTGCGGTCGATGCTGGCGTCCACCGGGTCGCGCTTGTCCGGGAAGATGCCGTGGAAGCCCTGTACGTTGGGCAGTTCGGTGATCTTGTCGCACTCGAAGGTGTCGAGGCGGATGCGCGCCAGGCGTGAGTTGATCTTGTCGTTGACCCAGGCGTAGCGGCCGTCGTAGGTGCCCTTGGCGTACGAGGCGTGCACGTGGTGGGTGTCGCCGACCATGTACTTGGGGCTGCCGTCCGGCTTGGTGCCGAGGATGGCCTTGGATTCGTTGGTGATGCCCCAGCCGCTCATGCAGTCCATGTTGAACACCGGGATGCGCTTGATCTCGCGGCCGGACGGCAGGCCCAGCACGCGCATTTCGCCGGAGTGGCCGCCGGACCACAGGCCGTAGTAGTCGTCGAGCTGGCCGGGGGCCTTGTGCGGGTTGTGGCCGGCGCCGTGGGACGCCGCGGCCGCTTCTCCGCCCGCGTTGCCGGCGGCGGCCTGGGCGCCGCCGTCCTTGCAGCCGCTGAGCCCGGCGCTCAGGCCGATGCCGGCCAGGCCCAGCATCGTCGAGGTGCCGAGGAATTTGCGGCGGCCGATGTCGGAAACGGATTCTTCCTTCGCCATGTTATTTGCTCCAAATGTACTGAAATAGCGTGAGTTTTATGATTTTTAATTCGACGCTATTGCAATCCTTTTGACCCCGCGCTGGAATTGATGCGCATCAAGCCTTTAAAAGAAACCGGGCGGTGGGCGTATTACTGAGGCGAGCCGTTGGTAAAATGGTGCGGTCGATATTTTGGGTTTCCGCATAAGGGGATGAAAATGAAAAAGCAAGCGATGGCTCTGGCTTTTCTGAGCCTGTTGGCGTTGGCCGCCTGCGGCAAGAAAGAGGCTGCCGAAAGCACGGCGCAGGCTGCGGCACCGGCCGCCGCCGAGACCGCCCAACCGGCTGCCACCACCACGGCCGCCGCCGATCCGGCGCTGAAGGCGGGTGAGGACGTGTTCAAGAAGACCTGCGTGATGTGTCACCAGACCGGCGCCGCCGGCGCACCGATGGTCGGCGACAAGGCCGATTGGGATGCCCGCCTGGCGCAGGGCAAGGACACGCTGTACAAGCACGCCGTCGAGGGCTTCACCGGTGCGAAGGGTGCGATGCCGGCACGCGGCGGCAACAGCGCGCTGTCCGACGCCGACGTCAAGGCGGCGGTGGATTTCATGCTGTCCAAGACGTCCTGAACAGGTTTCAACCCAGCCAGGACGGCCGTGCGGGGCGTCCTGGCCGGTCTCGAACGGCGGCTGTGGCCGCCGTTTTTTTTGCGCTTGGTGGGTAGCCCGGCGTCGCCGGGCAAGAGGCTGGGATGGAACTGTCTTAGGCGCGGTGACCCAGCAGCGGATCGAGATTAAGTGCGCCGAGCAGCAGCCGCACGTTCTGTCTCAGCGGCTGGCCCGGGGTGGTGATCGGGTCGGGCCGGACCATGCCGTCGCTATCGTGCAGGTGGTGGGGATAGGTGGAGAGATCGGGGTGCAGCGGCGCGGTGTCGAGGCGCAGGACATGGCCCTGATATTTCCAGATGAAACTATATTCGCTATTCGACGCCGCTTTGATCTCGAGCAAAGTGCCATTTAATAATTCGAGGGAAATGGCGTCCTGGTACAGGATAATATCGCCGGCCAGGGTTTCGCCGTAATCATCGATAATGGCATCGCGCAGCGTTTCGTAATCCACGACAGTTTTCATGTGTTTTCCATGCAGAGTTTCATTTCGGCGCGAGCGGCTTGGTAGTGCTGATGCAATTGCTTGGCCGAGAGGTAATCGTCGTAGGCCGGGTGTTCGGCCACCCTCGATTCGCGGATGGCGTCGAGCAGGGCGTCTTCGCTGTCGACGGCGTAGCGCGCCAGGATCAGCCGGCGGCTTTCGCGCAGCTGGTACATCAGCTTGGACAGGCCGTCGATCTCTTGGGCGCGGGTGGCGTCGACGTCGCGGAAGAAGTTCTGGTAGGACATGTCGGTCTCACATATGGCTGTCATGCAGGGCGCCGCCGTCGAGCCGCACCATCTCGGGTTTGACGTCGGCGAAGGCCAGCACCTTGCCGCCGTATTGCTGGGCGAAAGCCTCGGCCTTGGCGCGCTGACCGAACGGCACCAGCGTCGGTCCCATCGAGCCCTGCTGCGACGAGCCTTGCACGTAGAAGGCCTGGCGCGCGTCGATCCAGTGCCCTTTGGGGGCCTTGATGTCGGTCTCGCCCATGTCCTGGACGTAGAGCGCGGCGATGCGGCGGGCTTGTTCCGGCTTGAGGTAGAGCGAGAACATTTCCACGGTGTCGCAGAAGAATTCGGGTTCGCCCTGGGCGTAGTGGATCTGCGCCTTGGCACCGGGGTAGTCGGCGAGCAGCATGCCGTCGAGCGCGCAGGCGGTGTCCTGCTTGATCTCGAGCGGGGTGGTCTGGGCGGGGCGTTCGTCCTGGCAGGCGGCCAGCCCGGCCAGCAGCGCCGCGAGCGCGAGCGTGGTGCGTAATGTCATCGGAATCTCCACAGGGCGGCGGCGAGCGGGGCGACGATCCAGCCCGTGAGCATGCCGCCGAGCATCAGCGGTTGGGTCATCAGGTCGGGCAGCACGCTGCCCAGCCCGTAAAAGGAGCGCAGCTCATCGCTGCTGAAGATGTTGAGGGCGCGGAACAGGTCGGCCGGGTTGAGTAGCATCAGGTAGGGCAGCCACTCGCCCAGCGGGCCGTCGCCCTGTACCACCAGCAGGCCCAGCAGCAAGAGGTCGAAGATCAGCACGAAGAAGAACCACAGCGCGATCGCCGCGCCCGAGGCGCGGGTGCGGTCGCCGGCCAGCACCGAGACCAGTACCGCCAGCGACAGGAAGGCGAGCCCCAAGAGCAGCGCCGAGAGCATGAAGCCGGCGTAGTGGTAGAGCGCGGCGGCGGGCAGCCGGGTGACGAGCAGCGCGCCCGCCAGCCCGAAGCCGGTCAGCGTGGCCACGCTCAGCGCCGCGGCGAGCCCGCCGTACTTGCCGAGGATCAGTTCGGCGCGGCTGATCGGCAGCGACAGCATGAGTTCGAGCGAGCCGCGCTCGCGCTCGCCGACGATGGCGTCGAAGCCGAGCAGCAGGGCGATGAGCGGGATCAGGTAGATCACCAGGCTCACCAGGCTGGCGATGGTGACTTCGATGCCGCGCAGGCCCACCTCGCCCTGCTGGGCCGCGCCGAAGTAGGCGATGACCAGCGCGAACAGGGTGAACACGACGCTCACCGCCAGCACCCAGCGGTTGCGCAGGCGGTCACGGAATTCCTTGGCGGCGACGGTGCGGATGGCGTTGAGTTCGATCATGGTCGTCCTCCCGCGTAGCCCAGGATCACGTCTTCCAGCGAGGGTTCGGACAGCCGCACGTCGCGCACCGCTGCGCCCAGCGCCGCCACTTCGGCCAGCAGCGCCATCTTGGCCGGGCGCGGGCAGGCAAGCCTCAGCTGGTCGGTCCCCGAGGGTTGTCTGAGCGGGGCGTGGCGGTCGAGCCGGGCCAGCTCGTCCATCGTCAGCGGCCGGCTGGTGGTGAGCGTCACGCCCAGCGGCAGCGCCGCCGCCTCGCGCAGCTGGGATACGGTGCCGAGCGCGGCGAGCTTGCCGGCCTTGAGGATGGCGACGCGGTCCACCCGTTCCTGGATCTCCGCCAGGATGTGCGAGGTCAGGATCATGCTCACGCCCTGTTCGCGCAGCTCGGCCAGGAGCTGGTAGAAGGCGTGGATCGCTTCCGGGTCGAGGCCGTTGGTCGGCTCGTCGAGGAACAGCAGTTGCGGGCTGCCGAGCAGGGCCTGGGCGAGCCCCAGGCGCTGGCGCATGCCCTTGGAGTAGGTGCCGACGCGGCGCTGGGCGGCATGCGCCAGCCCGACCCGTTCCAACAGCGGCGCCACCTGCTGTGGCTCGGCGCCCTTGAGGCGGGCGAAGTAGCTCAGCGTCTCGCTGCCGCTCAGGTTGTCGTACAGAGCCAGCTGTTCCGGCAGGTAGCCCAGGCGGCGGCGCACGGCGCGGAAGGCCGCGCCGCGGGTGGGGGCACCGAGTACCTGCACGCTGCCGGCGCTGGGGGCGAGCAGCCCCAGCATGATCTTGAACAGCGTGCTCTTGCCGGCACCGTTGTGGCCGGTGAGGCCGAACAGCTCGCCGCGCTCGACGCGGAAGCTGACGCCGTCGACGGCGGGGAGCGTTCCGAAGCGGCGTTCGACCTGGTGAAGTTCGATGACGGGTGGGTTCATGGTGGGATCACTGCGAAGTAAAGCGGTAGCGCGGCGCGCTCCAGGCCGTCCAGTTACGGTGGGCCGGGCGCATCGCCGGTTGCGGGTCGAGCACGCTGGGCGCGCGCAGCAGCGGGAACTGGCGCGCGATCAGGCGCAGGCTCTGCACCGCCGGGCTGTTCAAGAGCAGCTTGGCGCTCGGGTAGCGCCACAGCAGGCGGTCGACCAGGTCGTTGGCCTGGTAGGGCACGTCGCCGCGGCCGTTGCCGTCGCGGTCCCAGCCCAGGTAGTCGCTCCAGTGGTTGCCGCGCGGCTTGCCCCATTCCTCGTCGCGGGTGCCGACGTAGCGCACCTGCTCGCGGTTGGCGATGAAGTCGTTGTCCGCCACCACGTTGCGGGTGGAGCCGGCCGACAGGTGCACGCCGACCTGGTTGCCGGTCACCAGGTTGCCGCGCAGGCTGTTGTACTCGGCGTCGTAGACGAACAGGCCGCGCGCGTTGCCGGCCACCACGTTGTTTTCCACGCGCGAGTCCTGCAGCGTGCGCAGCATGATGCCGTGGTCGGAATTGCCCCACACCCGGTTGTTCACCACGATCTGGTTGCGCGCCTCCATCAGCGCCAGCCCGCCGCGGTTGTGGTAGACCTCGTTGCCTTCCCAGCGGTTGTAGTAGGAGTTCATGTAGTGCGTGCCGTAGCGCGCGTCGTGGATGGTGTTGCCGCGAAACAGCGCGTGGTGCGAGACGTCGACGTAGATGCCGTCGCGCACGAAGCTGATGCGGTTGCCGACGATGGCGGCGCCCTCGGTGTTGTAGAGCTGGATGCCGTTGCCGCGGTGGACCGAGGCGAAGTCGCGCTTGCCGGTGATCAGGTTGTGCTCGACGCGCGTGTCGCGCACCTTTTCGATCCACAGGCCGAACAGGCAATAGGTGAGGTCGTTGCCGCGCACCGTGACGCGGTCGGCGCCCGGTTCGAGGTAGAGGCAGGCGTTCTGGGCGCCCAGGTCGCCGCCGCTGTCGCGCACGATGAAGCCTTCCACGCGCACGTCCGGCGCGGCGATGCGGATGGTGTCGTTGCGGTTGCCGCCGGACAGCGTCGGGCGGTTGACGCCGCGCAGCGTCAGCGGCTTGGCGATGCGCAGGTTTTCGGTATAGAGGCCGCGCGCCACCTCGACCGTGTCGCCGGGGGCGGCGCGCTCCACGGCGGCCTGGATCGACGCGCCCGGCGCCACCGTCAGCACCGCGGCGTGTACCGTGCCGGCCGCCAGCAGTGCCAGCAGCATGGCGCTCAGGCCAGCCCGGAGCCGGTCCCCGCTCATGCCGTTTCCTTCTCGGGCTGAGGCCGCGCAGCCTTGGGCGTGGCCGGAAGCGGGGTGATCGGGATGAAGTAGCCGTCCTTGCCGATCGGTGTCAGCGGCTGGCCGGCCTTGGTGCGGCGCTTGCGCTCCTGTGCCAGCGGCGGGCAGGCGTGGTCGTCGTAGTACATCACCATGCAGTCGAGGCAGAGCAGGCACTCTTTCTGGTCGATGCGGCCCTTGTCGTCGATGGCGAGCGAGCCGCAGCCCACCGCGCAGGCGGCGCAGGGGCCGCACTCGGCCTTGCGCTTGAGGCCGAACAGGCGGAAGCGCGAGGGGATGGCGAGGCTGGCGCCGAGCGGGCACAGGTATTTGCAGAACGGCCGCTCGACGAACAGCGACACGCCGATGATCAGACTCCAGAACAGCACGAACGGCCAGCTGCGATGCAGCACCCCAACCAGGAAGGTGGTTTTGAACGGCTCCACCTCGGCCAGTTGCTCGGCCAGCGTCATCGAGAACAGCGACACGCCCAAGAGGCTGGCGAACACACCGTACTTGAGCCACTTGAGGCGCGCATGCAGCCGTGCGTTGGGTTTACGCTGGAAGCGCTTGAGCGGGGTGGCGGCGACGATCTTGTACAGGCCCTCGGTGAGCGAGCCGAACGGGCACAGCCAGCCGCAGAACAGCCCGCGCCCCCACAGCACCACGCTGATCAGGATGAACCACCAGAAGATGAAGATCAGCGGGTCGGACAGGAACAGCTCCCAGCGCCATTCGCCGATCAGCGCGTGTACCCAGGTCAGCACCTGCGTCACTGAGGGCTGGGCCATGGCACCGAAGCCGACGAAGGCGACGCTGATCGCCCAGGCGCTGTATTTCGGGATGCTCACCCAGCGCTTGTCCTTGCGCGAGGAGCGGCGCACCAGCTTGTCGCGCAGCGCGTAGCTCAGGCTCACCGCCAGCAGGAAGGCGACGAAAGCGGCGATCTGCCAGCGCTTCTCCTTCCACACCTTGAGCCAGGTCGGGTCGGGGCGCTCGACGTGCGGGCGGCCGCCCTGCAGGTAGCGCGCCGGCAGCCAGTACTCGCGCTCGAAGGCGGCGAAGGTTTTCTGCGCGGTCTGCTGGTCGATCTTGTTGCCGAGGAACACCAGTTGCCACGGGTAGGCGGCGGAGAAGTTCGGCGCCTGGCGCAGGATGAAGATGCCCGACTCGTGGAAGGCCGGCGCACCGGGCGCGGCGAGGTCATAGAGGTTGAGGTAGTCGAGGTCGCGGAAGGTGTAGCTGTCGAGATCTTGCTGCACCTGGATGCGGTCGTAGATGCCGCCGCGCACGAAGCCCGAGCCCTTGAACGACTCGCTGCCGTTGTTGACGATGAACAGCGCGTGCTCATTCGGCTGCAGCCGCGCCATCAGGCTCTGGTAGCCGGCCTCGCCGAGCACGGCGCGTCCCACCGTGGGCTGGTTGAGGTAGCCGAACCATAGGTCGATGTAGGGCTGGGCCGCGTCCGGCAGGCCGACCTGGGCGCGGCTGATGGTCAGGTGCTGCACCGCGCCTTCGTCGGCCAGGCGCACCCAGTCCGGCTTGTCGGCCGGATCGACAAAGCGCGCCGCCGGCTTGGGCTGCGACTTGACGATGCCGACTTGGCGCGCCACGTTCATCGCCGACTTCATCATCACTTGGTTCTGTGCGATCACCGTCACCGTGGCGCCGGTGATGCCGTCGAGCCCCACGCTGCCGGCGCCGCTGCCCTGGCCGATGTCGAGCTTGTCGGTGACGTGCTTGCCGAGGTACTGGCGGGTGAAGCGGGTCAGTTCGTTCTCCGGAATGCCCAGCAGCAGGATCGGCTCGCTGTGCTTGAGGATGGTCGAGCCGGTGTAGCGCCCGGCGTTGTCCATGCCGATCAGCGTGATCACCGGCTTGCCGGAGTAGGCCGGGATGTCGACGATATCGGTGGACAGGAACACGAAGCCGACGCGCTCGCGCTGGCCGTTCACCGTGCGGTAGCCCTCGACGAAGGGCGGCTTACCCTGGCGCTCGGAGAAGCTGTCGGCGCCGGGCAGCACGTCGCGGCAGGGGGCGTAGGTGCACAGCCGGGGGGAGTCGAACAGTTCGGGCGGGAGCTTGGCCTCGTACGAACCGGAGCCGGCCTGGCTGGCGGCGGCCAGCAGCAGTCCCAGACACAGGAGGGCAAGGCGGAACAGGGCTTTCATGACGGTTGGACTTTCGCTCGGTTTACCGTCCGGCAGCGTGGGGGCGCCGGCCGGCAAGCCTGCAAGGCAAGATGGCGCCATGATAAAAGCGTGGCCGGATAAGGAACTTGATCTGGGATAACCGAAGCCGGAGCGGGGCTGTCAATGCGGCAATCCACCGCAGCCCTGGCGCGACGGGGGATGGTAAAGTGGCGCGCATGAACGCCCCTCGCCTCACCCGTACCCTGTTCGCTCCCGATCTCGCACGCGCCATGCAGCGCCTGTCCCTGGTGCGGCGCGTGATGCTGGCGCTGTCGCTGCTGACCCTGCTCGGCTGCGCCCTGGCCGGCGTGGCGGTGCCCTGGATGCTGCTGCTGGCGGGGCTGCTCGGGCTGCTGCTGCTCAACCTCGGCCTCGACGCCTGGCTGGCACGCGGCGGCAGCCCCGGCCTGATCCTGCGCCTGGGCTTGCTGGCAGACGTGCTGGTGTTGGCGGAAGTGGTGGCGCTGACCGGCGGCGCGGTCAATCCGCTCGCTTCGCTGTTTTTGCCGCCGGTGCTGTTCGCCGCGCTGATCGCCCCCGGGCTGTTCGCTTGGCTACTGGCCGCGCTGGCGATGCTGCTCTACGGCCTGCTGATCTTCTGGCATTTGCCGCTGCCCGAGTTCGGCGAGCCGGCCATCGTCTTCAACCTGCACATCATCGGCATGTGGCTGATCTTCGCCGTGTCTGCCTGCCTGATCACCGCCTACGTCTCCTACCTGTCGCGGCTGCTGGCCGAGCGCGAGGCCGAGCTCGACGCCGCGCGCGAAACCCAGCTGCGCGACGAGCAGCTGGTGGCGGTGGGCATGCAGGCGGCCGGCGCGGCGCACTCGCTGTCCACCCCGCTCAACACGCTGACGCTGCTGGTGGACGAGCTGCACGCGAGCCACGGCGAGAACGCCGAGCTGGCCGACGATCTGCAGCTGATGCGGCGTCAGCTGGCGGTGTGCCGCGATGCGCTGGCGCGCCTCAAGCTCGGTGCCGAGCCGGCCCCCGCCGCGCTGCCGCTGTTCGCCACCCTGGCCGAGCGGCTGGACGGCTGGCGCAGCCTGCGCCCGGACGTGCGGCTCGACTGGCGGCCGCCGCCCGGCGACGACCCCCGCGTGCTGCTGGAGCCGGTGTTCTGGCCGGCCTTCTTCAACCTGATCAATAACGCCGCCGAGGCCGGCGGCGGCGAGGTGACGGTCAGCGCCCGGCTGGCGGGCGATGCGCTGCAGCTCGACATCGTCAACCGCCAGGGCTGCCTCAGCGCCGAGCAGCTGCGCCGCGCCGGGCTGACCCCGCTCGATTCCGACAAGCCGGCCGGGCTCGGCATCGGCATGCTGCTGTCACACGCCACGCTGGCGCGGCTGTCCGGTTCGCTGGAGCTGACCAACCGCGCCCAGGGCGGGGTGCATGCGCGCGTCACGCTGCCACTGACGCTGACGCACAGGGAGGAAACATGAGCGTCCCCATTCTGCTGATCGACGACGACGAGGCTTTCGGTGCGGTGCTGGCGCGCTCGCTAACGCGGCGCGGCCACACGGTGACGGTGGCGCATTCGGCCGACGCGGCGCTGGCCGTGGCGGGCTCGGCGCCGGCGCGCATCGTGCTCGACCTCAACCTCGGCGGCGACAGCGGCCTGCGCCTGCTGCCGCTATTGCGCCAGCACTGGCCCGCCGCTGCCGTGGTGGTGCTGACCGGCTACGCCAGTATTGCCACCGCAGTCGAGGCCACCAAGCTTGGCGCGGTGCAGTACCTCGCCAAGCCGGCCACGGTGGACGACATCCTCGCCGCCTTCGAGCAGGTGGCGGCCAATCCCGAACTGCCGCTCGCCTCGCAGCCGATGTCGCTCAAGCGCGTCACCTGGGAGCACCTGCAGCGGGTGCTGGCCGAGCACGACGGCAACGTCTCGGCCACCGCGCGCGCGCTCAACATGCACCGCCGCACCCTGCAGCGCATGTTGGCCAAGAAGCCGGTGAAGAGCTGAGCCTATCCTTCCGGGGCGGACCGCCGTGGCTATACTCAAGCAGCCCCGGCGCGGGCCGGGCCGACGTTTTCCGTATGAACGGCACAGAAGGGGAGACAGATGCTGCACGGACTGATGATGGACCAGCCCTTGCTGATTTCCGGGCTGTTGCAACACGCCGAACGCTGCCACGGCGATACCGAGATCGTGTCGCGCACCGTGGAAGGGCCGATCCACCGCTACACCTACCGCGACGCCGCGCGCCGCGCCCGCCAGCTGGCCAACGCGCTGGCGGCACTGGGCATCGAGTCCGGTGACCGCGTCGGCACGCTGGCCTGGAACGGCTACCGCCACTACGAACTGTATTACGCCGTGTCTGGCTCGGGCGCGGTATGCCACACCATCAATCCGCGGCTGTTCCCTGAGCAGATCGGCTACATCATCGACCACGCCGAGGACGTCGCGCTGTTCTTCGACCTCACCTTCCTGTCCCTGGTCGAACAGCTGGCGCCACAGCTCTCCGGCGTGCGCCACTTCGTGCTGCTGACCGACCGCGAGCACATGCCGCTGCACTCCACCATCGCCAACCTGCTGTGCTACGAGGAACTGCTCGACGGCCGCAGCGAACAGTACGACTGGCCGGTGTTCGACGAGAACACCGCCTCCAGCCTGTGCTACACCTCCGGCACCACCGGCCAGCCCAAGGGCGTGCTGTACTCGCACCGCTCCACGCTGCTGCACAGCTACTCCAGCTCGTTGCCGGACAGCCTCGGCCTCTCCGCGGCCGACGCGGTGCTGCCGGTGGTGCCGATGTTCCATGTCAATGCCTGGGGCCTGCCGTACAGCTGCACCATGAACGGCACCAAGCTGGTGTTGCCGGGTCCGAAGCTGGACGGCGCCAGCCTGTACGAGCTGATCGAACAGGAACAGGTGACGCTGGCTGCCGGCGTGCCGACGGTATGGCTGATGCTGCTGCAGCACTGCGAGCAGAATGGCCTGCGGCTGCCGAACCTGCAGCGGGGGATCGTCGGCGGCTCGGCGGCGCCGGCGGCGATGTTCGAACAACTGGCCGCCCACGGCGTTCAACTGCGCCAGCTGTGGGGCATGACCGAACTGTCCCCGGTGGGCACCACCACCGCGCCGCTGTACACGCACCGCGATGCCGACCCGGCCACGCTGCGCCGGCTGCAGACCCGGCAGGGGCGGCCGGTCTACGGCGTGGAGATCCGCCTGGTCGACGATGCCGGCCAGCCGCTGCCGCACGACGGTGTGGCCTTCGGCAACCTGCAGGTGCGCGGGCCGTGGGTGCTGAGCCAGTACTACCGGCGCGACCTCGACGCCAGCCTCACCGCCGACGGCTGGTTCGACACCGGCGACGTGGTGACCATCGACCCCGACGGCTACATGAAGATCACCGACCGCAGCAAGGACGTGATCAAGTCCGGCGGCGAGTGGATCAGCTCGATCGAGCTGGAGAACATCCTGGTCGGCCACCCGGCGGTGGCCGAGGCGGCGGCCATCGGCGTCGTCCACCCCAAATGGGACGAGCGGCCGTTGATGGTGGTGGTGCTCAAGCCCGGCCACAGCGCCAGCCGCGACGAGCTGCTGGCCTTCTTCGAGGGCAAGGTCGCCAAATGGTGGGCGCCGGACGAGGTGGTGATCGTCGACCAGCTGCCGCACACCGCCACCGGCAAGCTCCTGAAGACGACGCTGCGCGAGCAGTTCCGCGACTTCAACTGGCCGGCATAAGGTTAGATTGATTAAGCATTGGACGAACTAGAGCTTTTACGCTAGATTGTTCCGCGCACCTAAGAGCTCAGGCTTTTGTGTGTTAGCCCCTCGAAACATCGCAGCCGGATAAGCTCCGGCGAGGTGTTTCTTCCTCGTGTTGGCCCCTGCGGAGTGATCCCCGGGGGATTTTTTTGTCTTTTTGAAATTTCCGTCTGTTGGTCACGTGCTGACCACGGCAGGATTCCTGATACCTACCCAGTCCAAGCACTCGCGAGTGCCAACCCTCTTTGCATGCAAGCCCTCAGCCTTTGTGGGATAGCTTCTCCTCAGCCGTGCAATCTATTCATCTGTCTTGATCTTCTGGTTACTGCCTGGTCTTTGCTGTATCTTGCTGCACAGTTTTTGACAACTGTGCCAGGACTCGCCAGGTCAGCGACTGCACGAGCGGATTGCAGCTTGACTATCAAGGAAGTTGCGGAATATCTCAAAGTGGATGAGCGCACGGCATAGGGTGTTCGGTAGCGCGTGCGCTTTTCATGCTTCGAACCGGGGGCATGGCTTACCGCTCAAATGAATTTCAAGTAAGAGTTATTAAGAATGAATATTATCGAACAGCAATTCTTCAACGATCTCGAGAGGACGCTCTGGACGGCTGCCGACAAGCTGCGCTCCAACCTGGACGCGGCTGTGTACAAGCACATCGTACTTGGCCTGATCTTCCTCAAGTACGTGTCGGATGCTTTCGAGGAGCGGCAGAAGGAACTGGATGCGCAGTTTCGCGACCCCGGGCACGACTACTACATGGACCCCGCCGATTACCCGGAAGACTACGAGGCCGATATCGCCGCCGAACTCGAAGTGCGCGACTACTACACCGAGAAAAACGTGTTTTGGGTGCCGTTCGAGGCACGCTGGCAAACGCTGCGCGACTGTGCACAGATACCGCCCGGCAACGACTTGCCGTGGCAAATTCAGCAGCGCAACAAGGAAACCGGCGAACTGGTGTGGGTGCCGGAGAAAATGCGAACCGTCGGTTGGCTGATCGACAACGCGATGGAGGCTATTGAGCGCGAGAACGAGAAGAAACTCAAGAATGTGCTGGAGAAGGACCGTTATGCCCGTGCTCAGCTCGACTCGCACAAGCTGGCCGACCTGATCGCCCTGTTCTCCCGTACCAACTTCCACGCCACCGAATACCAAGGCCAGCCGCTCAACCTCAAGGCCAAGGACATCCTCGGCCACGTCTACGAATACTTCCTCGGCGAATTCGCGCTGGCCGAAGGCAAGAAAGGCGGCCAATACTACACGCCCAAGAGCATCGTCACGCTGATCGTGGCCATGCTGCAGCCCTTCAAGGGCCGCGTGTACGACCCGGCCATGGGCTCTGGCGGCTTCTTCGTGCAGAGCGAGGAGTTTATCGAGCAGCACGGGGGTAAGGTAGCAAGTGGTAAGACTGGTCAGATCAGCGTCTACGGGCAAGAGAGCAACCCCACCACGTGGCGTTTGGCCGCGATGAATATGGCCATCCGGGGCATCGACTTCAACTTCGGCGGGCAACCGGGCGACACGATGCTCAACGACCTGCACCCCGATCTGCGCGCCGACTACGTGATGGCCAACCCACCCTTCAACATGAAGGAATGGTGGAACGAAAAGCTGGCCAACGACCCGCGCTGGATTGCCGGTACGCCGCCACAAAGCAACGCCAACTTCGCCTGGCTGCAGCACATGCTCTACCACCTGGCCCCTACCGGCAGCATGGCGCTGCTCTTGGCCAATGGCTCGATGAGCAGCAACACCAATAACGAAGGCGAGATCCGCAAGAAGCTAATCGAAGACGACTACGTGGAGTGCATGGTGGCGCTGCCGGGCCAGCTGTTCACCAACACGCAGATTCCGGCCTGCATCTGGTTCCTCACCCGCGACAAGGCCAACGGCTTCAACCTTGACAAGAAAAAGCGCGACCGGCGCGGCGAGTTCCTGTTCATTGACGCTCGGCAGCTGGGTTACATGAAGGACCGCGTGCTGCGTGATTTCACCGTGGAAGACATCCAGAAAATCGCTGATACCTTCCATGCCTGGCAGCAGGGGGAAGGCTATGAAAACGTACCGGGCTTCTGCTATTCGGCCACCTTGGACGACATCCGTAAGCACGAGCACGTGCTGACGCCGGGGCGCTATGTGGGTGCGGCTGAGCAGGATGAGGACGACGAGCCGTTTGCCGACAAGATGGCAAGGTTGACCGCGCAACTGGCCGAACAGTTTGCCGAGAGTTCCAAGCTGGAGGGCGAAATTAAGAAGAACTTGGCGGGTTTGGGATATGGCAACTGATCTGCAACAGCCCCACACGACTCCCCAAATTTCTGGTCCGCTTGGTGACTTCGTTGAGTTCAAGAACGGCAGAAGTTCACCTGATCGTACAGACGATGGCGCCTTCGCTGTTTATGGTTCAAATGGAGCTATTGGGAAAGCTGATGTAACCAATGCGCCTGCTGGAACATTAGTTGTGGGACGCGTTGGATCTTACTGTGGTTCGGTTCACTACTCCCCGAATAGGTGTTGGGTAACTGATAACGCTATTATTGGCAGCAGCAAGAGTCAGAAAGATTCACGATTCTGGTTCTACAAGCTCACATCACTTGGGCTCAACAACTATCGTGCTGGTTCAGGACAGCCACTACTCAATCAACAAATACTAAACGGTATTGAGGTGTCAATTCCTGCTAGCGAGTATGATCGTTGCCAAATCGCAGAGATACTGGGGGCATTTGACGACAAAATCGACCTCAATCATCGCATCAACCAAACCCTCGAAGCGATGGCGCAAGCCATCTTCAAATCGTGGTTTGTCGATTTCGATCCGGTCAAGGCCAAGATCGCCGCCAAACAGGAAGGCCGCGACCCGATGCGCGCCGCCATGGGTGCCATCAGCGGCAAGACGGACGCCGAACTCGACGCCCTGCCGCGCGAGCAATTCGACCAACTCGCCGCCACCGCCGCGCTGTTTCCGGAGGAGATGGAAGACAGCGAGTTGGGCGAAGTGCCAAAAGGGTGGGAGGTGGAGATGCTTGGAAATGTCACAGCATACCTAAATCGAGGGATATCCCCCAAGTACCTGGAGTCAGGTGGTGTTCTGGTACTTAACCAGAAGTGCGTTCGTGACTTTAGAGTGGATATTTCAAAAGGCCGTCGGCATGACCCTGCTCAGAGAAAGATCGATGGCCGACGCCTTGAGGTTGGTGATGTCCTTGTGAACTCAACTGGTGTTGGGACATTAGGTCGAGTTGCTCAAGTACTTCATCTCGCCGAACAAACTATTGTCGACTCCCATGTGACGGTTGTTCGCGCTGGCGATGCTCTGAGCTGGCCTTATCTCGGCCAATACCTGGTTTGGAAACAGCCAGAGATTGAGGCTATGGGTGAGGGCTCTACTGGGCAAACGGAACTATCCAGAGCAAAGCTAGCCAGTCTCTCTGTTCTAATTCCAAACAAAGCAATATTAATAACGTTCGACCAGTTTGTTTCACCATTAAAGAGCAGAGTTTCGTCAAACGACCGAGGCTCGGAAAATCTTGCCGCCCTCCGAGAAACCCTGCTCCCCAAACTGCTGTCCGGCGAGTTGGCTGTTGACGCTGCTACCGATCTCGCGTTTACCGCTGGAGCAGAGTGATGGATATCAAAAAGCTCCGTGACAGCCACGATATCGTGGAGCAGCTAGAAACAGCGCTCCAAACAGCCTACGACTCGAATGAAGGGTTCAACAGTTCCGTCGACGAAGCGGATGTCGTGGTCATCCGAAGCTTGAAGGAAGCTGACCAATCCTATCTTTACAAACCCAGTGAGGTCTTATATTGGGTTGACCGTAAAGCCTATCTGGACGAGCTGGATCACTGGGAAGGCCAGCAGCAAGTTGATCAACACGAGGCTGCGAGCAACTTCATCAAACAATCGGATCAAGTTGCTGTGTTCCTCGATCTGGTTGATGCGATTCGCTTGGGTCGGATTGCCCCCTTTGTTGGCGCGGGCTTGTCTAAAGCGTGCGACTACCCGATGTGGGGCGAGGCGCTACGCAAGATTGCGCGGAAACTGGACGGGCTGGAAGTACAGGATATTGAACCGTTGATGGCGCAATACGATTACCTGCAGGCTGCGCAGGTGCTGCATGACGCGGCGGCGGATCAGGTTAACCACTTCATCAAAACTGAATTCCGCCAGCGTGTAGAGTCAGTGCGTGGTCCGGTCCTGTTGTTGCCCGAACTTGCTAAAGGCTGCATCGTAACCACGAACTTCGATTCAGTGATTGAAGCCGTCTTTCAGGAAAAGAAAGAGCTGCTGGATGGTTACATGTATGGCATGCAGCCGGGCAATGCGTTTGTGCAGCGTTTGCTGCGCGGCGAGCGTTGCATCCTGAAGCTGCATGGCGATGCTCGCCAGGAAAACACCTACGTATTTACGGAAAAGCAATATCAGGTGGCTTACGGAGAACCGCTGTCCTTCCAGAATCAATTGCCCCGCGCGCTGCGACAAATTTTCATCAGCCATTCATTGCTGTTCCTCGGATGCAGCCTGGAGCAGGACAAAACACTTGATCTGTTTAAATCGGTAGTGGATGAGGCGGCATTCGAAATTCCGGATCACTTTGCATTGCTGAGCAAGCCTTCGACACAGCAAGAGAAGGCGCAAAAGGAATCACGGTTGTTGAAGCTGAAGATTCGCCCGCTCTGGTATGACACGCCAGCGGGAGAGGATGGCAAGCCGGATCACAGTCTGCTTGAACAAATTCTTAAATTGGCTATTGCGGTCGCTCGCCGCCAGGTGGTGTTCGAATGATCGAGATCCAGTCTATCGAAGACCTCGCGTTGCTGCGTGAATCTCTCTCTCTGGAATGCAAATTGGCTGCCGGCCGCGACGGCAAGGGCGCATTGCCCGAAGACTTCTGGCCCACCTACAGCGCGTTTGCCAATACCGATGGCGGCGTGGTGTTGCTGGGCGTGCGGGAGAGGAAAGGTCAATTCGAACTGGCGGACATTCAGAACCCGGACAAGCTGCGCACCGAGCTCTTCAATAACCTGAATAACCGCCAGAAAGTCAGCGTCAACCTGCTCACGGACAGCCATGTGCAAGAGCTGCACGTTGACGGCAAGACGGTGCTGGCGATCACTATTCCACGCGCCAACCGTAAGCAGCGCCCGGTGCATCTGACCCAAAATCCCTTTGCCGGTAATACCTACCGTCGCCTGAACGAGGGTGACCGCCCGCTACCGGACGAGGAAGTCAAACGCATGCTGGCCGAGCAGGTGGAGGACAGCCGCGATGACCGCATTTTGCGCGGCTACGGCATCAGCGATTTGAGCGCGGAGACTTTGAGGGCTTACCGGCAGGTGTTTGCCAATCGCGACCCCGGTCATCCGTGGAATGCCATCGACGATCAGGAGTTTTTGCGGCAACTCGGCGGCTGGCGGCGTGATCGTGAGACCGGAGAGGCTGGGCTTACCCTGGCGGGCTTGCTGATGTTTGGCGAAATGGTCGCCATTCAGGAGGCCCTGCCTTACTACATGCTCGATTATCAGGAGCGGCCAGAGGCGAAAACCGAAAAGCGCTGGATCGACCGCCTGACGCTGGATGGCAAGTGGTCCGGCAATCTGTACGACTTTTACCGCAAGGTCTACCTGAAGCTCACGGCCGATTTGAAAGTGCCTTTCCATCTGGAAAAAGGGGAGCGCCAGGACGAAACGCCCGTACATGTGGCGCTGCGCGAGGCCTTGGCCAATGTGCTGGTGCATGCCGATTACTCCGACCGTGCATCGGTGCTGGTGGTCAAGCGGCCGGATATGTTCGGCTTCCGCAACCCCGGCTTGATGCGCATCCCGGTCGACGTGGCGTTACAGGGTGGGGAGGCGGATTGCCGCAACCGTACCTTGCACAAGATGTTCCGTTTTGTCGGCGTGGGCGAACAGGCTGGCACCGGCATCCCGAAGATTTTCCAGGGCTGGCGCTCCCAGCATTGGAACCCGCCCAAGCTCTACGAAACCTCGCAGCCCTACAACCAGACGCTGCTGGAATTGCGGATGATCGACCTCTTCCCTGAGCAAGTGATTCACAGCTTGCGGGCCAAGTTCGGTGCCGCTTTCGATGAGCTCGCTTATGACGAACGTGTCGCCTTGGCCTTGGCCGCCAGCGAGGGCACGGTGAACCATGCACGCTTGTGTACGGTTTCCACGGGGCACCCGGTAGATTTGTCGCGCACCCTGCAGCACCTGACCCAGCTTGGCATGCTGGAATCCACCGGGGGACGCGGTGCCGTGTACCACCTGCCGGGGCAGGACATGCCGACGCCGGATGATGTGTTTGGCCCAGCCTTCCCTGGTCTGCAGGCTATCGCTCCGGTTACTGTTGTCAGCTCCTCAGATTTGCCGGCGACCTCCTCAGTTTTGGCCGGTAGCTCCTCAGTTTTGGCCGGTAGCTCCTCAGATTTGGACTCGCGGCGTAGCCAGGAGGGGTACCTGCTGGCTGAACAGTTGCCGTTGCCTGTGATTGATTCGCTGAGTGCGTTGTCTCCGGACCTTCGGGCTCGCCTCGAGGGCCTTGCCCAAGAGCCGCGTACCAAGAAGAAGATGGATCGTGCCGTTCTGGAACTCGTGGTGCTGCAGGTATGTACGGGGCATTACCTGACCTTGCAGTGCCTGGCGGAGTTGGTAAACCGCCGGCCTGAATCGTTACGTAACGAGTACCTGACCCCAATGGTCCGTGCGCGGTCGTTGAGTTTGGCCTTCCCCACCACGCCTACCCATGAGCGGCAGGCGTACTGCGCTACCCTGTCATTGCCCTCTGCCGCAACCAACGGGAACCCAGTCCATGATGAATGAACAACAGCTCGAAGAACTCTGCCTCACTTGGTTCCAGGAGACCAGCTGGCAATTCGTGCATGGCCCGGACATCGCGCCTGATAGCGATCATCCCGAGCGCAGCGATTACCGACAGGTGATTTTGCGCGACCGTCTGTTGGCGGCGCTGGCTCGCATCAATCCGCAGATTCCGGCGGCAGCGCTGGAACAGGCGGCGCATGCGCTGCTGATGGTGAGTGAACCGCAGCAGGTGGTGCGCAATCGCAGCATCCACCGGATGCTGCTGTCGGGGGTGTCGGTCGAGTTCACCGACGGCGACAGCAAGAAGACCGATCTGGTGCACTTGATCGACTTTGCCAACCCGCGCAACAACGAGTTTTTGGTCGTCAATCAGTTCACCGTGGCGGGCAGCAAGCAGCCACGCCGGCCGGACATCGTCGCCTTCATCAACGGCCTGCCGCTGGCGGTGATCGAGCTGAAGAACCCGGCCAACGAGCAAACGGATGTGTGGGATGCCTTCAACCAGTTGCAGACCTACAAGGACGAAATCGCCGACCTGTTCAATTGCAATACAGCGCTGGTGGTGAGCGACGGCTGGACGGCGCGGGTGGGTTCGCTCACTGCCAACGCGGAGCGTATGCTGCCTTGGCGCACCATCTCCAACGAGGATGACCGGCCACGTCTGCAACTGGAACTGGAAACCATGGTGCGCGGCTTCTTTGAGCCGGAACTGTTCCTCGATTATGTCCGCCACTTCGTGCTGTTCGAGCAGGACGGCGATGTGATCATCAAGAAGATTGCGGGCTACCACCAGTTTCACGCGGTACGCGAAGCGGTGCGGGCAACGGTGATTGCGGCCAGTAGCCCGGACAAGGGCCTACTGGAATTGCGCGAAGAACGCGCCACTTACGGCAAGGAGGTGCGGGTTGGCTCGCGCAAGGCCGGTGTGGTGTGGCACACGCAAGGCTCGGGCAAGAGCATCACCATGGCTTGTTACGCAGGCAAGCTGCTGCAGCAACCGGAGATGAAGAACCCCACGCTGGTGGTGGTGACCGACCGCAACGATCTGGATGGCCAGTTGTTCGCTACGTTTTGCGCTGCCAGTGATTTGCTGAAGACCACGCCGGTGCAAGCGGGCAGTCGGGACGAATTGCGCGAAATGCTGGCTTCCCGTCAGGCCGGCGGCATCATCTTCACCACGGTGCAGAAGTTCGCATTGCTGGAGGATGAAGACGAGCATCCGTTGCTCTCCGACCGCTCGAACATCGTGGTGATTTCGGACGAAGCGCACCGCAGCCAGTACGGCATGAAGGGGCGCTTTGATGAGAAGACAGGGCGTTATGTCTTCGGCTATGCCAAGCACCTGCGGGATGCACTCAAAAACGCCACCTTCATCGGCTTTACCGGCACCCCCATTGCGTTGGAAGACAAGGACACCCGAGCGGTGTTCGGCGACTACGTCAGCATCTATGACATTCAGGATGCGGTGGACGATGGCGCCACGGTGCCCATCTACTATGAAAGCCGGTTAGCCAGGCTGGATGTGAACCAGTCCGAGATCGACGTACTCAATGAGATGGTCGATGAAGTGGTGGAAGACGAAGAGGACATCGCGGCCCGCGAGAAAACCAAGAGCGAGTGGGCTCAACTCGAAAAATTGGTGGGGGCCGAACCGCGCTTGGAGCAGGTGGCCAAGGATCTGGTGGAGCACTTTGAAACCCGTACCGCCACGCTCGATGGCAAGGCGATGATCGTCTGCATGAGCCGAGAGATTTGTGCCCTCCTGTATAACGCGATTGTGGCGCTGTGTCCGGACTGGCATAGCGACGATCCCGAGCAAGGGGCTATCAAGATCGTGATGACCGGCTCGGCGGCGGATAAGCCGCTGTTGCAACCGCACTTGTACAGCAAGCAGGTGAAGAAGCGCCTGGAAAAGCGTTTCAAGGACGCCAAAGACCCGCTGAAATTGGTGATCGTGCGGGATATGTGGCTGACTGGCTTCGACGCTCCTTGCTGCCACACGATGTACGTGGACAAGCCGATGAAGGGCCACAACCTGATGCAGGCCATCGCTCGCGTCAACCGGGTATTCAAGAACAAGCCGGGCGGCCTGGTGGTGGACTACATCGGCATTGCCAATGAGCTGAAGGCCGCGCTCAAAACCTATACCGAATCCAAAGGCAAGGGCGATCCCACGCACAACGCGGCCGAAGCGCTGGCGGTGCTGTTGGAGAAGATGGACATCGTGCGCGGCATGATGCATGGCTTCGATTACAGCGCGTATGAGACGGATGCGTTGAAGCTCTTGGTGCCAGCTGCCAACCACTTGCTAGGCCTGAAGGATGGTAAGCAGCGCTTTCTCGACACCATGGTCGCCGTAGCCAAGGCCTTTTCGTTGTGCGGGACTCTGGATGAGGCTGCCGCACTGCGCAAAGAGATCGCCTTCTTCTCGGCCATCAAGGCGGCCATCGCCAAGTTCACCACGGTGGACAAAAAGCGCTCGCTGGAAGAAAAGAACAGCGCACTCAAGCAAATCCTGGACAACGCCATCGTGGCCGACGGGGTGGCGGACATCTTTGCCCTGGCCGGACTGGACAAGCCCAACATCGGCTTGCTGTCGGACGAGTTCCTGGAAGACGTGCGCCAGATGGAAAGCCGCAACCTGGCTGTGGAACTGCTGGAAAAGCTGCTGCGTGACGAGATCAAGGCGCGTGCGCGCAACAACGTGGTGCAGGAAAAGAAGTACGGCGACCGGTTGCTGGAAACGCTGCGCAAGTATCACAACCGCGCCATCGAAACCGCCCAGGTCATCGAAGAGTTGATCCAGATGGCGAAGGAGTTCCAGGCGGTGCTGGAGCGGGAGGCTGCACTGGGTCTGGGGCAGGACGAAATCGCCTTCTACGACGCGCTAGCCAACAACGAGAGCGCGGTTCGTGAGCTGGGCGATGAGACTTTGAAGAAGATCGCCATCGAGATTACGGAGAAGCTACGGGCGAGCACAACGGTGGATTGGCAAGTGCGCGAAAGCGTGCGTGCAAGGCTGCGCATTCTGGTGCGCCGCACCCTACAGAAGTGGAAGTACCCGCCCGATCAACAGCCCGATGCCGTGGAGTTGGTGCTCAAGCAGGCTGAGTCGCTGTCCAACGAGTGGACGAAGTAGGGGAAATATTGCACGATCGCGACTGCTTCTCAAAAAATCATCTCACCTTCCGAAACGTCAGATTGATCCGCTCCGCGCCCAACAGCGGGTGGCTGCCTTCCTTCAGCGGCAGCACGCCGTGGTAGCGCATCCGCGCCGGGCCGCCCCATACCACCACGTCACCGTGCGCGAGCGGCACGCGTACCGTGGGGTCGTTGCGGTGCAGACCGCCGAACAGGAACAGCGCCGGTAGGCCGAGCGAGACCGAGACGATGGGAGCGACCTGGTCGCGCTCGTCTTTATCCTGGTGCAAAGACAGGCGCGCGCCGGGGACGTAGCGGTTGATCAGACAGGCATCCGGTTCGTAGCCGGGGAAGCCGGCCTCGGCGGCGGCATCGCGGGCGAGCTGGCGGAAGCTGTCCGGCATGGCCGGCCAGGGCTGGCCGCTGGTGGGGTCGAGCGGGTCGTAGCGGTAGCCGCTGTGGTCGCTGACCCAGCCGTAGCGTCCGCAGCCGCTCATCGTCACCGACATGCGATAGCCGCCCGGCGTGATCATCTGGCGGAACGGTGCGACGGCGGTGACGTCTTTGAGCGCGGCGAGCAGATCGTCGACGCGGGGCAGGGCGAAGCCGCGCAGCACCACCGCGCCCGGCGCCAGTTCCTCGCGCCAGGTGCGGGGTTCGTCGTCGAACAGGTCGAAGGTCATGGCTCGGTGCTGTCCTGGTTGCCGGCCCGCTGCTGCGCTTCCCGCTCCAGCAGCGCGCGCTTGCGCTCCACGCCCCAGCGGTAGCCGGACAGGCTGCCGTCGGTGCGTACCACGCGGTGGCAGGGGATGGCGACGGCCAGTGCGTTGGCGGCGCAGGCCCCGGCCACGGCGCGCACCGCCTTGGGGGCGCCGATACGGCGGGCGATCTCGGTGTAGCTCGCGGTGCTGCCGGCCGGAATCTCGCGTAGCGCCTGCCAGACGCGGCGCTGGAAGGCGGTGCCGCGCACGTCGAGCGGCAGGTCGAGGCCGAGCCCTGGCGCTTCGACGAAACCTACCACCTTGGCCACCAGCTGGTCGAAGCCGGCGTCGCCGCTGATCAGTTCGGCGCGCGGGAAGCGGTCCTGCAGGTCGCGCGCCAGGGCGTCGGGATCGTCGCCGATCAGGATGGCGCACACGCCGCGCTCGCTCTGGGCGACCAGGATGGCGCCGAGCGAGCATTGGGCGATGGCGAAGTGGATCCGGGCGTTGGCGCCGCCGGCGCGGTAGTCGCGCGGGGTCATGCCGAGCACCGCGTTGGCGGTTTCGTAGAAGCGGCTGTTGGCGTGGTAGCCGGCGTCGTAGATGGCGTCGGTCACGGTGCCGCTGCCGGCCAGTTGCTCGCGCACCCGTTGTTCGCGCCGCGCCGCCGCGTACTGGCGCGGGGTCAGCCCGGTGATCTGCTTGAACACGCGGTGGAAGTGATAGGCGCTGAGGCCGACGCGCTGCGCGAGTTGTTCCAGGTTCGGCGTGTCTTCCTCGGTTTCGAGGATGCGGCAGGCTTCGGTGACCTTGGCCGCGTGCTGTTCGGCCTGCGACGGCTGGTCGGGCTTGCAGCGCTGGCAGGGGCGGAAGCCGGCCTGTTCGGCGTCTTCGCGGCTGGCGTGGAAGCGCACGTTCTCCGGCCGCGCCCGCCGCGACGCGCACGACGGGCGGCAGTACACGCCGGTGGTCCGGACCGAATAGTAGAAGGTGCCGTCGGCCTGCGGATCGCGCGCGACCACGGCGGCCCAGCGCGGGTCGTTTTCGGTGGCGGCGGCGAGTTCGGCGTATTTCGCTGAGGCGTTCATGATGCGGTCCTTTCAACGACTCACAGTATGACCGTGAATCTAGCGCCCGGCACAGGGGGACGCACTCCGGACCTTGCTGTCGAATTCGACCGGCGCCGCGCGGCATTGGTTGCCGCAGCGCCGGGCTTGCTATACCGGTAACAACAGGGCGGCTCGCCTCGGGACGCTCGGGCAACGATAGCAAGAAAGGCCCGTATGGAACCTTCTCCCTGTCTCTACGACACCATGCAGCTGGACGCGGTGATCGCCGACATGGCGCGGCGGGTGGCGCCGCTGCTGGCCGTGCACGAGCGGACGGCAGTGATCGGGATTCTGCGTCGCGGCGCGCCGCTGGCCGAGCGCCTGACTGCCGCGCTGCTTGCACATCACGCACTGCCGCCGCCGTTGCGGCTCGATCTGTCGATCAAGCGCTACGCCGACGACCTGACCCTGCTGCACCCGGAAACCCGGCTCACCGAAAATGCCGCGCACGCCAGCATGGACTTGGCCGGCTACGCGCTGCTGGTGGTGGACGACGTGCTCTACACCGGCCATTCGCTGCTGCGCGCGGTGGAGTACCTGGCGCGCAAGCAGCCGGCGGCAATCTATGCCGCCATGCTGGCCGACCGCCACGTGACGTGTCTGCCGCTGCACGCCGACGTGGTGGGGGTACACCTGCAGCTGGCCCCGTCCGACATCGTCGAATGCCACGTGCCGCCGTACGAGCCCGAGTTCAAGATCGTGCTGAGGCGAGGCGCGTAGGGGCCGCGAGCCGTTCGATCCTGAACGGTAGCCCCCGGCTGGCGCCGGGGTGTCTGCCCTACAGCCAGCGCCCGGGGTTCATCAGGCCGTCGGGGTCGAGCGCCTGCTTGATGGTCTTCATCAGCTGCAGCGCCACCGGGTCCTTGTAGCGCGCGAGCCAGTGCGGCTTGAGCTGGCCGATGCCGTGTTCGGCGGCCAGGGTGCCGGCGTGGCGGTAGACCAAGTCGTAGACGATCTCGTTGACGCGCGGCTCGTCGTCGAACAGCTCGGCGTTGCCGGGGCGAGTGTAGCTGACGTTGTAGTGCAGGTTGCCGTCGCCGGCGTGACCGAAGGCGACCACTCGCACACCGGGGAAGGCCGCTTCGAGCGCCGCTCCGGCTTCGTCGAGGAAGGCCGGGATGGCCGAACTCGGCACGCCGATATCGTGCTTGATGCTGGGGCCGTCGCGTTTCTGCGTCTCCGACATCGCCTCGCGCAGTTGCCACAGTTTCTGCCGCTCGGCCTCGCTCTGCGCTACCACCCCGTCCACCATGTCCTGCTCGGCGAGCCAGGCCACCAGTCGCTCGCTCAGCTCGGCCGAGTCGCCGCTGTCGGACAATTCGATCAGCAGGGCCCACGGCGCCGTGAACGGCAACTGGCCGGGGTGGTACTTGGCGAGCAGCCGCTGGCACACCTCGGACATGATCTCGAAGGTGGTGAGGCGGTCGCCGAAGGCGTCCTTCAGCGCGTTGAGCCAGGCGATCGCCGTGGCGGCGTCCCGGACGCCGACCAAGGCGGTGGTGTGCGCCGTGGGGCGCGCGAACAGCTTGAGCGTGGCGGCGGTGATTAGGCCGAGCTGGCCTTCGGCGCCGATGAACAGCTGCTTGACGTCCAGCCCGCTGGTGTCCTTCCTGAGCCCCGACAGGGCGTTGAGGATCTGCCCGTCCGGCAGCACCACTTCCAGCCCCAGCGTCAGCTCGCGCATGGTGCCGTAGCGCAGCACCGCGAGCCCGCCGGCGTTGGTGGAAATATTGCCGCCGATCTGGCAGCTACCCTCCGAGGCCAGCGACAGCGGGAACAGCCGGTCGGCGTCGGCCGCCGCCTGCTGCACCGCCGCCAGCGTCATGCCGGCTTCGACGGTGAGGCTGTGGTTGGCGGCGTCGATGGCGCGCACGCGGTTGAGGCGCTCCAGCGCCACCAGCAACTGGTGGCCGGAGGTGTCGGGCGTGGCGCCGCCGCAGGTGGAGGTGTTGCCGCCCTGCGGCACGATGGCGACCTGGTGCTCCCGCGCGAGGCGCACCAGGGCGGCCACCTCGGCGGTGGAGCCAGGGCGCGCCACCGCCAGCGGCCGGCCGTGATAGCGGCCGCGCTGGTCGGTGGTGTAGCGCGCGGTGTCGGCCTCGGCGGTGAGCAGGTTGGCGGCACCGATCGTCTTGGCCAGACGGGCGAGGAAGTCGTTCATGGGGTGGCTCAGTCGGGGATGTCCGGCGCCATCAGTTCGTCCGGGTGCCGCCAGCCGGGCAGGGCGGCGAGGCGTTCGAGCCAGGCGGCGACATGCGGCCAATCCTTGATGCGGAGCCCGGCCTCGTCCAGCCACCACAGGTAGGCGCTGGCGCTGAGGTCGGCGATGGTGGCGCCGCTCTCCAGCAGGAAGGGCTGGCGGGCGAGGTGGGCGTCCAGCACCGCGAGGTCGTCGCAGGCGCGCAGTTCCAGCCAGGCCAGCACCTCGGCCGGAACGCTGGCGAAGCGGTGGTAGAAGCGCAGGTTGGGCACCGACAGGCCGATGCGGTTGGCCTCCCAGCCCAGCCATTCGCGGATGCCCTGGCGCTCGCCGGGACGGCCGGCCAGTACGCCTTCGCTTTCCGCCAGCCATTGCAGGATGGCGTTGGACTGCACCATGGCCACGCCGTCCACCACCAGCGCCGGCACTTCGTCCCAGCGGCTGGCGGCGCGGAAGTCGTCCGGCCGCTCGGCGCGCGGCGCGGCGAGGTCGACGTGGCGGTACTCGTGCGAGATGTCGCCCAGCATCAGTGCCAGGCGGACCTTGTAGCTGTGGCCGGAAAAGCGGTTGCCGTAAAGGGTGAGGGTGCTCATCGTGGTCCGTTCGAAAGGGCGGCGGGGTGGCCCGCCGCGCCGTGGGTGGATGACGTGCCCGCCGGCGTCACTTCTGCCAGTAGGTCTTGACGTTGACGAATTCGTAGAGCCCGAACTCCGACAGCTCGCGGCCGTAGCCGGAGGCCTTGACGCCGCCGAACGGCAGCCGGAGGTCGGAGCTGGTGTGGCGGTTGAGGTAGACGCTGCCGGCCTCGATGTCGCGCGCCAGCGCCCAGCCGCGCTCGGTGTCGGCGGTGTAGATCGAGGCGCCGAGGCCGAACGGGGTGTCGTTGGCGAGGCGGATGGCGTCGGTCTCGTCGTGTGCGCGCAGGATGCTGGCCACCGGGCCGAACACTTCCTCGTGGTAGACGCGGCAGGCCGGGTTGACGTGGTCGAGCACGGTGGCCGGGTAGTAGAAGCCGGCGCCGTGCGGCATCTGGCCGCCGCTGAGCAGGGTGGCGCCGTTGGCGCTGGCGTCCAGCACCTGGGCGTGCAGCGCCTCGCGCAGGTCGGCGCGCGTCAGCGGCGCCAGCGTGGTGGCCGGGTGGCGCGGGTCGCCAGGGATGAGGCGGGCGGCTTCGGCGAGGAAGGCCTCGACGAAGGCTTCGGCGATCTCGGGCACCACGATCATGCGCTTGGCGGCGTTGCAGCTCTGGCCGGCGTCGCGGAAGCGCGAGTGACAGGCTTCGCGCGCGGCGGTCTCGATGTCGGCGTCGGCCAGCACGATGAAGGGGTTGCTGCCGCCCAGCTCCAGCACGGTCTTCTTCAGGTGGCGCCCGGCCAGGCTGGCGATGACGCGGCCGGTGGTGGTGGAGCCGGTGAAAGCCACCGCGTCGGCGGCCTTGATCGCCTCCTCGACCTGGTCATGCTCGATCCAGGCCACGTCCAGCACCGCCAGATTGGCGGCGGCGACGATGTCGAGCAGCTTCTGCGTGCTCTGCGGCACCGACGGCGCGGGCTTCACCAGACAGGCGTTGCCGGCCATCAGCGCCGGCACGGCGAAGCGCAGCACCTGCCAGATCGGGTAGTTCCACGGCATCACCGCCAGCACCAGGCCCAAGGGCTCGAACGCCACGCCGCTGTGGCTGGCCTGGGTGGGGATGGTCTTGGCGGCCAGCAGCCCCGGCGCCAGCTCGGCGTAGTAGCGGATCAGCTGGGCCGACTTGTCGATCTCGGCCAGGCACTCGGCGGTGAGCTTGCCGACTTCCAGCGTCACCAGGTCGGCCAGCGCCACGCGCTCGGCGGTGAGGGCGTCGGCCAGTTTCAGCAGCCGCTCGGCGCGCTGGGCGACGGTCAGCCGCGCCCAGGGGTGTTGCGCGGCCTTGAGCCGGGCGACGGCGTCGGCGAGTTTGTCTTCGGGCCAGGCGGGACGGGTGAACACCACCTCGCCGTTGGCGGGGTTGCAACTGGTAAAGGCTGTCATGGCAGGGTAGGGAACACGGTATTGAACGTCACTGTAACAAAAAGCCCCGGCTTGGGGCAGCCGGGGCTATGAGCGTAGGCGACGCGGACGTTCAGACCAGCGTCAGAGCCTGTGAAAGAAATCGTCGCGAGCGGCCCTCAGCGGGGTGAAGAGCAGCGCAGGAACCAGAATGTACACAAAGTACATGAGGATTCTGAGCAGCGCATGAGCCCCGATCAGGGACGCGCAGCCGATTTATTCTCAGGCTCTCAGCCCGGCCGGCTTCTCGCCGTGCAGAAAGTACTGGATGGTCTCCTGCACGCTCTTGATGGCGTCGCCGAACGGCAGCGGCTCGGCACCGCGGAAGAACAGCCCCTTGCTCACCTCGCCGCGGAAGGCGGCGGCGAGCTTGAGGTCGATGCAGAACTGGCCGACCTTGGCGAGCCCGTCGCGCAGGCCGCATACCGACAGGCAGTTGAGCGCCTGGGTGCAGCGGCGCGGGTCGGCCTTGGCGTTGGCCTGCAGCTTGTCGAGCCGCTTGAGGTAGCTCTTGAGCCACGGCGTCAGCACGCCGCGCGCCGGCAGTCCGGCCACGCTGACGAACTCGACGATGTCCTCGGCGCGCGCACCGGCCAGGGTCTGCTTGAAGTGGGGGTGGGCATCGCCTTCCTCGGTCACGGCGAAGGCGGTGCCGATCTGCACCGCCGCGGCGCCGTAGTCGTTGAGGTAGGTCTGCACCTTCTCGTGGCTGTTGACACCGCCGGCGACGATCAGCGGAATCTTTTCGCGCTCCAGCCCCAGTGTCTTGAACAACTCGAAGGTCTCGTCCAGCACGCGCTTGAAGTCGAACTTGGCGTCCCCGATGTCGTCGAGACGTGCCGCGCCGAGGTGGCCGCCGGCGTGCTTGGGGTGTTCGATGACGATGGCGTCGGGCAGGCGGTTTTTCTTCATCCAGCGCTTGAGCACGATACCGATGCCGCGCGCCTCGGACAGGATCGGGATCAGTGCGACGTCCGGGTGCTCGGCGGTCATCTCCGGCAGGTCGAGCGGCAGGCCGGCGCCCATCACCACCGCGTGCGCGCCCGAT
Source organism: Pseudogulbenkiania sp. MAI-1 (assembly GCF_000527175.1). Taxonomy (NCBI): domain Bacteria; kingdom Pseudomonadati; phylum Pseudomonadota; class Betaproteobacteria; order Neisseriales; family Chromobacteriaceae; genus Pseudogulbenkiania; species Pseudogulbenkiania sp. MAI-1. The sequence continues at coordinate 3,800,628 of NZ_AZUR01000001.1, read as the reverse complement.
TCGCAGGCCTGGCGTACGTAGTCGGCGTGGGCGTCGACCGCCTTCATCACGTTGACGGCGACGAGGCCCTGGCCCTCGGCGTTGGCCAGCGCGCCCTTCACCTCGCGGTCGAGCGCGATCAGGTTGAGACGGTTGAGTTCGTCGGCGCCGGCGGCGTGCTCGCTCTGTTCCATCAGGTCGGCATGCAGGTGGCGCAGGTCGACGCTGGCGATGGTGCCGACGCCGCCGGCACGGGCCACGGCACCGGCCAGGCGCTTGGCGGAGACGCCGACACCCATGCCGCCCTGAACGATGGGCAGGAGGGTGCGGCCGCGGATCACGAGGGGAGAAAACGGGTGCGTCATGGTGGGGGATTCTGGCTGCGGGGAAAGGCTTCCATTGTAGGGAGGCGGCGCGCTGGAGCTTTGACCGCAGTCAAGGAAGGGCCGGCGCTGCCGTGTTCTCCCCGTTTTCAATGCTGGCGGAAGGTGAAATCCGCAAACCTCAACGCTACGTCATGCTGGTTACCCGGCCAGCCGGGTGGCGACGGCGTCGGTAGGGGCGCGGGCGGACGGATCGCCTGCCAGCGGTAGTGGCGCACGCCGCATGCCGCCAAGTCGTCAGCCAGCCGCGCCAGCTCGGCCTCGTCGTGCCAGTGCGGGTGGATCGAGGTGCGGCACTCGTAGGCCACGCCGCTGGTAAGCAAGAGGTCAAGGCTGCGCCGCGCGGCGTGGCCGCTGCCGGGCACGCCGGTGAGCGCGTCGTAACGGTCCCATGCCGTCTTGACGTCGAAGCCCACCCAGTCGAGCAAGGGCAGGGCGGCGGCGAGCCGGGCGGGATACGCCCCGCCGCTGTGCAGACCGGTGGCGAAACCGAGCTCGCGCACCTCGGCCAGCAGCGCCGGCAGCGCGGTCTCGGTCAGCGGTTCGCCGCCGGAGAACACCACGCCGTCGAGCAGGCCGCGACGGCTCTCCAGCCAGTCGCGCAGCGCCGGCCAGTCGGCCTGGCCGTCACTGCGCCGCCACAGCTGCGGGTTGTGGCAGTAGCCGCAGCGCCACGGGCAGCCGGCGAGAAACACTACGGCGACCAGCTTGCCCGGCCAGTCACAGGCCGAGAACGGCTCCAGCCCGCCGATGCGCGCCGCCTCAACCGGCTTGGCGCTCATCGAAGTGCAGGCGCTCGTTGAACTCGCCCTGCTTGCCGATGTTGAACGCGGCCACCGGACGGTGGTAGCCCATCACGCGGGTCCACACCTCGCAGCGGGTGCGCTCGCTGTCGTCCAGTACGATGTCGAGGTGGCGTTGTTCGGACAGATTGCTCATGGTGTTGCCTTTCTTCTGGGTGAAAAGATCGGGGGCGAGAACCCCCGGAGCCTGAGTCGGTAGATAAGTAGGATGGCTGGAGCGAAGCGCAACCCATCGCCCAGTCTTAGCCCTGCCTGCGCCGTTTCTCGGCCAACAATTCCGCGTCGCAGCGCGGGCAGAACTCGTGGTGGCCGGACAGGTAGCCGTGCGTCGGGCAGATCGAGAAGGTCGGCGTGATGGTGATGTAGGGCAGGCGGAACCCCGCCAGCGCGCGCTTCACCAACTGGCGGCAGGCCTCCGGGCTCGACACCGCCTCGGTCATGTAGAGGTGCAGCACGGTGCCGCCGGTGTACTTGCGCTGCAACGCCTCCTGCCGCGTCAGCGCCTCGAACGGGTCGTCGGTGAAGCCCACCGGCAGCTGGCTCGAATTGGTGTAGTAGGGCTGCTCGGCCGTGCCGGCCTGCAGGATGTCGGCAAAGCGCTTCCTGTCCTCCTTGGCGAAGCGGTAGGTGGTGCCCTCGGCCGGCGTCGCCTCCAGGTTGTAGAGGTGGCCGGTCTGCTCCTGGAAGGCCAGCATCTGCTCGCGGATGTGATCGAGGTAGCGGCTGGCGAAGTCGTGCCCCCAGACGCTGGTGATGTCCTCGCGGTCGGCGGTGAAGTTGCGGATCATCTCGTTGATGCCGTTCACACCGATGGTGCTGAAGTGGTTGCGCAGCGAGCCCAGGAAGCGCTTGGTGTAGGGATAGAGCCCGGCGTCGATCAGTTCCTGCACCACGCGGCGCTTCGCCTCCAGGGTGTCGCGTGCCAGTTCCATCAGGCGGTCGGTTTCTGCCAACAGGCCGGGCAGGTCATTCTTGAAGCGGTAGCCCAGGCGAGCGCAGTTGAGCGTCACCACGCCCACCGAGCCGGTCTGCTCGGCGCTGCCGAACAGGCCGTTGCCGCGTTTCAGCAGCTCACGCAGGTCGAGCTGTAGGCGGCAGCACATGCTGCGCACCATGTGCGGCTCGAGGTCAGAGTTCACGAAGTTCTGGAAGTAGGGCAGGCCGTACTTGGCGGTCATCGCGAACAGCAGATCGGTGTTCTCGCCGTACCAGTCGAAATCCTTGGTGATGTTGTAGGTCGGGATCGGGAAGGTGAACACCCGGCCCTTGGCGTCGCCCTCCAGCATCACCTCGATGTAGGCGCGGTTGATCAGCGCCATCTCGCGTGCGCAGTCTCCGTAAGTGAACGGCATTTCCTCGCCGCCGATCACCGGGATCTGCGCGGCCAGGTCCTCCGGGCATACCCAGTCGAAGGTTAGGTTGGTGAACGGTGTCTGCGTGCCCCAGCGGCTCGGCACGTTGAGGTTGTAGATCAGCTCCTGGATGCACTGCTTGACCTGCTCGTAGGAGAGATCGTCTTTTTTCACGAACGGAGCGAGGTAGGTGTCGAAGGAGCTGAACGCCTGCGCCCCGGCCCACTCGTTCTGCAAGGTGCCCAGAAAGTTGACGATCTGGCCGCAGGCCGACGACAGGTGGCGCGGTGGCTGCGATTCCACCTTGCCCGGCACGCCGTTGAAGCCGGTCTGCAGCAAGGTGCGCAGCGACCAGCCGGCGCAGTAGCCGGACAGCATGTCCAGATCGTGGATGTGGAAATCCCCCTCGCGGTGCGCCGTGGCGGCCTCGGCGCTGAATACCTTGGCGAGCCAGTAGTTGGCGGTCACCTTGCCGGCCACGTTCAGGATCAGCCCGCCCAGCGAATAGCCCTGGTTGGCGTTGGCTTGCACGCGCCAGTCGGCGCGGCTCAGGTATTCGTCGATGGCGGCGACGGCGTCGACCGGGGCGAGGGGATGGGCGGACAGGCGGGTTGCTTCAGTCATGGCTCAACATATGGTGTTTGTTATGTTGAGATGCACTATAACTGGTGGGATGACGCTCGGGTGGACGAAGCTCCGAACCCTTGACCTGGATCAAGCGTCAAAACGCAGCATGTTGTGTTTTGAATGTGAAAAAGCACAGCATGCTGTGCCTTTTTGAGGTGGAGCCTGCGTCGTAGGATGGGTGGAGCGAAGCGCAACCCATCACCGCCTAGGCAAATCGATGGGTTCCGGCATTGAGTGCCTTCACCCATCCTACAGCCGGGCGCGAACGGGCCTCAGCGCTCGGCGTAGACGAAGCGCTTCCCCGCCTTGTCGAAGGCGTACACCTTGTAGGCCACCTTGCCCATGCCTTCCATGCCCGGGCTGCCCGGCGGCATGCCCGGTACGGCGAGGCCGGCGAGGTTCTTCGGCTTGTCGCGCAGCACCTTCTGCACCAGGTCGGCCGGCACGTGGCCCTCGAAGGTGTAGCCGTCGATGCGGGCGGTATGGCAGGCGCCCAGGTCGGACGGCACGCCCAGGCGCGAACGCACGCTGGCGAGTTCGCGGCTCGGCTCTGTCTGCAGCGTGATGCCCTTGGCTTTGAGGTGGTCGGCCCAGGCGGTGCAGCAGCCGCAGTTGGGGTCCTTGTACAGCGTGCCCTGGGCAGCCAGGGCGTGGCCGGAGAGAAGCAGGGCGCCGATCGTGGCGAGTCGTTTCAGGTTTTTCATGGTCGATCCTGGCAAATGACAGTTAAGAGGGCTGGCCGGTTGTCGGCCTTGGCATGTTCAAGAAACCAGGTTCAGGCGGGAGGAGGGCGGGTCGCCACCGGCGGGATGTACTGTGGCTGTCCGTCCGGCTCATGCCCCACTTGTACCGCCGCCAGCGGTGCCAGCGGCGGGTCTCCGACATTGGCATGAGAAGTTGTTGCATAAAAATGACAGCAAGCTGCCATGCCGGCCGGCATCGCCCGGGGCGCACAGCCGGCGTCATCGGCCGACAGATAGCGCGGCGCGTTGGGGCCGTGGCAGCTCGGCGGCGTGGCGCTTTGCGCTGGTGCAACCAGCGGCAGCGCCAGCCAGACGGTCAGCAGCACCAGCAGGAAGGGGCGGAAGAATCTCATGGCGAAAGCTTAGCGCAGCCGCGGCCTTCGGGTCTTGAGTTGGCACAATTCATTTCAATCTTCATTGTTTTCAAAGAATGGTGTAACCTTTTTAAAGACAACTAATATTAATTTTGTCAGCCCCTGACACCCATGCCGGACGATCCCGCTCGGGGCTAGCGGGGGCCGGCGACACCATGGAATCCGCAGCGCATGGATACCTTGAAGGCACTGATGGTCTTTATGACCACCGCCGAAAACGGCAGTTTTTCCGACGCCGCGCGCAAGCTTGGCGTTTCTCCCGCCGCCATCAGCCAGAGCATCGCCCGGCTGGAACAGGAGCTGGAAGTCCGCCTGTTCAACCGCACCACGCGCCAGCTGACGCTGACCGAGGACGGCCGGCGCTTCTACGCGCAATGCCGCGGGCCGGTCAACAACCTGGATGCGGCGATCAACCAGCTCAAGGCGAGCCGCGACGAGCCGGCGGGGCACCTGCGCATCAGCCTGCCCAACTCCTTCGGCCGGCACTTCATCCTGCCGCTGATGGGCGAGTTCTGCCAGCGCCATCCCAAGATCCGGGTGTTCTTCGGCCTCGACGACCACTTCAGCGACCTGATCGAGGACGGTTACGACGTCGGCGTGCGCGTCGGCATGATGCCCGATTCGCGGCTGTCGGCGCGCCACCTGGCGCAGCTGCCCTTGTATACGGTGGCGACCCCCGACTACTGGGCCAAGCACGGCCGTCCGCAAAAGCCGGACGACCTGGCCGGCCACAACTGCATCAACTACCAGTTCCCGACCTCGGGCCGGCTGTGCAAGTGGGAGTTCGAGCGCGAGGGCGAACGCATCCCGCTGGAAGTCAACGGCATCTACACGCTGAACGACATCGAGGCGGTGTGCGAAATGGCGCGCCTGGGTTTCGGCGTGGCGCAGGTGCCTGGGCACGAGGCGATGCCGTATCTGCGCAGCGGCGAGCTGGAGGCGGTGCTGACCGACTTCATCTCGCTGGAGCGCTCGATCTACATCTGTTTCCCGCACCGCGAGCACATCGCGCCGCGTACCCGGGTGTTCGTCGACTACGTCGCCGAGAAGCTGGCCAGCCACCCGGACATCGTCGCCGATTTGCCGGGTTTGGACCTGACCGCAAAGCGCGAGGCCGCGCAGCGCTAAGACCTTGCCTGCACCCGATCAGAAGCCCGGCACGCACCGGGCTTTTTCGTACCTGTGTTGCCTGGCTTGCCACGATTGTCGAGTATTTTGGACGTGTGTATCGTGCAGCCAAGCAGGCTTCCCTTATCCGTCTGCCGGCAAACCGACCGTCACAGGTGAACCATGGACCGCCCTCTCGAACATACCCAGTCCTACTACGCCGCCTCGCGCAATCCGACGCCGGACCGTCCCGCATTGCAAGAGGCGCTCCACTGCGACGTGTGCGTGATCGGGGCGGGCTATACCGGGCTGTCGTCGGCGCTGCATCTGGCCGAGCACGGCTACCGCGTCATCGTGCTGGAAGCGGCGCGGGTCGGCTGGGGGGCTTCCGGCCGCAACGGCGGGCAGATCGTCAACAGCTACAGCCGCGACATGGACGTGATCGAACGGCGCCACGGCCGGGAGGCCGCCGCCGCGCTGGGGAGCATGGCGTTCGAGGGCGGCCGGATCATCCGCGAGCGGGTGGCCAAGTACGGCATCCAGTGCGACCTGAAGGACGGCAACGTGTTCGCCGCGCTGACCGGCAAGCAGCTCGCCGAGCTGGAGGCCAAGAAGGCCTTGTGGGAGCGCTTCGGCCACACCGGACTTCAGCTCATCGACCAGGCCGGCATGAAGGACATTGTGGGTTCCGACCGCTACGTCGGCGCCCTGCTCGACAGCTGGGGCGGCCATCTCCACCCGCTCAACCTGGCGCTGGGCGAGGCGGCGGCGCTGGAGTCGCTGGGAGGGCAGATCTTCGAGCAGTCGCCGGTGCTGAGCGTCGAGCGGAGCGAACCGGCGGTGGTGCGCACCGCCCAGGGGCGGGTGACGGCCCGTTTCGTGATCGTGGCCGGCAACGCCTACCTCGGCAACCTGCTGCCGGAGCTGGCCGAGAAAACGCTGCCGTGCGGCACCCAGGTGATCACCACCGAGCGGCTGCCGACCGAGCTGGCGCGCTCGCTGCTGCCGGGGGATCACTGCGTGGAGGACTGCAACTTCCTGCTCGACTACTACCGGCTGACCGCCGACAAGCGCCTGTTGTATGGCGGCGGCACGGTGTACGGTGCGCGCGATCCGGGCGAGATCGTGCGGCTGATCCGCCCCAAGATGCTCAAGACCTTCCCGCAGCTGGAAGACGTCAAGATCGAGTTCGGCTGGACCGGCAATTTTTCGCTGACGCTGTCGCGCCTGCCACAGGCCGGCCGTCTCGGCAGCAACATCTACTATTCGCAAGGCTGCAGCGGCCACGGCGTGACCTACACCCACCTCGCCGGCCGCCTGCTGTCGGAGGCGATCCGCGGCCAGAGCGAGCGCTTCGACGCCTTCGCCGAGCTGCCGCACTACCCGTTCCCCGGCGGACGGCTGTTCCGCGTGCCGATGCTGACGATGGGGGCGTGGTATTACGGGATGCGCGACCGTCTGGGCGTCTGAGCGGCCCTCAGCGCAGGTCGAACCGCGCGGCCAACTCGCCCGGCGTCAGCGGCCTGGAGATGGCGTGGCCCTGCGCCGCATGGATGCCGAGCGCCTGGAGCAGGTCGCGCTGGGCCAGCGTCTCGACCCCGGCGGCCAGCAGCCGGATGCCCAGCGCATGGGCGAGCTGCGCCGTGGCGGAGATGATGGCCTGGTCGCGGGGGGAATCGACCAGCGTCTTGACGAGTGCCTGGCCGATCTTCAGCGTGCTGATCGGCAAGCGGCGCAGGATGGCCAGCTCGCCCAGCTCGCTGCCGAAGTCGTCCAGGGCCAGCCGCAGCCCCAGCGCGCCCAGGCGGTGCAGGTTGTCGATGACCTTGGGGTTGTTCTGGTCCAGCGCCGCCTCGTGGAACTCCAGCTCGATCAGCGACGGTGCCACGCCATGGTGCTCCAGCAGGTGTTCCAGCTTGTCGGGCAGCTTGTCGTCGGCCAGCTGACGCGCCGACAGGTTGATCGACAGCGGGCAGGCGTCGTCGAGCCAGCCCTCGGTCTGCCAGGCCGCGCGCTGGCGGCAGGCCAGCTCGAAGCTGTGCTCGCCGAACGGCACGATCAGGCCGCTTTCCTCCAGCAACGGCAGGAAGGTGCCCGCCGTCTGCACCGGCTGGCCCGGCGGCTGCCAGCGCAGCAGCGCCTCGATGCCGACCAGCCGGCCGTTGTGCAGGTCCAGCTGCGGCTGGTAGAGCAAGAACAGCTGGTGTTCGGAGAGCGCCTGGCGCAGTTGCTGTTCCCGGCGCAGCCGCTCCTGGACGCGCTGGTTCATTTCCGTGGTGAAGAAATGGTAGCGGTGCTGCCCTTCTTCCTTGGCGCGGTACATCGCCACATCGGCGGCCTCGACCAGGCTGGTGAAGGTGCGGCCGCAATCCGGATAGGTGGCGATGCCGATGCTGGCGCGCACCTGGATGTCGAGGCCGTCGATCACGAGCGGCGGTTCCAGCGCCGTGACGATGCGCTGGGCGCTGTAGGCGGCGCGGTCGGGGTTGTCGAGCTGTTCCAGGATGATGGTGAATTCGTCTCCGCCCAGCCGGGCGATATGGTCCTCCCGCCGCAGATTGTTGCGTAGCCGCTCCGCCACCTGCTGCAGCACGAGGTCGCCGACCTTGTGGCCGAGGCTGTCGTTGATCTCCTTGAAGCGGTCGAGATCGATGAACAGCAGCGCCAGGCCTTGATGGCTGCGCTTGGCGTGGCTGAGCGCCTTTTCCAGCGCGTTGGCGAAGCCGTTGCGGTTGAGCAGGCCGGTCAGGTAGTCGGTCAGGGCCTGCTGGCGCAGTCGGGTCTCCGTTTCCAGCTGTTGGCGGATGTCGCGGAAGATGACCACCACCCCCTGCTGCTGCCCGCCCATCGGCGAGCAGCGCAGCGAGACCGGCAGCGGGGGGCGGTCGGGCGGGTAGAGCAGAATTTCCTCCCGCAGCACCTCGATGTTGTTGCGGCTGGCGGCGGCAAACGGGCTGCTGTTCCAGTCCGCCTCTTCTTCGCCATGGCGAAACAGCTTCTGCACCGGGTAGCCGACCAGTTGCTGGGCCGACATGCCGAGCAGGCTCTGGGTGGCGGGGTTGGCGAAGCGGACGATGCCATCGGGGTCGATGCCGATGACGCCCTCGCCGGCCGAGCTCAAGAGCGACTGATAGTAGTCGCGCTGTTCGTCAAGCCGCTGGTAGGCGCTCAACAGCTGCCGTTTCTGCTGGTCGTACTCCAGCAGCAGGCGCACCTTGCTGCGCAGCGTCAGCGGATCGAAGGGCTTGACCATGTAGTCGATGGCGCCGCAGCTATAGCCGCGCTGGATATCCTGCTCTTCGCACATCGCCGCGGTGATGAACAGGATGGGGGTGCTGCGGGTCTGGCGCCGGCCGCGGATCAGCATGGCCACTTCGTAGCCGTCCATGCCGGGCATGGAGACGTCGAGCAGGATGACCGACACCGGCTGGGTGAGCAGGTACTTGAGCGCCTCCTCGCCCGAGGCGAGCGAGACCACCTGGCAGGGGAGGGGCTCCAGCACCACCTCGATGACGCGCAGATTGACCGGCTTGTCGTCGATCGACAACACCACCGGCAGCCGTTCGGACTTGGCCTGGAACGTGGGCGGGCCGCCGGAGTCGGAGGGGGTGACGGTCAATTCTGCGTGAGCCATTGGTCGATCATCCTCAGCAGCTCCTTGCTGTCCACCGGTTTGGGCAGGTAGTCGTTGGTGCCGGCCTGCAGGCATTTGGCCTTGTCGTCTTTCATCGCGTAGGCGGTCACCGCGATGATCGGCCGCTCGAAGTGCAGCTCATTGCGCAGGCGGCGGGTCGTTTCATAGCCGTCCAGCACCGGCATCGCCATGTCCATCAGCACCAGCCGGATATCGGGGTTCTGCCCGATCAGGGTGAGCGCCTCTTCGCCGTTGATCGCCGTCAGCACGTCGTAGTGGCGTTCTTCCAGCACGCTGCTCATGGCGTAGATGTTGCGGATGTCGTCGTCGACCAGTAGTAGCGTGGCGTGCTCGTTCAGCGGCGGTTTGGGGGCGGCGGGCATGTCCTCCGGGTCGGGCACCTGGTCGAGGAAGGTGCGGATGGCGTGCGACAGCTGCTGTTCGTTGGCCGCGCCCTTGCTGAGCACCACGGCGCTGTATTCGCGCATCGCCTGCAGCGTGTCGCGATCGAGATCCATGCCGGTATTGACGATGATGCGCAGCGGTCGCAGCCCCGGTTGTTCGGCGATCCATTGCAGCAGTTCGAAGCCGCTGCCGTCGGTCAGGTTGAGGTCGATGACAGCGCAGGCGAAGGTTTGCTGCAGCAGCAGGTTCTTGGCTTCGATCACATTGCCGCAGCAGTGCGGCGTGCCGCCCAGCTGCTCAATCAGCGTTTGGTAATGCTCGCGTTCCACGAGGTTGTCCTCGACCAGCAGCACCTGTCCAGGTCGATGGCCCAGTTCGGCGTGCAGTTCACGGAATACCCGCGCCAGCGTGCTCTGGTCGACCGGCTTGACCAGGTAGTCCTGGATGTCGAGCTGTTCGTACAGCTCGCTGCGGTCGAGACAGGAAATGATGTGGACCGGGGCGCTGCGCGTGGTGGCGTTGCCCCGGATCTGGCGCAGCAGCTCCCAGCCGTTCATGTCCGGCAGCAGGATGTCCAGGATGAAGGCGGCGGGCGGGCGCTGGCGCATTTCCTGCAAGGCCTCGAGGCCGGTGCCGGCGATCCGCGTCTTGAAGCCCGACTCCATCGCCTTGTTCATGATGATGCGCGAGAACTGCGGGTCGTCCTCGACGATCAGCACGTCGTTGCGGGTGCCGGGTTTGGCCGGGGGAACGGCGACGTGCGGTTCGGAGGGCGGGGGAACTTCCTTCACGCCGCCGCCGGCCGGATGCACCGGCAGGTACAGCACGAAGGTGCTGCCCACCCCGAGTTCGCTGCGCACCTCGATCGTGCCGCCCAGCAGGTGGGCCAGCTGGCGCGAGATGCTGAGCCCCAGGCCGCTGCCGCCGAACTGCCGTTTGCTGCCCTGTTCGAGCTGCTCGAAGGCCTCGAAGATGCTGTCCAGCTTGTCGGCGGGCATGCCGCAGCCGGTATCGGTCACGGCGATGGCCAGGGTGTGTTGCGGCAGGCTGTCCATCCCGTCGGGCACCCGCTGCGGCTGGTAGAAGCGCAGGTGCACCGAGCCGTGGTCGGTGAACTTGAAGGCGTTGGACAGCAGGTTCTTGAGGATCTGGAACAGCCGGGTGGAGTCGGTGACCACCACGTCGCTGGCGCTCTCTTCCTTGGTGGTCTGGAACGCGAGCTGACGGTTTTCCGCCACCGGCAGGAAGTTCTGGCGCAGGGTCGTGATCAGCTCGCTGACCTGCACTTTCTCGCGGTTGAGCGTCATGCGCCCGGCCTCGATCTTGGACAGGTCGAGGATGTCGTTGATCAGTGCCAGCAGGTCCTTGCCGGAGCGGTTGATGATGTTGGCGTGTTCCACCTGCTTGGCGGTGAGGTTGCCCTGGCGGTTTTCCGCCAGCTGGTCGGCCAGGATCAGGATGCTGTTGAGCGGGGTGCGCAGTTCGTGCGACATCGTCGCCAGGAATTCGGTCTTGTAGCGGTTGGCGCGGGAGATCTGCTCGGCCTGTTCGCGCAGGCGCTGCTCGGCCAGCTTGCGCTCGGAAATGTCGATGATGGAGCAGACGGTCTGCACTCCCGCCTCGGTCAGCATGGTGCTGAGCCCGATCTCGACCGGAATCTCGCGCCCGTCCTTGCACAAGGCGAACAGCTCGCGCCCCTCGCCCATCTGGCGTGGCTTGGAATCGGCCTTGAAGGCCTGGCGCAGCATCGGGTGATGGGCTCGGAAGCGCTGCGGCAGCAGCATCTCGATGGTCTGGCCCTGCAATTCGGCCGGCTGGTAGCCGAAATAGCGCACCGCGGCCGGATTGCTCATGGTGATGATGCCTTGCTGGTCGACCGCCAGCATGGCGTTGGGCGCCGACTGGATCACGGCGCGGAAGTGCTCCTCGCGTTTCCTGGCGGCCAGCGCGCTGGCGGCGCTGAGGGCGGCTTCGCGGCGGCGGGCGAGCAGGATGCTGCCGATGAACACGCTCAGCAGCAGGCTGGCCAGCACCCCCAGTCCCATCACCCAGAGAGAGCGGGTGCTGGCCACGCTGCGGTCCAGCTCGGGGTTGCTGGAAATGTCCAGCAGCCACTGACGGCCATCCAGGCGATAGCGGCGTTGCACATGATACAGGCCTACGCTCTGCCGGCTGGTACTGAACATCAGGCTGGCGGGGGTGGGGCGGCTGCCGTCATAGATGCGCAGGTCGAGCTGCGGCGCCGCATCGCCGAAAATCCCCCGCATCAGGTCATCGATGCGGAAGGCCGCAAACACCCAGCCGACCAGCGCGGCGCGGCGTTCGCCGACGGTATCGGCCGGGTGGTCCTTGCGGTACAGCGGCCAGTACATCAGGAAGGAGTTCTCGTCCTTGGGCTCGCTCTTCAGCATCAGTGCGACCTTGCCCGTCATCGCCGGCTCGCCGCTGTCGCGTGCCCGGTTCATGGCGGTGCGCCGGGCCGTTTCCGTGGACATGTCCAGGCCCAGCACCGGCACGCTGCGCTTGGACGGGGGATAGAGGTAGCGGATCGCGGTGTAGTCGGCGCGTGGCGTGTCCGGGTGCAGCTGGAACCCCGGTTGTTCCCGTTGCATGCGGTTCTGGTAGGACGGCAGATCCGCCGCGGAGAGCTTGTCGACGTAGCCGACGGACAGAATGCCGGGATAGTGCTGCTCCAGCCTGAGGTTGCCGAGATAGTCGTCGAATGTTTGCCGGCTCACCTCGTCCGACGCCTGGAACAGGCCGACCACGCCGTTGAGCACCAGCTGGTAGGACTGCATGCGTTCGCTGATGGCGGCTTCCATCTGGTTGGCCTGGTGATCGAAGCGCTGCCGGGCGAGGTCTTGGTCCTGGCGGGCGATCAGCTCGGCGACCAGCAGCGAGCCGCCGGCCGTCAGGAAGAACAGCAGGCCGATGGGGAGCAGGATGCCGCGCAACATCCCCGGGTCGGGCAGCAGGCCGGTCAGTCGCTTCGGGAAACGCATGGAGCACCTCCTGTCCGGGCCGCGCAGTGTGCCCTGCGTTGGTGGCCATGTTCAGATCCGGGAAGAGAGGGCGCGCCCACGGTGGCGGCTCCCCTCACGAACCGGGGAATGCTTTGAGCATAGCAAGGCGATGCGTTTTAACCAGTGATAGTTTTTGTCCGGCCGGCGAGCGGGCCGGTTCAGGAGGGGATGCACCCGGGAAGACGCCGCCGCAGGACGGTGTCTTCCGGGCCGGGGAGGGCGGCTCAGCCGGCCATGAAGCGGGCGAGCGGGGTGTCGTGCCAGTCGACGCTGTCGAGCAGGTTCTTGACGATCAGGCCCAGCTCGGTGTCGCCTTCAATCACCAGCTTGCGGTTGAAGAACAGCGTGTCCGGGTCTTCCTCGCGCAGCATCATGCGCGCGAAGTCGGCGACGCTGGCCGACAGGCGCAGGTCGGGCTCGCCGGGCTGGCGGTCCAGCGTGAAGCGGCGGGCGTCGGCGGCAAAACGCAGGCTGACGCCGGCGTCGACGAGGCGCACCTCGAAGCGGCGCCCGGAGAGCAGCTCCATGTCGGCCGGCAGCACGCCGCGCTTGACCAGCTGGTTGAGGCTGGTCACCAACAGCCAGGCCGGCGGGGTGGCCGGCAGCTTGCTCAAGAGTCGGGCGAGGCGGGTGGGGATGGTCAGGTCAGGCACGCGCATGTTCTGCTCCTTGCGAGTTGACGATGCCGGGCTGGCCCAGCCAGTAGCCATCGACCAGCGTGCCGTCGTTGGCGAGGCCGGCCGGGGCCGGCCGGGCGCTGGCTTGGCCGTCGATCACGGCGCGGAAGGCCTGCACCACGTCGGCGGTATGGACGGACTGCGGGCTGATGCGGACCGCGTTCACGCCGGCCGCGGCCATGGCCGGCAGGTGTGCCAGCAGCGACTGGCAGCCGGCCGACATGGTCTGGATGCCGTTGATGGTGAGGAAGTCCTGTCCCTCGCGCGTGGCCAGCGTCAGGCCGTCGGGGTGGTCCAGGCAGCGGAACTGGCAGTCGTCCTTGCTCAGGTTGTAATGGCGCGCGGTGAAGCAGCGCGCCGAGAACGCCAGCGGCAGCTTGCCCCAGGCGAACACCTCGGTTTCGATCGCCGGCGCGTGTTCCAGCACTTCGGCCAGCGTGGCGCGGTCCATCTCCACCGGCGGCAGCCAGCGATAGGCACCGAGGCGCTGCATCAGCGCCAGCGTCTCGCCGTTGTAGACGTTGAGGTGCGGCCCGGCGACGAAGGGCACGCCGCGTTCGCGCGCCAGCCGCGCCGCACCGAGGTCGTTGGCCTCGATGCGCACGACGCCGTTGTCGATCAGCTTGCGCAGGCGCTTGAGGTCGGATTCGCTCTCCAAGAGCGCCTGGCTCGACAGCACCGCTTCCTTGCCGGCCTCGGCCAGGTCGTGGGCGAGCCCGATCCAGTCCTGGGTGCGCAGCTGCTGGCGGCGCGAGCACACCACTTCGCCCAGGTAGATGCTATCAACCGGCCAGCTGGCGGCTTCGCTATAGAAGGTGAAGATCTCGTCGCGCGACCAGAAGAACAGCACGGGACCGAGAGTGAGTTTGAGATTGAGTGGGGTCATGGTGGTCGGCTCCCTCATTTCCACGGGCGGTTGTAGGCGCCCAGCGTCTGCTGCTGGCCCTCGGACATCTTGGCCAGTTCCTGCTGCCAGGCCGGGCGCACGCCGAAGCGCTGCCCCTCGCGTCCGGCGGCGTCGAGCGCGGCGCGCAGCGTGCGCGTCACTTGGGCGACGTAGGCCGGGCTGCGCTGGCGGCCTTCGACCTTGATCGCGGCCACGCCGATGTCGATGATCTGCGGCAGCATGGCCAGCACGTTGAGGCTGGTCGGCTCTTCCAGCGCGTAATAGGTGTCGCCCTGCACGTCGAAGCGGCCCTTGCACAGCGTCGGGTAGCCGGCCGGCTCGTCCTTGCCGTACTGGTCGATCAGCACGCCGTTGAGACGGGCGTCGAGCGCGGTGTCGCCGTGCTCCCAGCGCACGTACTTGGCCGGCGAGCACACGCCGTGGGTGTTGGGCGATTCGCCGGTGGCGTAGGACGATAGCAGGCAGCGCCCTTCCACCATCACGCACAGGCTGCCGAAGCCGAACACTTCGATCTCGACCTCGGTGTGCTCGATGACGTGGCGCACCTGATCGAGCGTCAGCACGCGCGGCAGTACCGCGCGGCGGATGCCGAACAGCTCGCGCGCCAGGTTGATCGCCTCGTAATTGGTGGCCGAGCCCTGCACCGACAGGTGCAGGCGCAAGTCGGGATGGCGGCGCACGGCGTAGTCCATCAGGCCGAGGTCGGCCAGGATCACGGCGTCGACGCCGAGGTCGGCGGCTTCGTCCACGGCGCGGTGCCAGCGCGCCACGTTGCCGCCCTGGGCGTAGGTGTTGATCGCCATCAGCACCTTGCGGCCACGCGCGCGGGCGTAGTCGATGCCGGTGCGCGCGCTGTTGTCGTCGAAGTTGAGCCCGGCGAAGTTGCGGGCGTTGGTGTCGTTCTTGAGGCCGAAGTAGACGGTATCGGCACCGTTGTCGACCGCCGCCTTGAGGGCGGGCAGGCTGCCGGCGGGGCAGACCAGTTCGGGCAGGGTCATGATCGGTTTGCGCCAGGAAACGTAAACCGGGGGACAGTAGCAGAGTGGAGCGGGGCCGCCATTGCTCTGGGTCAAGCTTCGGCCAAGCTTTCTGCTCGGATCGGCCGAAGCGGGGGATTACAGCGGCCAGATCATCTTGGTCTTGGCGATCAGCACGATCCACAACACGGTGGCGAGCGCGGCGGCGAAGGCCGTGGTACGGATGGTCTTGGTCCGCCCGCGCTTGAGCGCCACGGTGCCGAGCCCGATGTAGACCAACAGCAGCACGATCTTGGCCATCAGCCAGTCCTGCTGGGTGGGCAGGAAGTGGGCGAGCACGGCCAGCGTGATGCCCAGCGTCAAGAGCAGGGTGTCGATCACGTGCGGCAGGATGCGCAGCGGCCTGGCTTGCAGCAGCGGCGAATCCGCCAGCATCAGCGCGCCGCGCGCGGTGAACAGCAGGATGGACAGGTAGGCGCAGCCCATGTGGGCGTGTTTGATGATGGTGTACGTCGGCATGATGGTTCCCGAAGGCGAAGACTGCGATGTGACGCAGTGACGGAGCAGCGGTTCCCGGATGGTACACTGAATGCCTTCTTTTCCAAGCATCCGTCATCGCCATGCTGCACCTCTACCA